>NZ_JBALOQ010000033.1:0-67324 GCF_036962705.1 Bacillus sp. JJ1562
AAGACGAAGACATCAGGATGTGGCGTTTTTAGTCTTTAATCTTACTGCTCGAAAAACTACCATTGAAAAATCGTGGCATCCGCCGGAGGCTTTAACTTTATTCAGTCGGGGTTTGGACCCCCACTGAACTGTTTACTCATTCTGCATTCATCCTCCTCTTATTGTAGAGGATTTCTCCTGAATAAAGTTAAACAATTCAATTATTCCCCCTTTTCTGAAATATCAAGATAAACTTTGCTGCATCGACTTCCTCATGCTGGAAACAGTACAGTTATTTGAAAATATTTTTTAAATATAACACATAATTCACAAAAATAAAAATTTAATCTATCCCTCTGACCCATGGAATGAAGTCCGGATGATTTATGGAGATGAAGGGAAATTCATAAGTGAGAGGGTCTCAAAGGATTGAACCTGTCCCCTCGTCCCTAAAAAAAGAGAGACGCAGCCTTTAACCACGTCCCTCACTCTTACTTCACATTTTCGATTTCTAATTTCGCTTTTTCTATCTTTTTTAAACGCACGGCTTCTGAGACTCTTTCGTGCAAGTCTTCAGCAATTTCAACTGTGAATTCTCCGTTTAAAATGATCTGTTTTAATTCTTTAATGTTTGAGCATGGTTTTTCGAGTTCTGTATAGACCGCACCAAATTGCTTGTAATGATGCGTGTCACTTCCACCTACAACTGGTTTGTTAAGCTCCTCGGCAAATGAGAAAACATCGCTTATATTTTCATCAATTCCACGCTTGTGTAAATCCTTCCCATTTAAATCGAAAGCATCCAGCTGCTCAAGTAAAGACGGTTCTAAACCAAGCAATGGTGTACTTGGTCTAAAAGGATGAGCACCAATGACCAGCATGTCATACATAGATATAAAGTTTAATAATTTTTCAAACGGAACAAATCTGCCTTCCTCGGTATAGTTGTCTAAGCTCTCACGTAAGGCCCTCACATCAGCACGATCACCAATACATAAGATATGACCAACCTCTTGGATATCTACCTCCATTCCCGGAAAGACCTTTAACCCTAAAACGTTGTAATAGCCATCCTCATAAGGAAAGCTTTCATCTAACGTATCATAAACCTCATGAAAATTTTTTGTATTAAAATGTTCTGTTAACGCTACGGCATCTAGCCCACTATCAAGTGCATGCTTCGCCATATTTATATAGTAATCAATTGAAAAGTCAAATCCCTTTGATAGTTTTCCATGTGTATGAAAGTCAAATCTCACTTTTACGCACTCCTTTATAAAACAAAATGTAAGCTATGCACTATGATCAAATAAAAAAAGGTAATCAATATAAAGGCATAATCATTATAGGTTGTTTTTAAATAACTCGTTTTTAATTGAATGAGTTTGTGATTATTCGTTCCATATGTAAAGCCTTTTGTTTCTAATGCTTCTACTGTTGTTCTCGAACGCTTTGCTGTGTTCAAGATTAATGGATAAAAGGAACGAATAAAGATGAATAAGAAATACACAATCTTACGCCAATATAGGATTCCACTCCGTTCAGGCGCCTTTCCTCTAAGTCGATAGGAAAGAATGATTTGTTGAAACTCTTCAAATAAAGTGGGTAAAATACGGTACCCATAAGCAATACTGAATGAAAGTTTGTCAGGGAACCCTAGTCTCAGTAGTGCATCACTAAAACGTTCTGGATTCATACTACTAAAAACAGAAACACTTGCTAGAGAAATAGATGCTAGTTTAATACTTAACCAAAACATTGGGAGCAACGCCGCAAAATTACCTCCAAATAATAAAGAAATAAGAAACAAGAGCCCTACTTCCCCAATTAGCCCTAATACAAGTACTGTAATAATCAGCGGACTTACCTTAGCTTTATAGGTAAGGAACACCATAAAACAAAAATATCCAATTAAAATAATATGGCTATAAATAAACCACGGCACAATTGCAAAATAACAATACCAAATGAGTAGCACGCGTGGGTCAAGCCTAGTTAATAGATTGTCTTCAACACTATAGGCTGTTTTCACAAGTTCATGTTTAATATATTCCAAGGAAAGCTTATCTTGGAAAAACTTATCCATTTCCAACTAATTCACCTCGTTCTTCTGCAAAATCCCAGCATTCCACAAAGGAATCGACGGTTAAATGTAATGGAATTTGGAGTTGATTACTTAGAGAAACTATCTGTGGAACGACTAAACCAGCACGATTCAAAATATCTTCATTTCCAAATATGTCTGCCGTTGAGCCTTCTTTGATTAATTCACCATCATGCATGACAAGAATGCGATTTGCCCATTCTGCAACGAGCTGCATATCATGAGTAGCAATAATAATCGTGTCAACTTTCTTTTCTAGCTTCTTAAGCATCGTGATTACATTATTTTTCGTGGCAATATCTAAATTCGCAGTTGGCTCATCTAAAATAATGATTGATGGACTCATCGCTACACCTATCGCCAAGGATACACGTCGTTGTTGACCACCGCTTAGTAATCGAGCATCTCTATCCTGAAGGTCAGTTAAATCGAAATCAGCCAAAATCTGATCCACTTGTTCTGAATAATCCTGTATTTTTCTTGCCTTCAAATAATATTCAACTTCCTTCCGAACACTATCATCGATAAACATCTCTTCAGGATTTTGATAGATATATGCTACATGATTCGATAGAATTTCAGGTGTGTATTTCTTGATAGGAAGATTAGAAAACTCCAACTCTCCTTCTGTAAGTTTGACAATCCCGCTGATCACCTTTAGGAGAGTTGATTTACCAGAGCCATTGTTCCCGACTAATGCAAGTTTATCTCCCTTGCAAAATGTAGTAGAA
This sequence comes from Bacillus sp. JJ1562, assembly GCF_036962705.1. Classification (NCBI taxonomy): domain Bacteria; kingdom Bacillati; phylum Bacillota; class Bacilli; order Caryophanales; family Bacillaceae; genus Bacillus; species Bacillus sp. JJ1562. The sequence goes on from NZ_JBALOQ010000033.1 coordinate 2,815, forward strand.
ATCCCTCTTAATGCTGCTTTTTTTTGTTTACGAATGGTACGATAATGAACTGTTATATCACGCAAAGATAGAACAGCCTCTTTAGTCTCTTGTTCCGCCGTAAATGTTTCTACATAACTAGGCGTATTACCTCTAAAATAATCCACCGCCTCTTCCAATGTAATCGGGTAGTCAGCGTTTTGATGTAGACGATAAGCGGCTAAGGTGACCTGTGGTGGATAAATTTGTCGGGATATTAAATCTTCTACACTCGATAGAGCATCTCGGACATTCTTTTTCCAAAATACTTTTCCTTTATCCATTAAGACGACCTTGCTGCAATAATTCGCAATAAATTCGGCATGGTGTTCAATGGTGATAATCGTTACTCCATATACTTCATTTAAATGCTTTAGCACATCATATATTTGCGTAGCATGCTGAGGATCAAGCTGTGAAACAGGCTCATCAACAATGAGTATTTTTGGTTTCATCGCAATTGCACCGGCTAAAGCAAGTAAATGCTTTTTCCCTCCACTTAATTGCCATGTAAACTCATCACTTACATCAGAGAGACCTGTAACTTCTAAGGCCCATTTTCCACGCTCTTTAAAATCCGTTAACCCATAATTTAATGGGGCAAATGAAGCATCATCGATCACTGTCGGGCGTAATAATTGATTCTCAAAGTCCTGATACACATACCCAATTATTTTTGAAAGCTCCGCCACATCATGTTCAGTTGGATCTAATCCATTTACGATGACACTACCGGTAAATTCACCTACAAAAAATCGGGGGATAAGTCCATTGATTGTTTTGCAAAGTGTTGATTTTCCTGAACCATTTCCACCGATAATCGCGACGAACTCCCCTTCATCTATCGTTAAGGAAGCATTATTCAACACTTTTTTATCACTACCAGGATATTGGAAGCTTACATTCTGAATCTCAACTAATGGGTTAGCCTGCACGGTTGATATCCTCATCAGCCTTCGTTTCTTTGCCCTTTTTTAGTAAAAATAAAATGATGGCCAATGAGAAAACAGCAGCAACACCGATCACAATCCAAATCACCTTGTCACCATATAAATCAACAAACTCTGGCTCCCAGACAGCAAATTCAATATCCATTTCACTTAGTGTTTCCGCACCGAAAGCTACAGCCGCTAATAAAATGCTTGTAATGATTAACTTCGGTGTAAATACCTTTCCTGCAGAAATACGAACTTGACTTGTACGAGGCTTCATCCCTAATAATGGTTCAATTTTTCCATATAATCTTGGAACAAGGTACATCGTTGGTAGTAAAACAAATAATGTTCCAGTAAAGATTAAATCCGTTAGAAATTCTACGCCTTCAACAACGAAAATACTCTCAGCTAAGCCTTCAACTGCTTCGAAATCCTCTACCCCGATAACTACCTTTAAGATATCTACCAATGTGGCAATTACAAGAAAAATACCATAGCCTGTGATCGCCGCAAATCCTACCTGCTTTATATTTTTAGGGTCGCGAACCAGCATTCCGCCGATTGCCATTCCAAGAGAAAACAGAATGAATTTTTCAATTTCTCCGATCCCACCAAATTGTCCAAGCATGAGTTCGCCAAAAATAATTTCACCCGTTGATGCACCAATTGCAGCATAAAGCGGATGGAATAAAATACATAATGTTAAAGGTATAAATGCAAAAGCGTCAATCTGCAATTCAATTGGACCAAGGTTTAATGAAGGAACCAATTCTGTAAACATGTTGCTTAACCCGTAAAGACACATAGATAAAATAAAGACCATCATCTTTTGAGACTGCGTTAATTCATACGGCTTTTTAATCATGTAACTTTCCTCCTAATCATTTATACCCCCATTGTAAGCATCTAGTATTAACCTTGTATTAACATTTCTTGGATTTAGAGTAAAGTAAAGTAAAGAACGGGACAGAGCGGCAGGTTCATCGTCCCAGGAATTATTTTTAAAAAATAATAGGACGCAGTCCCCGCGTCCCATTAACCCCTTAAACTAACTTCATCTGTTCATTTCTTATACGTATTGCCTTATCGGGAAAATCAGTTATAATCGCTCCGACTTGCAATCTAAGTAATCTTTCAATTTCATCTGGTTCATTGACAGTCCAGACTCTTACCTTATCGTAAAGCACTTGCAAACCTGAATTGTTGTCCTCATTTGCTCTCTTGTTGAGGTAATTGAGAATTTCTATTGGTAGGTACATCGGGAATTGTTTGTTAAATTGTAGTAGCTGTTGAAATATTTCTTGCTTCGGTAAGAGAATGGTTTTGTTTAAATGTAAAGACTCTAAATCTAATACATTGATATAATCGTAAGGAAGGGCGATGCCATCATTTAGTAACCAAGCTATTTTCACACTTGAATTAAGCTGCTTCATTCGCAAAATCGATGGTAAATGGAACGAAGAATAAATAACATTCCTATTTTCCCCATACTGTTCAACGGTTTTTAGAATCTTCTCCTCAATTCCTTCATAAGGTACTAAACTGGTTTTTAATTCGATATTAAGTTCAACATCATACGGAGCCAATAATTTTAAAACCTCTTCTAGTGTTGGAACCTGTTCTTTATCCCAATCCTGTTCATATTCATTAAAGTGAACAAACGGTTTTCCAGCACTATATTCTTTGATTTCAGCCAAGTTCAAGTCTTTAATCCATCCCGCTCCATTTGTTGTCCGATCAAGGGTTTCATCATGAATCACAACAACTTCCCCATCCTTTGTCAAATGGACGTCTAATTCCAATCCATCAACACCCTGTTCAATTGCTTTTTTGAAACTGAGTAACGTATTCTCTGGATAAATCCCCTTTGCTCCACGGTGCCCATAAATTTTTGTCATCGATAACCTTCCCTTCCTTGCAATATTGTATAAAAGAATTTTGAAACGAAAGAAAAGCATGGCATCAACACTATTATTGGTATCCTTATTGTAAAAAAATGGTGGGACACGGTACCTGTCCCCGTGTCCCAATCGATTATTTTGCTCTTGCTTTGTTTGCTTGTTCGATTGCTTTGTTAAATTGGTCTACTGCTGTAGTATAGGCTTCATCTACAGAGCCGCCATTGTATACTGATTCAAGTGCTGTTTCCATCACTTTTCTTCCTTGTGGAAGCATATCCATTAGAGCACCTTGTGTCGCAAAAGATGATTTAGTTGCTTGTAATTGTTCTACTGTTACTTGTAATTGTGGCTTTTCAGCATGCGCATCAATTACCAATTGTTCCTCGTATGCATTTGGGTTGATGGCAAAGTAGCCTGTACCAACATGCCATTTAGCTTGAACCTCTGGAGTCTGTAAATATTTCATAAATTCCCATGCTGCTTTTGTTTCTGCTTCTGGTTTTTCATCAATCATCCATAGACTAGCTCCACCAATTACGACCCCTTCACGTTCCTTATCTTCAGGGTGTGGAAGGAATGCAATCCCTACTTCAAATGGAGCATTATCGATAACATCCCTTGCACTTGCTGAAGATTGTAAGAACATAGCCACATCTCCTGCTAAGAATCCAGCAACCATGTTATCTCCATTTGTTCCATAATTCGCAAATGTACCGTCATCAACCATTCGTTTAACCCATTCAAAAATGGACTTTCCTTCTTCTTCTGTCCAGCCAATTTCAGTTGGTGTATCTGAACGACCATTGTCATTGTTCAGTAGTAAAGCACCTTGGTTTGCTAATAATTGCTCCCATAACCAACCATATGCTTGCAAAGCGAAGCCTTTCATTTCTGGATTCGATTTAGCAATTGCTTTACCTGCTGCTTCTACTTCCTCATATGTTGCTGGTGGTGTTTCTGGGTCTAAACCAGCCGCAGTAAAGGCATCCTTGTTATAATACATAACTGGTGTAGACGAGTTAAACGGCATAGAATAAAATGTTCCGTCTAATGAATAGTAATTAATAATGTTTTCTTCTAATCCACTCATATCGTAATCATCAGCATCTACTAATTCCTGAATCGGTTTGATATTTCCACTATTGATCATAGACATCGTTCCAATTTCGAAAGTTTGAATCATTGTTGGTGCACTATCAGTACCCGCAACGGCATTAAATTTTGTTAATGATTCATCATAGGTACCTTGGTATTCCGCATTTACTTGAATCTTTTCCTGTGAATTATTGAAGTCATCAACAATACTATTTAATGCTTCTTGACCCGCACCACCCATAGAGTGCCAGAATGTCACAACCTGTTGCTCACTATTTTCTTTAGAATCTGAGCTTTTACCTGAATTCGTGTTATTGGAGCTATCTCCAGAAGTAGAATCTCCTCCACAAGCTGCCAATAGTAAAAGCAAACCTACTGCAAGAAACATCAGTATTTTTTTCATTTTTTCTCGCTCCCTTTTATGATATTGTCGAGGAATCTGTTATTTTACAGCGCCCTCTGTTAAACCTGTTTGTAGCTTCTTTTGTCCTAAGAAAAGTAAAATTAATGTTGGGATAATCACGATAACTGCGCCTGCCATAATAACGCCCCAATCATTTAATTGTTCCTGTGTCTGTAATTGCTTTAAGCCAATTTGTACCGTACGAACCGTATCGTTGGTGGTGGCTAATAGTGGCCAAAGATACATATTCCACGATGTTAAAAATCCATATATGCCTAATGTAACTAAGCTTGTCTTTGTTACAGGTAATACGACTGTTAAGTAAAATTTGAAATCACCAATTCCTGCAATTTGGCTTGCTTCCCTTAATTCTTTAGGTATTTGTTTAAAGTTCTGACGTAACAAAAATGTTCCAAAGGTTGTTGCAAAAAATGGAATCGTTAGCCCAGCATAACTATCAAGCCAACCTAAATCACGGATAATATGAAAGTTTGGAATAATGGACGCCTCAAAAGGAACCATCATTGTCGCAATAAAAAGATAAAATAAAACATCTCTTCCCCTAAACTCTAAAAATACAAAGGCATAGGCAGCTAGACTGGATAATGCCAATTGTCCAAGCATAATCACAATCGACACTACAAAACTATTAATCAAATATTGAATTAAAGGAAATCGTTCAAAAGCTGCAACATAATTATCTACTGTTAGTGTGGTCGGCAAACTGGCCGTTAAAATATCTTGGTTCGTCATGAAACTCATGACAATCGCCATTACCGCCGGTCCGGCAATTAGAATCGCTGAAACGATCAATAATAGATAGAAGATTACTTTTCTTCCCAATGGCACCTTCATTGATAGTGGACCCTCCTCTCACCCAGCTTAAATTGCAGTGCAGTCATCAATAAAATAAGAATGAATAACACGATTGCCTGGGCACTAGCTGAGCCGAACTGATAATTCACAAATGCTTCACGGTAAATGGAATACACAATCAAATTCGTTTCATTCGCTGGTCCACCTTGGGTTAAAATATCAATTTGCCCAAATGTTTGGAACGAATTGATAATGGAGACGGTAATCACAAAGAATAAGGTCGGTGAAAGCATTGGAACCGTAATTCTTCTAAACTTATAAAAATAACCTGAGCCCTCAATATCAGCACTTTCATATAAAGAAGTGTCGATGGACTGTAATCCACCTAACAAAATTAAGAATGTGAACCCAATATTCATCCAAATCGTAGTAATCGCAATCGCGATCATTGCCCATTTTGGATCTGTGAGCCAGCCAATCGACTCTGCTCCAAAACTTTTAAGTATTTGGTTTAATAACCCCATTGTCGGGTTGAATAAGTACAGCCAAAATACGGAAGCAGCAGCAACCGATACGCCCATGGTTGAGGTGAAAATGGTCCTAAAAAAGCCAATACCCTTTAGTTTTTCATTGGAAATAACGGCTAGAAACAAACTAATAACCACCGTTGCAGGTACCGTATAAATTACAAACAAAAAAGTATTTTTAAAGCTTTTTAGAAAAATAGGATCTGAAAACATATACAGATAGTTTTCCAACCCAACAAATACGGTTGTTGCTCCCTTTGCATCTGTCAAAAAGAAACTTAGATACATTGTCTTAAACAAGGGGTAAAACACGAAAACACTAAACAATACAATCGATGGTAATAAAAATAGAATTCCTTTAAGCAAACTAGTCATCCGTTTTTGTTTTTTTGCTTTTTCAATTTGAACTGAAAAGGTTTCTTTGTTTTCAATGATAGGACTTAGCATACTCATATCGCTAAAACCTCTTGTTGCTTCCCAAGTTCAGCAGATTTAAGTAACTTACCTGTATCTCCATCAAAGAACAGTATGTATTGGGGTAAAATTTGCACAGGCACACTTTGTCCAAATTGGATATTCCACTGTCCTGGCCATTTTGCCGTCCATAATTCTGAACCAACATCAAAAGCAATGGATGTTTCATTTCCTAATTGTTCAATATTCACTGCCTCCAAATATGTAATGTGATCTTCACTTTCAAAGCCTGAAAATAAATGCTCTGCTCGAATACCAACAACTAAGTTCCGATCTCTCCGCACATCCTTTACAATCATTGGATCAAATGATATATGTAATTGATTTTCTATTATGAGCTGTGTACCATCCTCCGAAAATACAGCCTTCCCTAAATTCATTTTTGGTGAACCGATAAAAGACGCAACAAATAAATTTTCTGGTTCATTATATAAGGTAATCGGTTTACCAACTTGTTGAATCTTACCTTCATTTAAGACCATAATTCGGTCACCCATCGTCATCGCTTCGACTTGGTCATGAGTAACATAGATCATGGTTAGCCCCAAGCGTTTTTGCAATCTACGTATTTGAACCCGCATATTTGCACGAAGCTTTGCATCCAAATTAGAGAGTGGCTCATCCATTAAGCATAATGGGGCATGACTTACAACTGACCGTCCAAGTGCGACCCGTTGTCTTTGACCTCCGGAAAGCTCCCTTGGTTTCCGCTTCAATAATTCGCTTAAGCCTAGCATTTCTGCTGCCTCTTTAAGCCTTCTCTGCTGTTCTTGTTTATCCACTTTTCTCGCTTTTAATCCAAACAAAATATTTTGTTCAACCGTTAAATGTGGATATAATGCGTAATTTTGAAAGACCATGGATAAATCCCGATTTTTCGGTGGGAGATGATTCACTACTTCATTTTTGATCTTCAATATCCCCCCAGAAATTTCTTCAAGTCCTGCTATCATTCGAAGCAACGTACTCTTCCCAGAACCAGAAGGACCAACAAGTACGAAAAACTCACCTTCCTCAATCGAAACATTAATACCATCCAATACATCCTTTTGTTTATCGTATGATTTAGAGATGTCAGCCAATTCAACCTGACTCATGCCAAACCTCCTTCCTAATTACAAAATCATTAAACCACAATTAGTACTCAAAAAAAGCGGATTTACAGATTATTGACAAACATTTACATAGGATTGAATAACCGTAATTTATCTTCATAAACTAAACGAATTTTTCACAATAAATAAGCCCGATGCACTATTTACATCGAGACAGAGGGACAGGTCCATCGTCCCAGGTATACATCATCCTAAATATTATTATTTGCAAAAAAAATGGTGGGACACGGTACCTGACCCTACGCCACTACAAAAACTCTTTACAATAGAAAAGAAAGCATTTACAATATTATTGTAAGTTACAAAAATTTCCCATAAGGGGGTGTGTATCATGAAAAGAATTCTAAATGTTTATAAACTAAATTTCATAGTACAGCCCGTGGGAATTTGTGAGTCTTGACATTTGTAAGATTGTAGCATAATCCATTTTATTATTTGTTCATTCACAACCATGGGCTGCCATTTATCAGTCGATGGTTTTTTATTTATTGAATGAATTTTTTCAATTGAAATAAACCGTATTCGATGCGGTTTATTTTTTTTACATTAAAATTGGAGGCGTTACAATTGAATTTACAAATATTAGGATGGAATTCATATTTTGAAGAGACTTTTGAAGAATACAAACAACAAGGATTCGAAGTTGCAAGAGTTGCATTAGAGCATAAAAGGCTATATCGGGTTTTATCTGAACATGGCGAGCTAATGGCGGAGGTGTCCGGCAAACTAAGGTTTCAAGCATTAGAACGTCAGGATTTTCCGGCTGTAGGGGATTGGGTTGTGATTAGTGCAAGACAGCATGAACAAAAAGCAACGATTCATGGTATTTTGCCTCGAAAAAGTAAGTTTTCCAGGAAGGCTGCCGGAGGAACAACTGAGGAACAAATCGTGGCCGCAAACGTTGATACAATTTTCCTCGTTAATGCATTAAATGCTGACTTCAATCTTCGTCGGATTGAAAGATATGTGTTAACGGCCTGGGAAAGCGGAGCAAATCCGGTGATCATTTTAAGCAAAGCTGATTTATGTGATGATGTGCAGGAAAAGATTCAACAGGTTGAGTCTGTCGCATTTGGCGTGCCAACCCACGCCATAAGTGCTGAACAAAATATCGGGATGGAGCAACTTACCCCTTATATATGCGAAGGGAAGACGATTGCATTACTCGGATCCTCAGGTGTTGGAAAATCAACAATCACCAACGCTTTGTTAGGCAAGGATAAACAAGATGTCCAAACGATTCGCGAAGATGATGGTCGCGGACGGCATACAACGACTCATCGAGAACTAATAGTCTTAGATAGTGGTGGAATTTTAGTGGATACACCTGGGATGCGCGAGCTACAGCTTTGGGATGCTAATGAGGGTTTTCATCAAAGCTTTTCCGATATAGAAGAACTATTCGAAAACTGCCGCTTCAGAGATTGCTCACATATGAAGGAGCCTGGATGTGCTGTCCAGGAGGCACTTACTGAAGGTAGGTTGGATGAAGGCAGATACGCAAGCTATGTAAAGCTGCAAAAGGAGCTCGCCTTTTTAGAAAGAAAAAGCAATCGGCGTGCTGCAATAGCAGAAAAAGCAAAGTGGAAGCAAATCTCGAGCTCCCAAAAAAATAATAAAAAATAGATAATGTTTGATCTTTTAAACCTATAAAAAAATGGTGGGGACGCGGTACCTGTCCCTGCGTCCCTACCATCTACATATCGTCTCTATTCTTTATACCTAAGGTATCTGGATTAAGTTCTTCAGCAATTTCAGTTGCCATATTGAAATTAGTTTGAAATGGATTTTTGTTTGCTTGGAATTTATTAATTACTGTTTTACTCACTTTTTTATATCCATTTTGTAGTGGTTGTCTTAGTTTTTGATTCCTACCTCCCACTATCCCTAAAATCGTTATACCTAAGATAGAAATCGGTATCCAGCTTTTATTGTTTCTTCTTTTTCTTGCAAAAGCTCTAAAGAAACGTTGACTACTTAAAACTTTAAATAACGAAGAAAGTATCTGGGTGTAGTTCATGTATATAGCCCTCCAATCAAAGTAAGGTACCAATATTATTTTGTGTAAGAACCTTTAAAATATAGGTGGCATTTATAGGCTAGGTAGGAAAATTGAAGTTGAATTATGTAGTGAGCTATAAGAAAAAGGACAAACCTATATCTAGGTCTGTCCCTCGTTTTCAACAATTTAAGATTCTTCTAATGCAGGTTTTCCCGCTTCAAGTAATACTTTATTTCGACCAAGGAAAACGGCTAGTACGATAATGAATATTCCAGTTCCAATTAGCAGCCATTCAATTTTGATGAAATCTGCAATTGGACCGAAGATTAGCATTCCAAGTGGCATCATTGAGGTTGAAATCATCCCCATTACACCAAAGACTCGCCCTAAATAATCTTCTTCTACTTTCTCCTGTAACAAAACGGTTGCCGGTGTATTAAAAATTGGCATGGCAACCCCGAATAAAGCCATGAAGGCAAAATAAACCCAAAAATTCGGAACAATACCAAGTGCAAATGTGCAGACACCCATAATTACACTTGCGAACCCCAACGTTTTAATTTTATTATCGAAGCCCCCCCATGAAGCGATTATTCCTCCACCAACCATCATGCCAATGGAGAAGGCAATTTCGATTGCTGCTAATCGCCATTCGTCACCACCAAAACTACGTGTAACCTGCAATGGTGTCAAGAATGCTGCTGGTGCCATTAATACAAAGAATACTGCAAAGAATAGGAAAAATGTCTTTAAAAAACTATGGTTATTTACATATTGTAATCCTTTTTTAAAATCACTAAAGGAGCTTGTTGTTTGTTTTTCAGCTGCCTTCTCATGGACAGAAATTTTTAAGAAGACAAGCAGTGTGAAAATTGCAATTGCTGCCGTAATGACATCAATAAAGAATATCATTTCAATCGACGTGAACCCTAATAGTGCTGCACTAACCATCGGGGAAATGAACATAATTATAGCTTGAATACTTCCATTTGCTCCGTTTACCTTCGTTAGTTTATCCTTAGGTACAATTTGCGGTAGAATAGCACCGACAGCTGGCATTTGAATCCCCGTTCCAAAGGCACGAACCGCTGCCATCACAAAAAGCAGCCAGATTGCATCAAATCCCATTAAAAAGAGAATTGCAAGGATTAAAGTTGCTATTGCGATAAGTGAGTCTGCTAAAATAATCAGCATTTTTCGGTTATAGCGATCCGCCCATACCCCTGCAACGGGTGACAAAATAAAGGTTGGAATAAAACCGCAAATGATATATAACGTCATCATCAAACCAGATTCCGTCTTCAAAGTAATGTGCCACATAATGGCGTATTGAACCAAGGACGATCCAAAAAGTGAGATTGACTGGCTACTTAAAAAGAGAACTATATTCTTTAACCAATTCTCCTTAAGATTATTGTCTATAGTGTTCATTTACTAACAACTCATTTCTATAAAATATTTAAAATTTGGTTCACTCCTACATCCATAAACATCGTACCGCTCTACGTCATTCTTATTTTTAAGACAACAAAAAAGAGGGAATCCTCGTCCCCTCTTTTAAACAACCGTTAAATATAGGTTTCCTTAAAAATAGACAGACCAATCCCGTTGCTCTGAAAATAGGCAGAGCATTCAAACGTATTTAATTAACGAATGAAAGATGGGAATCGTAATCTAATTGACGCTGTCACAAGGAAAACCTCCATTTCTTCTTAGATGTTAAAATCATAACAAATCGGTCACATTAATACAATAGGCTTAGGGAGAAAGGTACAGATTTAAAGCATGTGCTTTTTACATTTTATTAAAGGAAACATAATTCACCTTTCAATAGGTATGAATTGGAAAGGAACACATACTTTTTCACATACACGATTATTATAATAAGCGTTTAGCTTTCCTTCATACATAGGATGAAATCTAGATATTTTTTGTAAGTCATTCGGTGCAATAAGTGATAGAGGTTTTTCAAAATTAACGCTGTCACCTTCATTCAGTACGGATGCAACAAACTGAGAACAAAAGAAAGCTTTTTTTCTTTTCAATGGTTTATTAAACATAACCCCAAATAATCCTAATAAATTATAGCGATAATATTCCTTTTGTGCTTCAATTTCGTTTATATAGCGTTTCATCTTTTGTATATCAACTTCTGTGACTGTAAAAGAATAGATAGCACAATCTGCTTTTTTAAACAATCCTTTCTTCACATCTTCTTTTACAAATCCACCGATAAATGGGTTTCTAGCTGTCTTTCTTCCAAAACTATAGACCTCTGACATTTCGGAATCAAAGGATATTGACGCGTGGTTATATGGTTTTTTCGTATATAGCTTTATCAACTTTGTAAATAATGTACCTGTATCTGTTAAGAGTATATACACCTTCTTTTTTGACATAATCATTCTCCCCATCATAATGAAATCATGTGTTCATCATATAAAATAAAATGAATGGGTTTAACCAACCTGAGACTAAATAATACCTAGGTCGCTGGTCGTATTTCAAAAAGTAAATGGAGTCATTTTTTGTTATTCACAAATTTAAATGGAAGAAGTTAGATTTAAGGACATACCGAAAAACGAAGAAAAGACTGAACCCTTATTGGATTCAGTCTCGCATAATGTCATTACTTATCAATTTGTTGCGGCAATATTAAGTATAGGTAGAACTTTTATCTTTCCTCTTGTTCTACCGCCTCATCGGCACCTTCGCCCACCTTGTTTCCCATAGCCCCGCCGGCAATAGCTCCCGCAACTGTACCAAGTGGACCTAACACAGATCCTACTACAGCACCCGCAGTGGCACCTGCACCCGTTCCTAGTGCCTCACCAGCAGTGACATCATCTCGATTTCGTTTGTTATCAGCCAATTATCCCACCTCCTCTTTTGGGAAATGCTTTTGCCCTTCACACTTCCCTCAAAAGGTAGTTTGCTCAAAGTCGCTACGTAATTATCAAGTGTTTATTTCCTCATTTCCCCAATTCGATTAAAGTACAATTTAGGATCTCTTTTTTATAATTCGACATTTTTATATTTTGTTTGTATATGCACAAACATTCAAATGCATTGTTTGTTTGATTGATTGACAACAAGTGGTTTTTTGGTTAATATTTTTAATACCAAATAATATAATGATTTGTTTGTTATATTTTAAACATTGATTGGATGTGTTTGAATAGTGGATATTTCAGAAAGCTTTTGGAATGCGTCATTAGAAGAGCTTAAACAAGGATATATTGAAGAGTCAGACTCATATTTTTGCCTTTTATGTGGCGAGAAAATTGAAAAAGGGATCATTTATCCTCATGAGGGAATTTTTTATGAAGCCAAGAGATATATGCGTGTTCATATTGAAGGCTCCCACAAATCAGTATTTGATTATTTAATTGGGCTTGATAAAAAACTGACAGGGCTTACCGATCATCAGAATCACCTGCTCCGTCTTTTTTATCAGGGCAAAAGTGATAAAGAAGTTCAGACTGAGATGGGGATCGGCAGCGCCTCTACAATTAGGCATCATCGTTTTGCATTAAAAGAGAAAGAACGTCAAGCAAGGACCTTTTTAGCTATTATGGAGCTTTTAAAAGAAAAAGATCAGCATGCGCCAGCTTTTGTCCCTCCACATAAAACAGCAACAATGGTTGATGATCGCTATGCTATTACGGAAGAGGAACAAAAAGAAATCACTAAAAAGTTTTTACCTGAAGGGATCAATGGACGACTAATAAAATTCCCACCAAAAGAAAAACAAAGGTTGATTATCCTTCGAGAAATAACAAGGCGATTTGAAACGGATATGATTTATACGGAAAAAGAAATTAATCAGGTTATAAGGGATATGTATGATGATTATGTCTTAATTAGGAGATATTTAATTAGTTATGGCTTTTTAGAAAGAAAGGCCGATGGGAGTCAATATTGGCTGAAAAAATAAAGTTGGAAGTGAGTGTCTACAATGGATCGAAAAAAGGAATTGAAACAACAATATAAGGAAACACCAATTGAGGCTGGTGTTTATCAAATAAAAAATACTCAAAATGGAAAAGTATTTATCGGTAGCACCAAAAATTTCAAAACATTAAATGGGTTAAAATTTAGTTTAGAGGCAGGCTCACTTATGAATAAAGAGCTACAAGAAGACTGGAGACAATATGGTGCGAGTGCATTCAGTATTGATATATTAGAAACACTCAAAAAGAAAGATGAACCGTATTTTAATGAAAAAGAAGCCTTGTTAGAACTTGAGTATAAATGGCTAGACCAGCTTCAACCATATGAAGAACGGGGATACAACAAGAAAAAGATCCGTTAATTAAGTGTCAGAGGGATAGGTATATTGCCCCAGGAAATATTTACAACCTTTTTGTAAAAAAATAGGGGGACACGAACCTGTCCCGTGTCCCCCTGTGCGAAAGCATCCTACTTTATTAATCCATGTGCTTCCAAATATTCCTTAGCAACTTCAAAAGGACTTAATCCTTCTACATTCACTAGGAAATTCATTTCTCTCATTTCATCATCCGTTATTTTCCCTGATAATTTATTTAAAGCATCTGCGATTTCCGGATACTTCTTAACTGTTTCTTCACGTAATAATGGAGCCCCTTGGTAGGGAGGGAACAAATGCTGATCATCCTCCAACACTTTAAGTTGATATTGTCGGAGCTCACTATCAGTTGAATAGGCATCAACTAAATTAATCTCACCTGATTCGACTGCTACATAGCGTAATTTCGGCTCCATCGTTACGAGATTGGGGAACTGAATACCGTATAGTGACTGGATACCAAGGTACCCATCTTCACGGTCTGAAAATTCCAATGTAAAACCAGCTTTAATTTTATCTTCTATACCTTTCAAATCGGAAATGGTTTCTAGCCCATATTCATCCGCAAAATCATTTGGGACTGCCAAGGCATATGTGTTGTTAAACTGCATTGGTTTCAGCAAGACCATATTAAATCGCTCCAATAATCCATCCCTTGCTTGTTGATAGACCTGTTGGCGATCTGTACTGTTTGCTGTTTCTTTTAAAAACTCTGAAATGGCTGTTCCAGTAAACTCCGGATAAATATCGATGTCCTCAGATCTAAGTGCGTTGAAGACAAAAGACGTTTTGCCCAGACCTGGTTTTAATTCAACCTGCAAATCTGTTTCATCTTCAATTAAGATTTTATACATATTAATTAATATTTCAGGTTCTGAACCGAGCTTTCCGGCAATCACAACTTTTTGATCTTGATGTCCAAAAAACGGAGCGACGATAATAGCGAAAGCCAATAGTCCAATCGTACCAAGGGTAATAAGGACTTTTTTATATGTTAGATTTTCAAACTTTTTTAGTAAATAATCAAATAGGATCGCAAGGAGTGCGGCTGGTATGGCTCCAAGCAAAATCAGATTTGTATTATTTCTATCAATTCCTAGAAGAATAATATCCCCAAGCCCTCCAGCGCCAATTAATGCGGCAAGTGTGGCTGTACCTACGATTAACACCATTGCTGTCCGAATCCCGGCCATGATAACAGGCATTGCTAGCGGAAATTCCACCCTTATTAATCTTTTTCTTGAGTTCATTCCCATCGCGCGGGCCGCTTCAATTAATGAGGAATCAACTTCTTTAATCCCTGTATATGTATTTCTCAATATAGGTAGTAATGCATAGGCAACTAAAGCGATAATTGCCGGGACTTGTCCAATACCAAATAAAGGAATCAGGATACCCAACAAAGCTAGAGAAGGTATGGTTTGAATCACCGATGTTATGCCGATTATCCCTTCTGCTACCTTTTTATGCCTTGTTAAATAAATTCCAAGCGGAATCGCAATGATTACTGCAAAGAAAAGGGCGATAAAAGAAATCTGGACATGTTCTAATAAAGAACTAACTAATTGATCTTTTCTTCCCAGAAATTCTTGTATAAAATCGTTCATTTGTCAGCCCCCTTTTTCCAATATTGTAGATAGATACTTCATAACCGACCCGCGATCAATATATCCGATTAGGTTTCCATCTTTTTCTATCGTTAATTGTTCATGTTGGGATAAGAGATCCAAAATCTCTTTCATTGGAGTTGAGGAAGATACGATAACAGAAGAGGTTTTCTCTACTTCATTTCCATTTACCGGTTGAAGTAAATCTTCCAAATTAAAATCAATATCCTCATTTTCACTTTTCCCTCGGACAAATTCTTTCACAAAATCATTTGAAGGACTTGAAGTCAGTTGATGTGGTGTTCCGATTTGAACAATTTTTCCGTCCTTCATTATGCAGATTCGATCTGCTAGTTTTAATGCTTCTTTCATATCATGGGTGACAAAAACAGTGGTCTTTTTGAGATTTTTCTTTAACTTTAATAGTTCATCTTGAAGTTTTTCACGACTTATTGGATCCAAGGCACTAAATGGCTCATCCATTAGTATAATCCCCGGATCGGCAGCAAGCGCCCGGATAACACCAACTCTTTGCTGTTGTCCTCCAGACAGTTCACTTGGTTTTCGGTTAGCGTATGTTTCGTATTCTAAACCAACCATATCCATAAGTTCAGAAATTCGTTGTTTAATTTTGTCCCTTTTCCATTTTTTCAGTTCAGGAACAATCGCAATATTTTCCTCTATTGTCATATGCGGAAAAAGGGCAATCTGTTGAAGGACATATCCGATATTCCATCTCAATTCATGGATGTCATATTCGCTTATTTTTTTCCCATCCATAAAAATAGTACCATCTGTTAGAGGAATTAACCGATTGATCATTTTTAGAGTCGTCGTTTTCCCGCAACCACTTGGTCCGATAATGACCACAAATTCCCCTTGCTGAATTTCAAACGATAATGAATCAACAGCAACTGTTCCATCTGGGTATCTTTTAGATACATTTTCAAATTTAATCATAGAACGATTTCTCCTTGTTATAGGATAACTTATTTACAACTCTCACCACTTGACTTGGGCATTGAACGTACCACAACTACTAGTCTTAACTAATACTACATAACATTAGCATGTATATCACGTTTTTCATAAGAACATGCATCTTTATTGAATTATTCAAACCAACTTGCACTTGACTTCTAAAAAGAACATAGGATATAAAGGAATAGTAAGTAAAAAAATTCCTTAACTAATGGAGTATGAGTTTATGTTATCGGTGGTTCTTAACTAATCCATAATTGGATAGCTGGAAGAAGCAAAAACGTAGCAATTGCTATGTTTATTTTACTATGGCTTCTTTTAGAAAGTTAAGAACACGCATCATAGCTATGAAAAATAGATCCTGCTATGGCATGTTTGTCATGGTTTTTTTGTGTTTAAAACCATCTTAGACATTTCAAGCCCAAGGTCTATCTTCTGCCGTCATGAGCGCTTTGTTCATGACGGCTTTTTGTATATGGCCTCGTGAACAAGTCCTCATGAAAGTATTTTTCACACATAAAAAAGGAGGAATTACCATTGAATACTCAAACAATGGAAGCACTTGGTTATTATCAAATTTTAAATGATATCTCACAATACGCAAGAACAAACAGGGGAAAAGAAACACTTCTCTCGTTAAGTCCGACACAAAACAAAAAGAAAATCGAGCATTCTTTACATGAAATTTCAGAAGCAATGAACATCATTAAAATAAGTGGAAGTATACCAATCCACTCTTTGGATCAAATCGGACAATACATCACACATGCAAAAAAAGGAATGGCTCTAAAAGTAGATCAATTTAGTCAAATTGTCTCGTTCCTAGATCACTGTCAAAAGCTAAAGCAATTTATGAAAGATAAGGAATACGTAGGTCCGATGGTAAGCATGTACGCCTCATCAATCGGGGATGTATCAGAGCTGGAAGCAGAAATTAGCCGTTGTTTACGGAATGGTCGAGTGGATGATTATGCATCGAGTGACCTTAACTATTTGCGAAGACACCTTGCCACTCTACAAGAAAAATTAAAGGAGAAAGCACAGTCATTAGTGAAAAGCGGAAGAATTTCTCCGTACTTGCAAGAAACGAACGTCTTTGAACGGTCTGGACGTTATGCTCTTGCAGTGAAAAAGGAATATCGGAAAAAGATTCAAGGCTCAGTCTTAGATACTTCGGCTTCTGGCTCCACCCTCTTTATCGAGCCTGTTGAATTAAGCACGCTCCAGGAGGATATTGAGCTCATTAAAATCGCTGAGGAAACAGAGGTAGAGCGGATATTATATGAACTCACCCAGCTGTTTCTTTCCTATGAACAGGTTATCCAGATTGCTGTTGAAACTATGCATCATTACGATGTTCTCTTCGCTAAAGCTAAGTACAGTCAAATGATTCAAGCAGAAATACCAACAATCAATGAAGAGTTCCGGATTGATCTAAAGGAAGCACGTCATCCGATGCTTGGAAACAAAGCAATTCCGCTCACGATTCCGATTGGAGAAAAGGAACGCGCTCTCGTGATTACGGGCCCAAACACTGGTGGAAAAACAGTTACATTAAAAACGGTCGGGCTCTTAACATTGATGGCACAATCCGGTCTCCCTATTCCCGCTAAAAAGGGTAGTGAACTTGCCATCTTCCAACATATCTTTGTCGATATTGGAGATGGCCAAAGCATCGAGCAAAACTTAAGCACATTTAGCTCACGGATGATCAATATTATTGAAATTTTACGAGCGACAAACGATGCGTCACTCGTATTAATTGATGAACTTGGTTCTGGTACTGACCCAAGGGAAGGTATGTCCCTCGCCATCGTCATATTGGAGCAGTTATATGAAAAAGGCGCTACTTTATTTGCAACTACCCATTATAGTGAAATGAAGAAGTTTGCTGATGAAACGGAAGGTTTTTTAAATGGCTCCATGGAGTTTGATATCCATACATTACAACCAACTTACAGACTTTTACTTGGAAAGAGCGGACAAAGCCAAGCGTTCGATATAGCAGCAAAACTAGGGATGCATCCTTCCCTACTCGAACGTGCACATAAAAAGGCGTACCAAGAGCATAAGGATTTTCATCAAAACATTGCACAGGAAAAGTTACAATCACCTTCCTATCAAAAACAGGTCATTGTGAATAAATATGCTCGAAGTAATGTAGGAAAAAGAAAACAAGAACAGTCTGTATCTAAGATAACGATTTACAACCAAGGAGATAACGTCCTCCTCGTCGCAACAGGTGAAACTGGAATTGTGTACAAAGGGCCAAACGATTATGGTGACTACATTGTGCAAATTAAAGGAGAAAAAAGAACGATTAATTATAAAAGAGTGGAGTTAAAAATTCCGGCTGAGGAGCTATACCCACCCGATTATGATTTTGACATCATATTCAAAAGTAAAGAATATCGAAAAGTAAAAAAAGACATGAACCGAAAATACGTCGAAGGAAAATGGTTAGAGGAGTAGGGTCCGGGACAGGTCCCGCTTCCCACTATTTCTTACAGAAAAAGATGTTCAAAAAGAAAATCCCTCTTCTTGAACATCTTTTGTTTATCATATTTTAAATTCAAGCTCTTCATCAGCAATATAAAAACCTTTTGCCTCGATTTCTTTCCTTAATGCTCCGTCTTTTTGTAATACGGGATTTGAATGATTTAAATGTGTAAAATAAATCTTTGTTTCTCCTACTACATCTTTGAGCAAATCTATCGTCTCTGTTATGAGCGGATGAGGAACTTCCCGAAAATCACGCCCGATATTTGTTAGTTCCTGCGAGGAATAAAAAGTGCCATCTAGTAAACAAATATCCGCTTCCTTCGCTGCATCACGAATATCAATATCCCATTCATCCCAACGATCAATATCTGGAATGAATAACACCTTTTTATTCGGACCTTTAATCCAAAAAGCAAAAGTCTCAGAAAACTCATTTCGATGTGGAACAATAACCGGAGTAACTGTTACATCCGAAGAAATGTTCACAGGTTGTTGATTATAGATTTCTTGGACAACGATGTTTTCAAGTGCAATTAACTGGCTCCATGGCGCATCACTTTCCAGTACCTTTTTCATTTTTGTCCCGGCCATCACGGGTAATTGACGAGAATTAATCGCTTCTTTCCCTAAAAACATCAATCCAGGATAATGGCCGATATGTGCATGCGATAGAAAAATACTACTCATCAGCTTTGATTCCATTCCATATCTCATTTGCAATCGTGCCATTTGTTCTCGCATATCAGGAGTAGCGTCAATTAAATGCCATTTATTCTCTTCTGGTAAAATAATTGCCAATGATGCGGCGGTTCTTTTAAACCTCGGATCTTCCATTGCCCTTTTACAGTTTTCACAAAAACAATTCGCTTGTGGCAATCCTCCATCTTGTGCAGTTCCTACCACATTTAATATAACTTCACTCACTATACAACGTCCCTTTCTACATGTACCTGTTCTTTTTCTTGGCTGTAATCCTTCCTAGCAATTGTCCACCCAGTGTAGCCAAATAGCAGATTTACTAACGGAACAAGATAAATAAAGAACGCATATGGGATAAACTCCCATGCACTGACCCCTAAAATGCTCGTTGCAAACACAGCAGGTACACTCCAAGGTACAAGATTTATTCCGACAGTCCCCATCGATTCAACTGTTCTTGAAAGATTTTTCGTATCTATATTCATATCTTTATATTTTTGAACGAAGGTTCTTGCGGGTAGAATGATTGCCAAAAACTGAGCACCACTTGCTAACCCAACAACAAATGTTGATAAAAGAGTAGAACCGATAAGTGCTCCCGTGGTTTTTACTTTCTTCATCATCTTACCTGTTAATACTTCAAATGTTCCCGTTTCTTCTAAAATACCACCGAGGGCAGTAGCAATCATAAGCATTCCAACAGTTCCAAGCATTGAAGTAAGTCCACCGCGATTTAATAATGAATCAAGTTCACCTAGCCCGGTTTCAATCATAAATCCATTGGTCATAAATTGAACAATTGAACTTACCGAGGTTCCTTGAACCAAAACAGCTAAAACCCCACCTAATAATCCAACACCCATTAATGCCGGCAACGCAGGAGTACGCTTAATCATTAAAAAGATTGTAAAAATCGGTAGCAATAACAATAAAGGGTTAATGACAAAAGCGTCATCTAAACCTGACATAATAGTTTCAATGGTTCCAGAGCTAATACTTGTGCTAGACACCTCAAAACTACCAAACACCCAAAATAATAGTAGGGATAGCAAAAATGCTGGAATCGTATCCCAAAGCATGTGTTTAATGTGACTAAATAAATCCGTATCTACCAAGGCAGCCGCAATATTGGTCGTATCTGATAATGGAGATAGCTTATCCCCTAAATATGCACCAGATATGACAGCCCCAGCAACTAAAGCTGGTGAAAATCCTAAACCCTCACCAATTGCCATGAATGCTAGTCCTACAGTGGCAATTGAGGTAAAGGATGTTCCTAGAGTAATAGAAACAATTCCTGTTACAAGCGCGACGATTGGTACGAACCAGGCTGGATCTATAATCGAAATGCCATAATATATCATTGTCGGAATAACACCACTCGCTATCCAAGACCCAATAATCGTCCCGATTACCAATAAAATAAACACAGCTGGTAAAGCTCTTGTTACTCCATTTACCATCATTTGTTGAATATCATTCCAACTCCATCCGCAGCTAATTGCGACTACGGCTGCTAAAATCACTCCAATTATTAATGGAAAGTTCATACCTGCTTTCCAAATAAAAATGGAACATGCTGCAGCAATTATTAAACCTAGTAATGGAATGATTGCTTTCCAAATTGTAAGATTTGTCTTCACCTTATTCCCCCACCATATATCAGTCAAATGACTTTTTTCTTCTAATAGAATTAGAGATTTCTAAAATTTTACTTTATCACTTTAAAGCTTTTATGCTTTTAAGTATATTATTTTGCCATAATAATATATTTCCCCTAATTAGTCAAATGCCCTCGATCTGTTATGGTTTATGAAACCATAAAAAGAACGAATTCCGAGTGGAGGAATTCGTTCTGTAATTAATAAATACCGTAGATTTCCTCTACGGTATCGGTGCTTAATTCTATTTTTCAGTGAGTTTTTTGTACTCTTTATTAATTACTTCCATTGTTTCTGACAGTTGGTCTCCCCAGTTGTCGTTAACTTTGTTGAATACAACCTTACCAGTTGTATCTAACATTCCATACCCTCTATAAGCCACATCTCCATTTTTCATATCAAACATTTCAACAAGTTCTAACTCAGGGTCCGATATGAAAGGAAGACTTTCACCATAAAGTTCCTCTAACGCGGTATATAACTCTAACTGTTGTTCTGGAGTGTCACCACTAATAATATATGCATTAACGTCTAAGTCATTTAAGACATCTATATTCTGATGCAACTGAACCAGTTGCTTTTGGCAAAGTCCTCAGGTGTATGTAGTGATGAAGAAAAAAAGTACTGGTTTCTCTTGTGGGAATGTAACTTCTTGTTTATTTTGATCCAATAGAGTCATAGATTTACTCATTTCATTAGATCCGCAACCTGTAAGTATAACTGCAGTAATTAATAAAAGTATGAGTAGCTTTAATTTCATAGATTCTCCTCCTCTCTTTTCCGTAATCAACACAAATTTTTTTCAATTATATCATTTACATAGTGTCAACACAATTAATCTAGATACTACCCCCTTGCTAAATGGAAAAAAATTCTATAAATAATTTCATCAATATTCCCCATCCTATTAAAGGGAAAAATTATTTGTGGAGGTAGATTTTTATGGCACAATTAAGAGATATCATGACTTCAAATGTTGTTACAGTTAACGAAACACAGTCTGTCCAAGAAGCTGCGGCATTAATGAGCCAACACAATATTGGAGCTATTCCAGTAGTAAATAACAGCGGACAAATGGTTGGAATTGTCACGGATCGTGATATTACCCTTCGTACGACCGCACAAGGAGAAAGTACACAAACACCAGTATCTCAAGTAATGACTGCACAACAAATCGTACAAGGTACACCTGACATGGATGTTCATGAAGCAGCAAACATAATGGCACAGCAGCAAATTCGCCGATTGCCAGTAGTTGAAAATGGACAAATTACCGGAATGGTTGCTTTAGGTGATCTAGCAGTGGAAAATCAATATGCAAACGAGGCGGAACAAGCATTACAAAACATTTCCACCCCTTCCGCTCCCCAGCAATAATAAGAAATACTATTTAACGTCATAAAAACTTAGCACAGATCTGGCCATGGTCTGTGCTAATATTGTTTAATAGGGATAGAGGGACAGTGTTCATGGTCTCAGGTTTTATCTTCACAATATATCCATAGCCTTTTTGTATATACTGGTGGGATGCGGAATCTGGTCAGCGCGTCCAAAAAGAGAAGGAGATTTATATGAGGAATTCCCCAAAGGTTTACATTTATTATTTATTATCAATGCTCATATGTGTATTGATGTTATTTGGGGTTTATGGAAAAGTTGGACCGTTAATCTTTCAACAGAAAAGTCAAGCGGCTAAGCTTGAATCAATATCTGATCACGAGTATTCAGTAATTCAAAAGGTCCATCTTAATCAACCTGTTACAATTGTGGCCTATGGAGATTCCATTACATGGGGATATGAACGGGATTCTACAAAAGGAAAAGTATATCAGGTTAAAAATCCTTATCCAAAAGTCCTCGAAAAAGAGCTTAGGAAAAAGTACGGCAATAATAAGATAAAAGTTATCAATAAAGGTCATCCTGGCTGGACTTCTATTCAGGCTCTAGAAAATGTCGAAGAGGAAGTTCTTAGCTATAATCCAGACTTAGTCATCACTATGTTTGGTATAAATGATGCTAGAGGTCATAAGAAATATAGCCCAAATGCGCTTCCCATAGCTGTTGAGCGGTATAAAGAAAACAATCGACAAATCCTACAAAAGCTAAAGGAAAATGGAATCGAAGCTGTCATCATCTCTGCAACAACCATTACCAATAACAAGAATAATGGAAATAAAAATCAGCTAAACTATACAAATGCAATTAAATCCTTAGCACAAGAAGAAAAGATCCCGTATATAAATGGTGGGGAAATTCCCATTAAAGGGAATCTAAGTGACGGGATTCATTTTAAAGCAGAACAATATCGATTAATAGCAGAAAAACTAATGAAAGACATATTTTAAGGGACAGAGGGACAGTACCTGTCCCTTGTCCACGTTACATTCGTCATTAAGTAGTAATATACGTCATAAAAAATCATTTTTCTCAATGCCGTCAATAGGAATATCCAAGCATTTTTTTCCTATATTGACAAAAAGAAACAAAAATTTAATTCAGTTAAATCTATTAATATTCAACTATCTTAAAACATTAAAATAGCAAGAAAGTACTAGAAGGAAAAGTCTTCCTCCAATATTACAAAAATCACATGCTATGATGTTGTTGTATCTTGGTACACAACAAGGAGGACTAAATATGAAGAAAACAGTACTATCTTTAGCAGTAGCAGGTGCATTATTGGTTACCGGACCATTAGCTAGTTCTGCGGAACAATTAGATAGCTCCAATAAAAATGTATATGAAGGTCGTTATGTCGTATCTGTCAATAACTCTACGAATTGGAATGACCTCATTCAAAACTTACTTAAAAAATACTATTCCGGGTACGGTCAAACTCAACCAAAAATAGAGGTACCTACACAACCAACTAAGGAACCAACAGAACCAAAGGCTGAGGAACCTGTTCAGGAAAGCCCTGTTGTTCAGCAGCCAGTACAACAGCAACCTGTAGAACAAACAAATGAAACGACAAATCAGGCTACTTATTCATTAAGTCAGTTTGAGCAAGAAGTAGTGACATTAACGAATAATGAACGTGCAAAACAAGGCTTACAGCCACTAAAAATTGATCTAAAATTAAGTGAGGTTGCGAGAACAAAATCTTCTGATATGAAGACGAATGGGTATTTTTCTCATACAAGCCCTACCTATGGATCGCCATTTGATATGATGAAACAATTTGGCGTTCAATATCGTGCCGCTGGTGAAAATATTGCGATGGGACAACGTTCTCCACAAGAGGTTGTAAATGGGTGGATGAATAGCGAAGGTCATCGTAAGAATATATTAAACTCAAACTTTACTCATATTGGTATAGGTCATGTGGAAGGTAACTATTGGACACAGATGTTTATTGGTAAATAAGGTCTTTAGCCAAGGTTGATATTTTCCTATTTTAATAGATTTGGCACTCAGCGAAGGTTCGTTGAGTGCCATTTTTATTAGCAACGTCTTTTTTCTTTTTCCTCTACTTCAATTGTATTCTTTTACCATCGCTTGCAGATTGATAGGCGGCATAAATAACTCGGATGGTTTCTTCTGCTATATCTATTCCAGATAGAGGTTGTCTGTTCGTGACAATGCATTCCATAAAATCTTGCAGTTCATTTGTGTAGCCTCTTAGGATTTCTTCAGCGATAAACACGTTATTCCATCCCATTTTCAACTCTAGCATCTCTGAAATGTAGATATTCTCTAGACCTTCCTGATCTGGAAAATAAGTTTGCATATTATTGGTTGGGGTAATATTGCACATTAA
This sequence comes from Bacillus sp. JJ1562, assembly GCF_036962705.1. Taxonomy (NCBI): domain Bacteria; kingdom Bacillati; phylum Bacillota; class Bacilli; order Caryophanales; family Bacillaceae; genus Bacillus; species Bacillus sp. JJ1562. The sequence continues at coordinate 27,641 of NZ_JBALOQ010000033.1, forward strand.
CACTCCATCATTAGCATATATCTCAATATAATTCTTTGTCCCACCTAACACATGGTCACTTGACATAACTACAGCTTTTGTACCATCTGAAAAAGTAATGGTGATATTTGCGAAATCCTCTACATCGATCGGCTTACTAGTAAGATGGCGTTTATCATAATCGGACAATGATGTAATGATATTACCTGTATCTGCCGTTACGCTTACTACTGAAATTTTTTCTTCCCTAGCTTCCGCCTCTACTTGCTTTAGCCAGAGCACACCTGAAACAGGGTGACAACCTAGTCGCATCAATGCACCACCACCAGACTTATCCCACATCCCCGCCAATGCTGAACTAGAACCTCTAATACTTTCTTCACCTTTCATAAACAATAATTTACTCTTTTTACTTCTGATGATTTCAGCGGCCTTTAAAACATTAGGTGAATAAATATAGTTTTCTGCATACATAAACAATTTCTTGCTTGAAGCAATGATCTCTTTCGCTTCTTCGATCTCATTTATAATGGTTTCATACATTTTTTCCTTGGAGACTTTAAGTCCAATCGGCTTTTCGTCTTCCTCTTCTCCGAAATAACCCGTTAACGGTTTTTCACAAATGACGTGCTTACCAGCTTTTAATGCTTCTAATGCAAACTTTAAATGTAGATGAGGCGGGGTTACAATATCAATGACATCAATTTCTTCATCATTTATTACTTCTAAAAAGTCAGTAGAAATCTTCTCAAACCCATATGTTTTCGCGACTTCTTCAGCCCTTTTTCTATCTAAATCAACGATTGTTTTTAGCCTAACATTCACACCGCTTACTTTTGAATAACCCCTTCCATGTAAATGTGCTGCATAACCTGCACCGACTAAAGCCACTGTAACTGTTTTCACTATTTATCCTCCTCTCTGCAAGTGGCTGACCTTGTTAATTAAAACTTCAAAAGAATCTTCCCAAAGTCTCCCGATAATGCACTATCATATGCATGTTGATATTCAACTAATGGAACAACCTTTGATACAATCGTATCCACATTTAAATCAGGATCCCTTAAATAATCAATTGTTTTTAAATAATCTTCTGGAAAGTTGTAAGTAATGGTTCCGTGGATCGATTGATCGTTTCTGACAAGCTGTGTAAAAGGAATCGTTACTTCTGGTGCAAGACCAATCGCCAGCATAGATCCACCTGGCTTTAATATTTGGAAAGCATGTTCAACTGATGCTTTTACTCCTGCTGCTTCGATGACAATATCAAACTTTTCATTATCCGTAATCTCCTGAGGAAAGAGGGTTCGAATATCGCCAATATTTTTGACCATCTCAAGCTTTTTTGGATTTATGTCTATAGCTGTCACATTCGCACCTAAATGGGTAGCTAATGCAGCTGCTAACATACCTATACTCCCACTGCCAACAATCGCAACATCGTACCCCTTTTTGATAGAAACTTTATTAAAACCGCTGACAACCACGGCAAACGGCTCAATCAAAACCGCTTTTTCGTCAGGAAGATCAGCTGGGATCGATAGGATCAGTTTTGTTGAAATGACAAATTCCTCAGAAAATCCACCATCCATATTTATTCCTAATGATTTTTTATTACGACAAATATTCGTCCGCCCGTTCCGACACATCTCACATTCTCCACAGTATGTGTTGGGTAAAATAACAACTCGAGTTCCCACTTCATATTTGGATTGCGGACCACATTCAATTATCGTTCCAACTAATTCATGTCCCGGCCTCACTGGATACTTTCCGTGTGCAAATTTCCCTTGTAATAAACTAAGATCAGACCCACAAATTCCACCATAACTTACTCGAATTTTCACTTCATCATCTTGCGGGGTTTCTAATGATTCCACTTCTCTTAATTCAATTTCAAATGGTTTTTTCACATATAATTCCAACATTGATTTCCCCTCCATTACCATGTATTGTGTTACTACCGTTTTATACAATCATAAATCGACTGAATGACCATTAGATTAGCAATGGACTCTTCCGGACTAAATAAAAGAGATTTCCCCATAAAAATACACTTAGAAAAATGTTCAACTTGGGAAACGTAGGCGTTGACTGGATCTAGGAAAACCACTGTCTCCTCTTTTCCGTTCTTCTGAATCGTTATTTGTGGATGGCGAAAAGGGAAATTGATTTTAATGATTCCCTCCGTCCCTGAAATCTCTAATGACTGGTTATAATCACTTTGAAATGTGCATGCAAATTGAGCGAGTCTTCCCCCTGGAAATCTCATTGAAGAAACAACAGATAAATCGACTTTATTAACATCAAAATCTGCAAAAGCCTGCACTTCTAACGGTTCATCACCCATAATATATCTAATTCCATTTACACAATAGGAACCTATATCATAAAGCACACCACCGCCAAGTAATGGGCTCAACCGAATATCATCCTTATTATCTACTGAGATCGAATAGCCAATTTGAACGTTTCGAACTTCTCCAATTTGTCCAGAATCAATTAATTCCCTCAAGCGACGCCACTCTGGATGAAAGCGGAATGCGAAAGCTTCCATAAAGACAACATTATTCTGACGACAGACATACACCATCTCTTCTATTTCCTTGACAGTGAGTGCAGCCGGTTTTTCACATAAGACATGCTTGCCCGCTTCTGCTGCTCGTATCGTCCATTCCTTATGTAAATGATTAGGAAGGGGAATGTAGACCGCATCAATATCTGGATCCTTCAGAAGTTCCTCATAGCTTCGGTATGTACGTGGAATAGAAAATGTTTGTGCGAATTCTTTTGCTTTCTCCTCACTTCTGCTTGCAATAGCAAGTAACTGAGAATTTGCTGCCTCCTTAATTGCCGGTATCAACCGTTCCTTTGCTATCCAGGCAGATCCTAAGATTCCCCATCTAACCCTACCCTTTTCCAAGTTTCCCCTCTCCTTTCAAGATTTTGTCTAGCATAAATTCGGAAAGACTGAATAAATGCCCATACTTTTTTAATAAAAACGGGTCCAAGTAAAATATGGACCCGTTAATAAATAATAAATGCGCCTTGGCGTATTGCGCCCGATTTTTTTCGAGCTTGCTCGAAAAATTTCCTTTGAAAAATTGTGGCATCCGCCGGAGGCTTTAACTTTATTCAGTCTGGGTTTGAACCGCCACGCAATCTAGACACTCTTTGCAATTATCCTTCACTTGTAGAAGTAGGAGATCTCTACTGAATAAAGTTAATTTTTAGCTGCTTCAAGCAGTTTATCAACTAATTCTTCACCAATTTCTTTTTTATGTTTATCATACACAGATGTTACTTTATCTGCCCAAACCTGTCTTTCTTCCGGAGTTAACTCAGTAATGACCATACCTCTGTTCTTGAGTTCTTCCTTGTATGTTTCATCTTCTTTTGCTTTTTCCTCACGTTGGAAATCTCGCGCTTCGGTAGCTGCTTTTTTAATTGCCGCCTGCTCATCTTCTGATAAGCCTTCAAACCATTGCTTATTCACCATAAATGGATTTACACCAATCAGATGTTGGGTTTCTGTAATATATTTTTGTACCTCGTTGAAATTAGCCTCGGCGATTACACTAAATGGGTTTTCCTGTCCATCTACGATTCCTTGTTGCAAGGATGTAAATAATTCAGGGAATGCCATAGGTGTTGGAACTGCACCAAGTTCTGTCCAAACATCTAACTGGATTTGGTTTTCCAATGTTCTGATTTTTAAACCATCAAGCTCCGATGGCTTCTTTATCTCATGTGTGTTATTTGTTAGATTTCGAATACCACTTTCCCAGAAACTGAAACCAATAATCCCAATATCCTCAAGATCAGCTAAAACTTCTTGCCCGATAGGACCATCAAGTATTTCATGAGATGTTTCTCTATCCGGGAACACAAATGGTAATGACCAAAGGTTGAAACGAGGCGAGAAGTTAGCAGTTACTGCTGCTCCCACAGGTCCACCATGAATCGTACCAAGTTGAATACCTTCAATGATGTCACGCTCTCCACCTAGTTGACTGTCTGGAAAAACTTCTACAGAGATGGAGCCATTCGTTTCGGCCTCTACGATTTCCTTAAATTTGAACATTGCTTTGCCCATAGCAACGTCTGGTTTATCCGTAGAGCCAATTTTCATAACTGTAACTTTTCCTGGTGCTTCTTCTTTTTTCCCATCACTAGGCTTCTCAGAATTGGGAGCTGATGAATCCGTGCTACATGCGGCTAAAGCCAACACAAGCAAAAAACAAATCGCGTACATGAACTTCTTCATACTTTGACACCCCTTTGTTTTATTTGAAAGTTTTGAAGGTTATTAGGTTATAACCTTCAAAATCTCTTTCAACTTTAGCAATACCTATTTCGCAAATAATTCAGGAATCCACATTGAAATGCTTGGGATATAGCTTAGGATAAAAATATTAGCAATCATCACAGCTATAAACAGTGCTGAGTATTTTAATAATTGCTCTACCTTAATATTTGCAACTTGGCTTACCATAAATAGATTAACTCCGAATGGTGGTGTAATCATTCCCATTGCTAAGTTAACGATCATCACAATACCAAAATGAACTGGATCGATCCCATATGTAATCGCCACTGGAGTTAAAATCGGTGCAAGTATTAGAATAGCCGCTCCAGAATCGAAGAACATTCCCACTATAAATAACAGTAAATTTATAATTAGTAAGAAAATAATAGGGTTATTTGAAACCTCACTAAACCAAGTAGCAACTGCCTGCGGTACACCGTCACTTGTAAGAATCCAGCCGAAAAGTCCAGCAGTGGCAATAATTACTAAGATTACTGAACTTGTTAAAGCAGCATCATAAAAAACCTTTGGAAGGTCCTTCCACTTCAGTTCTTTGTATACAAATAATCCAATAATCAAAGCATATACACAGGCTACGACCGCAGATTCAGTCGGTGTAAAATAGCCGCTGTAGATACCACCTAATATAATAAATGGCATCAATAATGCCAAGATTGCATCCTTAAATGTTACGAACTTTTCCTTCCATGTAAAGCTTCTTTCACCTGAGTATTTGTTTATTTTTGAAACCACGTAAACAAGAAGCATAAAAGTAAATCCAATCATGATACCAGGAATTATTCCTGCAAAAAACAAATCCTTTATTGATACTCCTGTAGCAACGCCAAATAATATGAGCGGTATACTCGGTGGAATAATGACTCCCAACTCTCCTGATGCAGCAACAGTTGACGAGGCAAAGCCTTTATCATAACCTTTGGCTACCATCGCAGGAATCATAATGGCCCCAATGGCAGCAACGGTTGCAACACCTGAGCCTGAGATTGAAGCAAAAAACATACAGGCCAAGACTGAAACCATTCCTAATCCGCCTGTCATTGATGAAACAAGTGAATATGAAAAATCTACTATTCTTTTTGATATACCCCCTTTTTCCATCAATCCACCGGCAAGGATAAAGAAGGGAACAGCTAATAATGTAAAAGAGTCTATAGTTGTAAATAGTCTTTGGATGATAACGGTTGGTGGGGTACCGTCCATAAATACCAATAAAGCAGACGATAACCCAATAGAAATTGCTACTGGAACACTTAATAATAAGAACAATATAAACGAGATAAATAATAAAATTGGACCCATTACACTTGTTCCCCTCCGTCCATATCCCATACTCCTTCACCCCAAGCTACCACGGTATTTAAGAGCATAATTAAACTTCCTAATGGTATTGCAACGTAAGAGATGGACATAGGTAAATGCATCGCAGCAGATTTTTGCAAATGAACAATTTCAAGTATTTGAAGACTGTACATTAAGATAATGATACAAAACACCATTGTAATAAGTGCTGCAAGACCCCTTATTCCTCTTTCGACTTTGGGTGGAAATTTAATAAGTGAAAATAAAAATTCAAGACGGATCAACTTTGCATATCTAATCGCTAGACCAGCCCCGACAAATGTGATCCAAACTAAAAAATACCTTAATAGCTCGGAAGACCAACTAAGCGGAGTGTTAAAAACCTCACGTGAAATAATTTGCCAAGTTAATATAACTAATGACGCCGCTAGCAAAAATCCAATTAAAAACTTAATCAATTGATTAACCTTATCCATTACTAGAACAAAGACTTTCAATTCATCACCCCTTAACCATAATACGTATTGTTTGCTTTTCATTTATTACTTTTCTTCTTAAGCGCGTTCCGCTCGGTAACGCTTACATTTTAGATCGATCTAAAAAAGTTCCTAAGAAAGTTCATTCACTCTAATTACTTAAAAATTAACTAATCTATTTGTCTTCAAAAGATCAAAAATATAAGAATACTCTTGTCTCGGGTTAATGATTCCATGGTATGGAACTCATCAACCTTATAGCGGAACTTATTAAAATTAGAATACCATAAACCTTTGGAATTGTCAGTAAATTTTTATAATTTTATCTCTTTTTATTATACTCCTACTTTTACAAGTGCACTCGTTTGAATAGATTCATAGCAAGACTCAATTACTCGCATATTATGAGTTGTAGAGACTCCAGTATTAATTGGGTCAGAATCGTATAATATAGCATTTGAAAAATGTTCTACTTCTAGGCGAAAAATATCACCTTGAATTTTTTCTTCACGTGTTAATCCTGCAGTTTGTACAATTACTTGACCCACATGACCATTAAAATCAGGACGAAAAGCGTAAGGAACCTTTATCATACCCTTTGTACCAATCACTTCGTATTCCTGTCTACGCGTCATATCAAAACTACAATCAAAGATCGCAGTTATTCCATTCGCTAGATTGAAAAATCCGTATGTGGACAAGTCAATTCCTGTTGCAGAGTCTATTACTGCATGAGCTTGAACTTCAATAGGTTCGGATTGTGAGATATTCCGGATGGCGTGGATTGCATAACAGCCCACATCATATAAACTACCTCCACCCATATCTTTTCCCATGCGAATGTTCGTATCACGATTTTCCATATAATAAGTATGGCTTGCTCTGATTAGTTTTACCTCTCCAATTTCCTCAGAAGCGATTATTTCTTTTACCCGCTCGTGCTGTGGATGAAATTGATACATAAATCCTTCCATGAACTTCACATTTTGTTCTCGACAAATTTGAATCATTTCAATAGCTTCGTCTGATGTTAAGGCTGCTGGTTTTTCGCATAGGACGTGTTTACCTTGTTTAGCAGCTTCGATCACCCATCTTTTATGTAAGTGGTTTGGAAGAGGTATATATACAGCATCAACTTCCTTGTCATTCAGGAGCTCATCATAGTCTTCATAAGCTTTTGGAATATTGAATTCCTTCGCTAATTCATGAGCTTTACTTCCACGGCTTGAAATTGCAATGATTTCAGAATTTTTCGCTCGGATTATTGCTGGAATTAACTGTGTTCGTGCGATATTTGCAGTACCTAGTACACCCCAACGAATTTTACTCATTTTTACATCCCCTTTTATCATATTACCCCTTAAAGGAAACACTTTAAATCATTTTCTCCTTTTAATGAGGATAGCTTTTGGCTTGTTTATTACATATAACTGACATCTATTTCTAGTAATTTTTCAACTGAATTCCTTTTTGCCTGAATCAATTCAAGTACAAGACCTTCAGGTAGTTGAACCCAATTACGTCCCTTATGTGACTCTGTTACGCTCCAGTTATACACCTCTTGGAGTGCGGATTCCAAATCCTCTGTCATAATCGCAATATGGGTCAATTGCCCCTCAGATTTTTCAAAATCAAGGGCTGAGATTATCTGAAGACCACCTTGTAACCAAACCTGTGTCGGGTTTGCTTCTGATCCTTCCATATTAACGACTTTCATTCCTAGTGCTTCCCTAAAGAATCGAATATGCCAGAGGATGTCTTTTACACAAAATGCTGTATGCTCAATGTAAGATCTTTTATGATAACTCAAAACCTTATCACTCCTTATCATTTACAGTGTCTAATTTTTTGGTAACTTCCTAATCTACTAGTCCTTCAACGTTCTTTAGCTGGTATTCAATTCCCTTAATAGAAGCTACTAATGATTGATTAACAGGCGTTGGAATATTACATTTTTTGCCGTATCTGACTATTGCACCATTAATGTAATCAATTTCAGTTACCGACATTTTTTCTAGACTTTGTAGAGTGGAAGTTTTGAAGTCTGCAGGTAAACCTTCAGCAGCTTTTAACCAAATTTCTTCCGGATTCTCGGTTGCCAGGACTATACCGTTGGCTTTTGCAACGGCGATTCCTTCTGCAATTGCTTCGAATGCACACTCCTTAATTTCAGATACCTTATACAAGTTACCATATGTTAGCCTTGTAATACCTGACAATGCACCCGTGGCAGTATTGATTAATAATTTGTCCCAAAGAATTCCCATAATATTATGACTTACTACAGTTAACAATCCCGCTTTCGAAAACAATTTTGCAACTTGAGTCACTCTATCTGTAATGCTACCATCTAGTTCCCCAATGTAAGTGTATTTATTTTGGGTGCCGGCAAGAACCCTTCCTGGTCCTAACAAAACACCACCTACATATGTTTTTCCTGCCAGGATACGCTCTTTTCCAATAACTTCAGCGATGGTTTCCTCATTACCAAGACCGTTTTGCAATGACATAACTATTGTTTTATCTCCTATGAGCCCTTTTGCATTTTCAATTGCTTGCTTTGTATGAAATGATTTTACAAGTATAATTAGCAAGTCTACTGGACCAATTCCTTCACATTTCCGTCTGGCCTGCGCTTTTACTAGCCGTTCAGTCGTTCCATCTGTAATTATAAGGCCTTTGGAATTAATAGTGTCGACATAATCTTGACGATGATTGACTAAAATCACCTCCATTCCAGCTTCTGCTAATGTTCCTCCAATTGCGCTCCCTAATGAACCTGCTCCTAATATACAAATCTTCATATCTTCCTATCACCCCATCCCATCTTACTTACCTTTCTGTCTCATTTCTCAATTGTGAAGAATTTTAGAATGTGTTGAGCTATTACACAGAGATCACCTTTTTGATTGTATACCTCGACTTTTGCGTATGATTTCAAGTTTTCTTCATCAATATTTACAATAGTATAGTGAGCAGTTAAAGTATCTCCAAAAAACACCGGATTAGTAAATCGAAGCCGATCATAACCATATGAAACACTAGGCATTTCTGATCGAGCTTGAACTTGAATAAGCGTAGAGGCCGTAGAGCCTAATGCAAATACTAGTACCCCGTGGGCAATTCTCTTTTTATATGGAGTATTTTTCATGAATTCCTCATTCATATGCATTTGACTAAAATCTCCCGTTATACCTGCAAACAAATATACATCTGATTCGCTAATCGTTTTCGTATATGAAACTGTGTCCCCAATTTGAAATGGTATTTGATTATTCATAGCTTCTCCTCTTTTCTACTTTACCTTAAGTATTTATAACTGCTGATATAAAACCTGTAATTAATACTTCTCCATCCATTCATTCAAAATCCCCATTGGTTCAGGTAAAAACAAGCGTGTATCCATTACTTTTAAATCATTAGCAACTAGAGGTCTGAAGCCCATATGCGCAAAAATATCACGTTCAATATCCATTCCTGGAGCAATTTCGCATAATTCCAACCCTTGTGTTTTCAGTCTAAATACCCCACGTTCTGTGATATAAAGAACTTCTTTTTCTTCTTCTATCGCAACTTTTCCATTAAATGTGATTTCGTCTACTTGTGGCACAAACTTTTTGAACCGACCTTCTTTCACAATTTGCACACTACCATTATTTATCTCTGTTTTTAATCCCCCAGCAGTAAGCGTGCCACTAAAAATAATCTTCTTACTTTTAGATGTAATGTTGATAAAACCACCCGTCCCAACAATTTTGCCATTGAAACGGGATACGTTGACATTACCAGCCTCGTCGACTTCCGCAAAGCTAAGGAAACAGACATCCAATCCTCCTCCATCATAGAAATCAAACTGCGAAGCCATATCTATGACTGCCCTGTTGTTTACACTGGCTCCAAAAAAGATTCCTTGTGAAGTTACCCCACCGATTGGTCCTGTCTCCACTGTTAGCGTAAAATCCTCACTCACACCCTCTTCTTGGGCAATAACACCAATACCATCTGAAATACCTACGCCCACATTTCCTACATCCCCAGGCTTTATTTCAAATAGAGCCCGGCGTGCAATGACTTTACGTTGGTCCAGAGGAGGAATCGTAATTTCACCCGTTTCAGCAATAAAATCCCCAGACATAAAGCGATTAACTCCACCAACGTATAATTGGGGCTGTTCTGGAACAACCACTACGGCATCAACAAGAAATCCGGGTACTTTAACATCCTTAGGATGAAGTGTCCGTGCCTTTACCAATCGCTGTACTTGTGCAATAACAAGTCCTCCATTATTTTTTACCGCTTGTGCCATTGGCAAAATATCCAGAAATGTAATTTCATCTTCCATCGTAATATAGCCATCGGTATCAGCCGTTGTCCCTCGTATAAGGGCTACATCTGGACAAATAGTTGGATAAAATAACCAGTCATGACCATTTATGTTCATCAGCTTAATTAACTCTTCCGTTGTACGTTCGTTTAATCTCCCACCGCTTTGTCTCGGGTCGATATATGTACCTAATCCGACATGTGTGAGAATCCCCGGCTGTCCTGCCGCAGCTGCACGCAATAATTGACTCATGACGCCCATTGGAAAATTGTAACCCTCGATTTCATTCTTGGCGACCATTTCTGCAAGACGGGGCGATTGATCCCAGTGTCCTCCAATCGCTCTCTTAACCATTCCAGATTGGGCAAGTGGCGATATTCCCCTGTCACCACGATTTCCTAGACCAGTCGAAAAATAATACGTTAAATCACGCGGTTCTTTTGTATCTTGATACCGCTTTGCCAACGCTTCAATAACAGCAGTCGGTTCAGTAATTCCTCCACCTGCACCGAGGAAAGCGATAGTCACACCAGAAGGAATCAAATTTACAGCTTCTTCCGGAGTCAATATTTTCACAGTGCTCTTTCTCCTATTAGTAAGTTTCATAATGCTCCCCCTGAAATTGGCATTTTGCTAATCTCTTGAATATTCAGTTTTCTACTAATTCCAGTTTATCTTGGTTGTTTAAAAATGAAAAATGAATATAATTACTGGGATCTATGAACAATTGGAATTACTGGCATTATTAAGATATTTGATAAACCATTTTGTAACAATTTTCATTTAACCAATAGGTCCTTACTTTCCCAAGACAAAAAATCCGAAGCAAAATGTCTCTCCGGATTTCCCAAAAAATATATAATTAATTAATTTCCTAGCCCCACTCATCGAATACTATTTAAAGTATATGGACTTTCTATTATTGAAATTTGGAATATTTTTAATAACAAAATTCTTAAATTGTTCAACTGCTGGTGACATATAACTATTAGTTCGCCATGCCATTTCTATTACTCTACTACAATGTGGTTTTCGAATTCGAAGCATAGAAACTTTCGTCATATCAATGCTAGGAGTATATGGGATAAGCGCAACTCCACAGTTTGCTGCAACAAGTCCACAAATAATCTCATCCTCGGAACCTTCTATCTCCACTTTTGGAAGGAATCCAGCCTCTTGACAAAATTTATCAATAACATGACTTAACGGCAGGTCTTTATGATAGTGGACAAAAGGATCATTGGCTACTTCTGATAAGTCAACTAGCTTTCTATCGGATAATGGATGATCTTTCGGAACTACCAAAAAAAGCTCTTCGTTAATAATTGAAATAGAACTTATATTTTCAACCTTATCTTGAGGTGAGCAAAAGACAAGATCCACTTCTGTAGTTTCTAATTGACGTATAATTTCTCCAGTAACGCCTTGAGATAATTGAAATCTTACACCCGGAGATTCTTGTAAGAAAAGTCGAATTAAATTAGGAACAAAACTTGGACGTAATGACGGAATAAAACCAAATGAAACCATACCTTTGGAGGGATCAACCATTTTATGTATCTTTTCCTGGGCATCAGTCATTTCTTGAATCGCTCGATTGGCGTGCTCAAGAAAAATGTTGCCATAGGTATTTAAACGCACTCCCCGTGAGTTTCGTTCAAATAACGGAACCCCTATATCTTCTTCCAATCTGGCAATAGACTTACTTAATGCGGATTGCGTAAGGGATAGCATCTTTGCAGCTTTTGTTACATTTTTAACTTCTGATAATACTAGATAATTATGAAGTTGTTGAAAATCCACTTTGAGTCCCCCTAACATCAACCAGCAAAATAGCTGATGTTTTAAATCTCAGTCATAAATCCAAGATTAGCTGAAATCTCTTTTCCACCATCAATTAGTTGTTTTTTAAATTTAGAAATAACTTTTTCCTCAAATCTTACTGTTGGTCCTGATATTGATAACGCAGCAATTACATTGCCATTCACATCAATTATTGGCGTGGCAATAGCTGATGATCCTACTTCTCGTTCATCTATACTTTTCGCAAATCGCTCATCAACAATTTGTCTGAGTTCTTTTTTAAAATCTGCTTTGCTTTTTTTCGGATTTTCAAGAATGTATATTTTTTCAATAAAATCATCGGATTGATATGCCAGTAACACCTTTCCGGTTGCACCTAATGTGAGAGGCAATTTTTCCCCAATTCTTACAGTATGTTTGACAGACTGTAAGCTTTCAAATTGTTGAATACATATTCTACTTTCTTTTTCTAATACGTATAAGTTAACCGTTTCCCTTGTTTGATCTCGAAGTCTTTCCATCGTTGCTTTTGCAACTGAGCGAATTTCTATTGATCGCCCCGCAAGGTTGCCAATAAAGTACAACTGTTTACCTAGCCTATACTTAAATGTTGCAGGGTCCCGCTCAACATAGTTATTCAACTCTAACGTATAAAGTAATCGAATAACGGTGGATTTAGCGAGATTAATCTTTTTCGATATTTCTGTGAGTGAAAGTTCATTTTCTTCCATTGTAAAGCAATTTAATATATCTATAGCTCTTTGCAATGAACGAATTCCTTTTTCTTGTTCTGTTGGGTTCATCAAAAATCAGCGCCTCTAAATAAAATTTGTATCCATGAATTCAACTTATAATAGCTATCTCAAAAGAAGTTCAAGAATACTTAAATAAGGCATCACTCCAAATTTTGTGATAAATGTAGTGACTACAACTTACTAAAAAGTTTGGACTAATGCCTCTATCTAAAACTCAAAAAAATTAATTATCGTCAATCAAAGATACAGCCGCACGTAAACCAAGATAGTAGCTGTCGATTCCAAAGCCACAAATTTGACCATTTGCAATTTCCGCAAAGACAGACTTATGTCTGAACTCTTCCCGTGCATGGATATTAGACATGTGAATCTCAATGATTGGTACTTCAAGTATTGCTAGAGCATCTCTTAATCCATAACTATAATGTGTCCATGCGCCTGCATTTATGATCACAGCGTCCTTATTTTCAAGATAAGCCCTATGGATTCTTTCGCACATTTCACCTTCATGATTGGTCTGGAAGCTTTCAATCTCAACTCCAAGTTCATTTGCTAGTTCTTTCAGTCCCGCATCAATTTCCTCTAAAGTTGCCGTACCATATTGAACAGGATCTCTCTTTCCAAACATATTATGATTAATTCCATGTAGCATCAGAATTTTTTTCATCTTTTCTTCCCCTAACAATTGAATTTAGTATAATTAAACACCTTTTAAGTATAACTTATTTTAGAATTTTCAGGCAAATAAAAAGAGAAATTACTCTATTCAATCCAGTAATATGACAGCCTTCACATTTACAAGTAATCTATTAACCTCTCGCCAACTATTTATTTTAACTAGTACGTGGATATTTATTCAGGTAATCTTTTGCTGATTGAAGACAGCGACGGGCAAATTCCTCATTGCCTAGTTCTCTTGATCTTCTCAGGTTAGGTAATTCAATTGAATACGGTATCTCGGGAATCCTATTAACAATACTTGCAATGTCTATACCACCTTCACCTATATATGATCTTTCCTCACGAAGAACACGTGTCATCTCTTCCTTCGTATCTGGAATAACTACCGGTGCATCGCAAAGATGGAGGTAACGGAACCATTCGCTTGGTACTAAGTCCAAATCCTCGATCTTGTCCTTAGAACGATGAAAATGATGGATATCGATCATCAGACCAGCATTTTCTCTATTAGCTTTATGAAGAATATCCAGTGTTCCTGCGAGGTTATTAACGCTCGCGATCGGTACAAACTCTAATTCTACTGTTAATCCGAAAGGTTTAGCGAGATCGCAAACCTCAGAAAATCGTTCAATGGCAAAATTTCGGTCCTCCGTCCAAATGCTGCTAAGAATATGTTTTCCACCAAGTTCAGCGGCAATTTCCATTGCTGGTAAATATTGATTGGGTTCAACTCCGTCGTAAATCCGAGCAAGTTCAATGTCGAGAAGCTTTACTCCCGTTTCAGCAAGGGCCTTTTTCGTTTCACGCATCATTCCCCTATTCGTAGCTAACTCGTAATTAGGCTCGCCAGGTAATCCCATATAAATGGGACGTAAACTAACGAAATCATAACCAGCTCGGTGAGCCAAATATACCATTTCAGGTGGTGGTGAATCTAATACCGTTAAGTGCGCTAAAGAAAATTGTTTTGTCATTTTTTTAAAAACCTCCTATTATTTTTTGGGGGTTTCCTTAAATTCGTAATCGCTTTCATTTCAAGCAATGCTTAATACTTGATTAAGAATCAAAACAAACTAGATAAGCTCTACCCATTACCCTAGCTTTTTCTGGGATTCTGGTGTGATATGAAGATTGGAATTGGGACCTGCTTGGAGCATATAGCTTCCACCATCATGTCCAAACATTCGCTTCACTTCTTTTGCGACATTAATTGCCAAATTTAGGTCAATTCCAGTCTCTATATTCATTTCATGGAATGAATGCACAAGATCTTCGGTTGCAATATTCCCCGATGCACCTGGCGCATATGGACACCCTCCTAATCCCGCTATCGAACTATCAAAATGAATGATTCCTTGCTGTAAAGCTGCAAATGCATTTGCTATCGCCATTCCACGGGTATTATGCAAATGCATCGAAAAGGTCATTTTCGTGAACTGCTGTTTCAATTCACCCAACATCTTGTAAACTTGTCGAGGATTTGCCATCCCTGTCGTATCCGCTAATGATACTTCATTAATTCCCATTTGATTATATCGATCTAATACATAGGCAATGCGACTGATTGGTACTTTTCCTTCATACGGACAACCAAATGCAACCGATATTGAACCGCCCACATTCACTCCTTTTTTTTCTGCAAATTCAATGATCGGTTCCAATTTATTAAGTGCTTCTTCGGTAGTACTATTTGCGTTCGATATGCTGTGTGAGTCTGTTGCAGACAACATTAGTTTCAACTTGGTAATCCCTGCCTCAATCGCCCTTTCTGCTCCCTTAACGTTTGGAACTAAAGCACGGAACTTGATACCCGTTAAATCTTGAGAATTTCTTACAACTTCACTTGCATCCTTCAAATTGGGTATCGCCTTAGGGTGAACAAACGATGTGATTTCCATTGATTTAATGCCAATTTTTGAGAGCTCCCTTATGATATGAAGCTTCTGATCGGTTGGAATCCAATTTTGTTCAGCTTGGAAGCCATCACGTGGAGCCACTTCACAAATCACTACCTTTGCTGGCAATGGTAAATATGTCATTTATATAACCCCTCTTTCTTTTAACTCATTTACTCTTTCTACCGAAAACCCTAACTCTTCTAATATTGCTTCATTATGTTCACCTAATTCTGGTGCACGGTGGCGAATCGCTCCTGGTGTTTTGGAAAATTTCGGAACAACTCCCGGAACTTTAATCTTTCCTAAACGAGGATGCTCCACTTCTACAATATTTTCCCGAGATTGATAATGTGGATCATTGAATATATCTTCTATCGTGTAGATAGGACTAATTGGGACACCGAAAAAATCTGATTGTTCTAATAACTTATTTTGGGTAAAGCCTCTTATCCACTCAGAAACGATGACTTGTACGTCAGCATCATTTTTCAAACGTTGTTTATTCGTGTGAAAACGAGGATCTGTTAACATATCCTCTCTATTCATTGCCTTAGCTAAGCGATCAAATGTGGAATCAGTACTACATACCAATACGACAAATTTGCCGTCCTTCGTTTCATACGTGCCAGCTGGACTTGAATGATTTGCTAACCCCGGAGACCTTTCTCGTATAACTTGATTTTGATCGTACTCTGCAATTAAAAACTCTAGCATGCGGAACATCGACTCATAAAGACCCATTTCCACAACTTGACCCTCTGCCTCATCATTTTTCACGATATGGAATAAGGCGCTTACTGTTGAAAAAGCAACAAATATTCCAGTTATATAATCGAGCAAGGAATATGATGGGCTTACAGGTGGGCGATCATTAAAGCCCTGTATAGCTGTGTGGCCACTAAATGCTGTACTTGGTGTACCAAATCCCGCCTTGTCTTTGTATGGACCTGTTTGCCCATACCCCGATAATCTCATCATAATTAATTTCGGATTCGATTTTTTTAATTCTTCATACCCCAAACCCCATTTTTCTAAAGTCCCGGGACGGAAATTTTCAATTAAGACGTCTACTCGTTCAATAAGTTTAAGAAATATTTCTTTTCCTTCTTCTGTACGAATATCAAGTGTAAGAGATTTCTTATTTCGTGCTAAACCGGGCCATCTTAATGCTTCAGTACCTTTCCATGGTCCAACATTTCTTAATGTATCTCCTCTTCCTGGCAACTCAACCTTCGTTACATCAGCACCTAAATCCGCAAGCAATGTTGCCCCAAAAGGAGCGGCAATCATCGTTGATATATCCAATATTTTCACACCTGTTAATGGTCCGAAGTTCGACTGTGCCATATGATCAATCACCTTCCGTAAAAAACAAGTCCTATTTTTACAGTTATAGAGAATAGGACTTGTTTTTATGTTTTATAGAATATTAGTTTGTAGAAACATGATGTACTTTTCGATCCGGCGAATAGATGTCCATAATGTTCCAGTGACCTGCAGTTGGAACAGGATTGTTTAGCATGGCAACATCAATCACGAATGGTTTATTGGACGCAATGGCATTCTCGAGAGCTGGCTTAAATTCTTCTGCTTTTTCAATTTTTATTCCTTCGATTCCAAAAGCACGAGCGATCCCTGCAAAGTCCGGTGAGTATGGATTGCCATCTTTCTTGAATAATGTTCCAAGCGTAGTATCATAATGAGCTTTCTGCAAACCAGCAATTGTACCAAATGCATAGTTATTCATGACAACCCAAATAACTGGTATATTTTCTTCCGCTGCTGTCGCAAGAAGTGCAGGGTTTTGGCCGAATCCACCGTCTCCAACAAGTGATACGACAACTCGATCCGGATGTGCGACCTTTACACCAAGTGCAGCTGGTGCACCGAATCCCATAGTTGCGAATCCACCCGGAGTAAAGATTGTGCCTGGTGTGTATATATCGAACTGTTGACCCACACCATTTTTGTTCCAGCCAACATCCGTCGTGATAAACGCATCATGTGGCAATACCTCACGCACTTCAGCTAATATGCGTTGAGGCTGCATTGGGAAACAATTGTCCTCTTCAAATTTTTTATTGCTATCTTTAAATGCCTGTTTATTGATCGCAATTTCTTGTTTTAATGCTTCATTTTGACTGCCCCCTGGAGCAATTTTTTTTGCTACACGATTCAAGACAGTTAGTGCTTGTTTCAAATCCGCTACTACTCCTATTTCAACTGGGTAGTTACGACCAATTTCACTCGCTTCAATATCGATTTGAATCAATTTTGTTTTAGGAAAATCAAAAGTATATTCATTCTCCCATGAGCTGGAGTCCGCTTCTGCAAAGCGCGTTCCAAGACCGAAAATATAATCCGCTTCACGAGTCTTCTTATTAATAAATTCTGTTCCCCAAAAGCCTGTCATACCTAGAACAAGTGGATTGTCGTCTGCTACTGCGCCTTTACCCATTAAGGAATGCGCTACTGGTAAATCAAAGTGGTTGACGAATTCCGCAAGTTCTTCCGCGGCATCTGCTAGAATGACACCGCCACCTGCATAAACTACTGGATTTTTTGCATCAAGCAGAGTATAAATGATTTTTTCGGCTGTTGCTTCGTCAATGGATGGCTTTTGAAGTGATTTTGTATGATGTTTTTGTCTTTCAAACCATTCCTCTTCAATTTCAGTTGAAAAAATGTCCATCGGGACAGAAATAAGAACTGGCCCCGGTGTTCCGCTTTCAGCTAGTTGAAATGCCTTTTCTAAAATTTCCGGGAACAGATGCGCGCTATCTACTCGCCATGCACGTTTTACAAATGGACGATAAATTTCATATTGTGTCGCATCCGCATGAAGGTTCACTTCTTGGTGAGGATGTTTACCATAGTAATGGGACGGTATATCACCAGCAATCACCACCATTGGAATGCAATCCAGCGCTGCGTTTGCTACACCCGTTGCTGCATTAGTCAATCCAGGTCCAACGTGGGTTAACAGCACTGCCGTTTGTTTTTTCGCGCGAGCATAGCCATCAGCTGCATGAGCTGCGACTTGTTCATGGCGAACATTCACAAATTTTATCGTGCTGTTTCTTTCTAATTCTGAAAGAAAGGCAATATTTGTATGCCCACAAAGTCCGAAAATATGTTCAACACCGCGATCCTCCAAATACTTTACCAATAAATTCGAAATTAGTTTTGCCATCCTTTATACCTCCCTGAAATTCAATAAGATTTTTCCATAATTACCTGAAGTAGCATCCTCATACGCTTTTGCGTAATCTGTAAAATGATAGATTTTTGAAACAATCTGATCGACTTTGAAACTATCATTCTTTAAATAATCGATACTTTTCTGAAAGTCGCAAGGTGCGTTGTAAATGATTGAGCCAAATATAGTAATTTCTTTTCTTACTACCTGAATAATTGGAATTGTGGCTTCTGGAGTTATCCCTACTAACACCATTGCGCCACCCGGCTTTACTAATTCGACACCTTGTTCAAAGGAAGACCTTGCACCAGCTGTTTCAATGACGATATCAAATACTTTACCTTTGATATCCTCTGGTAATGCCGTTTCGATGTGAGGAAAAGAACTTCTGATCTTTTCAAGCTTTCCTTGTTTAATGTCGATACCAGTAATGATTGCATTTAAGTGATTAGCCAATGTCATTGCAAGCAAACCTTCTGTTCCACAACCAATAATGGCAACAGTTGTGTCTTTCGTGATCGAAACTTTTTCCAATGCATGAACAATAACAGCAAAAGGTTCAATCAGTACTGCCTTTTCATTCGGAAGTTCATCAGGAATATGCATAACATATTTTTCAGACGTGATGAATTCTTCAGAGAAACCTCCGTCTACATTCACACCTAATGATTTTTTATTTTCACATATGTTTCTTCTGCCATTTCGGCAATTTGCACATTCATCACAATACGAATTTGGCATGACAACAACTCTTTGGCCCATTTCGAAAGTCGAATTTGGACCCACTTCGATGATGGTACCAATCAATTCATGTCCGGGACAAATCGGATACTTGGCATGTGCCAATCGTCCTTTAAAAACACTTAGATCCGATCCACAAATGCCCCCATAGATTAATCTGATTTTCACGTCATTGTCTTGCAAAATTGTGGTTGAAGGAATTTCTTTTAATTCTAATTCTCCTGGTTTATTCAATAACAACCCCAACATTTTCTTCACCTTCTAACCTTTTTGTAAGAAATTTATGTATCTTTTATTCTGAGACTCTGAGGACAATCATTTTTGTCTCTGTCATATCCTCAATAGCAAAGCGTGGGCCTTCCCTACCAATTCCACTATTTTTCACACCGCCGTACGGCCAATGGTCCAATCGAAAATTAGATGTTCCATTAATAACGACACCACCGACCTCTAATGCATGTGCTACCTGGTAAATGATATCCATCTTATTTGTGAAAAGACCGGCTTGTAGGCCAAAGGAAGAATCATTCGTCCATTCGATTGCTTCTTCTATATTCCCAAAAGGGATAACGCTTACAATTGGTCCAAACACTTCTTGACAAATAACTTTACTTTCCTTTGGTGGATTTACTAAAACAGTAGGTGTTACGGTTGCACCTATTCTTTCACCCCCGCATAATAATGTTGCGCCTAAGCTGATGGCTTCATCGAGCCACTCAATAATTCTTGTAGCTGCATGTTCGTCCACTAAAGTACCTACATCAGTTTCTGGCAATAATGGATCGCCAACCTTTAACTTCAATACTTCTTCTTTTAAAAGGTCTGTAAACGGAGCCACCACTGCCTGGTGGACATAAATCCGCTGTACAGAAATACAGCTTTGACCAGAGTTACTAAACCCTGAGGCCACACACATTTTTGCTGCTTTTTCAATATCTGCGTCTTCATGGACGATTGTTGCTGCATTACCGCCCAATTCAAACAGGACCTTTTTGATTCCTGCAAGTTTACTAATGTTTTTGCTAGCAACAATTCCTCCAGTAAAGGAAATAACATTAACTCGGTTGTCCTTTACAATTTGTTGTCCAATTTCAACACCACCGAGTACCATATTTATAGCATTTTCCGGCATACCTGCTTCAAGTAATAACTTTAAGAATTCTGTAGCAATCAGTGCTGATTGCGGAGCAGGCTTGAAAACAACACTATTTCCAGCAGCAAAAGCTGGGCCAATTTTATGACAAACAAGATTTAGTGGTGCATTAAAGGGGGTGATCGCTGCTACTACACCCGCAGGTACACGGAATGTGATAGCCAAAGCATTTTCCCCTCTTTCGGATGAATCGCCTGACATTGTTTCACCCATTATCCGCTTGGCCTCTTCTCCCGATAGTTCTAATGTTTCAATTGATCGAGTTACTTCATCTCTTGTGTTTTTTAATGGTTTCCCCAATTCAAGGGAGATGAGCTTAGCGAACTTCTCTATGTTGTTTTCTAATAGTGTCGCTGCCTTTTTCAATATTTTCGATCGTTCCAATGCAGTCAATTTTGCAATGTCTTTTTTAGCTTCATATGCTGAAGCTAGAGCTTTCTCTACATCCTCAGCTTTCGACAATACTTGTTGACCAATTACTTCTCCTGAATAAGGACTTTTC
This sequence comes from Bacillus sp. JJ1562, assembly GCF_036962705.1. Lineage (NCBI taxonomy): Bacteria > Bacillati > Bacillota > Bacilli > Caryophanales > Bacillaceae > Bacillus > Bacillus sp. JJ1562. The sequence goes on from NZ_JBALOQ010000033.1 coordinate 48,781, forward strand.
ACGTCAATAAGATCCCTATCCACCAAGAACCATTGGCCATTTATATAAGGCTGGGCTTGCATAACAATTACACCTACCTTCAATTTGTATGATAATTTTATTAGATCGATCTAATAATATAGAATAAATATCCATATTTGTAACCGTCGCATAAATATTACTTGTTATCCTAATCTTACATCATTATAACTTTGAACATTTGATATATAACTCATTTTAGATAAAGATTGATCTGGGAGTAATTTTTATTAGATGGATCTAATTTTACTAATAAAAAACCCTGATGTAAAAACTCGCCCCCCTTTTCCTTCATACACCATAGAAAAATTCTGAATTTGAAACCCCTAACCACATGTTACAATACATTCCATTTGACATCAATACCCTTTTGTGAATTTTCTAAATAATCGAGAATGATTTTATTTATTTCCTTTTGAAAAATAAAAAACATATGGTAGTATTTATTAAAATGCAACCATTTAATGTATGAAACTAACAATAGGAAGTGCCGAAATGATTAATAATATTTCATTAAGAGAAAAGAGTATCGTTTTCATTGGTTTTATGGGCGTAGGAAAAACAACTGTTGGTCAACTTGTTGCCAAAAAGCTTTTTAGAAGTTTTGTAGATATCGATCAAGTGATTGAAAAAGAATACAATATGCCCACATCCCAAATTTTCAAATTAATAGGAGAGAAGGCTTTTCGGGAAAAGGAAAAAGAGACTATTTCAAACTATTGCACTCAAAAATTAAAAATTATCTCTCTTGGTGGTGGAGCCTTTTTACAAAAGGAGACCAGAGACATTTGTTTAGAAAATTGTATTGTTTTTTATTTAGACGTTTCTTGGAAGTCTTGGAAGGAAAGAATAAACATTTTGATAGATAGCCGCCCAGTATTACAGGGTCGCTCTTTAGAACAAATCGAAGAACTTTTTAGTGAAAGAAAAGATATATATTCGTTACATCATTCCAAATTAAATACGGACAACTATAATGTTGAGGAAATTGCTGATTATATTATCGAATCATTAAAGTTAGCTTGGGAGCTGTATGATTAGAATGAATAGAGGGGGAGACCAGAGTGGTCCCTCCTCTACCTTTCTAGGATGAGCTTCTAATGACAAGTTCTGGATGTAAAATGATCCGTTGCTGTTCACGATCTTCATTTAATATTCGTTGGTGTAAAAGACTTGCTGCTTGGGAGCCTATAAGACGTGCATATGAAGATACGGTTGTTAATGGCGGGTTATAAAGAGATGCTTCTGGAACATTGTCAAATCCTACGACCGCCATATCCTTCCCAGGAATTAACCTAGCATCATTCAGACCTAATAACACTCCATGTGCAACAAAATCATTAAAGCAAAATGCAGCTGTTGGTGGATCCTCATTAAGCAGTACCTTTCGAACAGCATCTTTTCCTCCGTCCCGCGTTACTTCGCTCTCGATGATGAGGGATTGATCTATTTCTACTCCAGCTTGGATTAAAGCATTGCAATACCCTTCTTTTCTTTTCTGCCATGCAGAAGAACCCGAAAAGCCTCCTAAGAAGGCAATCCTTTGATGCCCCTTCTGAATCAAGTGATTTACGGCCATTTGTGCCCCAACTACGTAATCAATTCCCACGTAGTCCGCATCCACATTTTCAAGTTCCCTTACTGAAAGAACTAATGGTATATCCAATTGTTTAATCCGCTGGATTGTTTCTTTTGAGCTTTCTGAAACAGGACAAAGGATCAGTCCACCTACCCTATGTTCAAGCATTGTAGAAAGAAGCTTTTGCTGCTTTGCATCTAAATCAAAAGTTGTGCCCAAAAATACACTATAACCAGCCTCGTCTAAAGAATTGTGGACACCTCTAAGCAGTTCTGAATAAAATGGATTCGCTATATCAGTAATAATTAGTCCAACTGTCGAAGTCTTATTAGAACGCATATTTGCTGCAACACGATCATAAACGTAGCCGAGTTCTTGCATTGATTTTAATACCTTATTACGAGTCTTTTCAGTGATTTCTGAACTTCCACGAACAATAAGCGATGCGGTAGCTCGAGACACGCCTGCGTGCTTCGCAACATCTAACAAGGTTACACGTTTTTTTGGTTTCAATTTTCATTCACCAGCTTACCTATTTTTAAATTGGTTTAATTATATTTATTTCGAGATCAATTATTTCGATTAATAGTTTAATTATTTTAGAAAAAAGAGTGTTAATGGGATTGTTAGTAGACTTATGAGTGTAGTTATTAATGTAGTTAATGAAATTAAATTTGGCTTTACATCGAATTGAACTGCTAACATCGTTACATTGGCTGCAACGGGCATAGCAGCTAACAAAATAAAAACACTTTTTATAACATCGCTTACAGGCATGAAGATTACTAGAACCGTAGCAATAAGCGGAGCAGCGACCATACGTATAAGTGATACAACGCTTAAATACTTATATTCAAATTTTTGTGGTTTTATCTCGGCTAGTTGCATACCAAGAACGAGCATGATTGTTGGAATCGCAGCAGAACCTACTAAGCTAACACTATCAACAATAGTTGTTGGTAGTTCCACATGAAGAAGCTGAAGGAGTACACCAAGATAAACACCGTAAAGAACTGGCATTTTGATTACACTCATTACAGCATTCTTTATAGTGGCAGATTTTTGACCACCGTAGGATGCAATAAATATCCCAATTGAATTTATTAAAAGGCCATGAATAACCATAAGAATAACTGCATAGTTAAATGCATGAGTCCCATAAGCAAATAATACAACAGGTGCCCCATAATTTCCACTGTTAGGAAAAAGAGTGCCTAGTAACATTACGGACTTATGAGTTTTATCCATTTTCATGATCCAACCAGTAATCAATGTTACACCTAAGAGGATGATAATCAGTAAAATAGAAAAAAGAAACATATAGAAATAATCGATGTTTAGTTTATTCGAATAAAATGTTTCAAAGGTTAAAAATGGAGTCATTAAATAAAGGGCCATTGTAGAAATAGATTTTACATTTAGATGAAGCATCTTTTGACCAATATAACCGGCCCCAAAGATGAGAAATGCTGGCAATACAATTAATATCAAATCCATTTCAACAGTCCCCTTTATTAATCTAAAATTACTTGATTAGTAAATAAAAACCGGGGGATATATATCTTACCCGGTTTTGTGAGTTACCCTTCATTTAGCCATTTCCTAAGATTATAAGAAGGCTTTTATTTCTCCAACTCTGCATTATAAAAATCACCGAATAGTTCTTCATCTGAAGGGCGATCTACAGCAATCTTTCTAGAAACCCATGTCGTATTCATATAATGTTTAAGATTAACATTTTCAGATACAATATTGCCACCCCATGTACCGCAACCGAGGCTGGATGTCATAGGCATACCATTATCAAAAGCACCAGCATTTGCCTTAGACTGTGGTTGACGTACCATAATTCTACTAACTGGAGCAGCAAGTGCAAGACGGTGAATATGGTCATCGTTGAAAGAATATATACCGCAAGAATGTCCTTTCCCGCCAACCTCATAAATAGATCGCATCATATCGAGAGCGTTTTCAAATTCACCCTTGTATTTATAAACAGCCATTAATGTAGTTAATTTCTCACCAGAAAACGGATATTCCTTACCTATTCCATCGCCATGAACGATTATGAACTTTCGGTCAGTTGGAATTGTAAAACCTGCATTTTCCGCTAATTGTTGAGGTGAGATCGCGACAGTTGTTGGCAGACGTTTGCCTTCTTCATCCCACATGACGTTACGAAGTTTTTCCTTTTCTTCTTCGTCCGCAATATAACCACCCTCTTTGACGAGTTGGTCAAGTAATTGATCAAAAATCTGATCACTAATAATTAAATTTCCATCAGCGGAACAGCCCGACCCATTATCCGATGTCTTACTTAACATGGAATTGCGGGCAGCTTCTTCAATATCAGCAGTTTCATCGATTATCATTGTAGAGTTACCTGCACCGACGCCATAGGCAGGCGTTCCAGAACTATATGCACTTTTTACCATATCCTTACCACCAGTTGCAAGTACGAGATCAGCGCGTTCCATAAGTGCTTTTGTCATTGGAATATTGACATTTGTTAAACACTGTAAAATATCCGCAGGTGCTCCTTCTTTCTCGAGTGCATCACGCATTAACTGAACTGTTTCAATGGAAGTTTTTTTAGCACGTGGATGTGGAGAAAAAATTACTACGTCCCTTGCCTTTATTGCATAAATGGCTGATCCCGCAGGTGTAAGATCTGGATTTGTTGTAGGGACGATCGAAGCAATAACTCCAACAGGTTTTGCATATTTCACAATCCCCTTTTCAGGTATTTCTTCAATTACACCCACACTTTTCTGGCGTAAAGCATCTCGTAATATCCCTCTAATTTTAAATCGTTTATTCATGCGACTTTCATAGTCACCTAGTTTGCTTTCCTCGATACCCATTTCGGTTAAATGTGAAAATGTTTTTTTGTTTGATACTGCCCAAGCTACCGCCTGACATAGACGATCCACCTTTTCTTGATCGTATGTTTCAATAATCGCTAATGCTTTTCTAGCCTTTTCTATCGCGGAATCAAGTTCAATCTGCTGCTCCTCTGTAAGACCCTTTTCCTTTATAACATTAATTGACAATTGTATAACCTCCTAAATAATTTGTGAATAGGAGTTCACCAAAAATGGAACCCAGTTTCACTTATTGGAATCTTAATTGCGATTTTATATCATTTTTTAAATTTTTTCAATACTTTTAATAATCTTTAAAAATAAGTATTAGAATAAACATGAAAAAGACACCCTATTTTATAGAGTGCCATCAATGAAAATTCATTTAATGTAGTTTTAGGGGCTTTATGCCTCATTTACTCTTTTTAAACTAGTAGTCTGATTTTTACCGTTGTTCCTTGGTTCTCTAGGCTATCGAAGGTTATTGTTCCTTTGTGTTCTTTTATAATCCGAAAACATAGCATGAGACCTAGACCTGTTCCCTTTTCCTTATTACTATAGAAAGGTTCCCCTAGTCTTTTGAGGCGTTCCTCGCTTATTCCTACCCCGTTATCAATTACCTGGATGCATAGTTGATTATTATCCTCTATATGAGCAGTAATTTTCAGTAATCCTTTTTTATTGGCATCGGTTGCTTCGATACTGTTTTTACAAAGGTTCAATAAGACTTGTTTGACCTGATTTGCGTCACACATAACAAGTGGAATATCCTGATCAATTTCGATGATAATCTCGACATTTTTTAGAGTAGCTTCAGATTTCATCAAGGTGTCAATCTCTTTTAGCAAAGAAGGGATATTTACTGGCTTAAGCTGAGCTTCCTGTGGTTTTGCTAGGGAAAGAAATTCTTTAATGATTTCTTCAACTCGATTTAACTCTGAAAGAACCACATCAAAGTATTCTTCTTTCCTTACACCTTGCTGAAAAAGCTGAATGAATCCCTTTATTGAAGTCAGGGGATTGCGTATTTCATGCGCTACACCCGCAGCTAACTCCCCAACTAATGAGAGCTTCTCGGATTTCCATAAAAGCTCTTCCGCTCTTCTTTTCTCAGTAATGTCTTTTGCTACAACCATGATATGCTCAACTTCATCGTCTTCATCCAGTACAGGTGTAGCAGTACAATCAAATAATTTCCAACCATTTCCTGAGTGTAAAAGGCGAGACTCAACCCTCATAGGAGCCTTCGTTTTATTTACCTCTTCAAATCCGTTGATTATGAGTGAAGAGTCATTTGGATGAATAAGATGCAATGTATTTTGGTTCAGAAAATATTCAGGTGGATATCCTAATACAGATTCATGAGAAGGTGATGCATAAATACACTTTCCTTGACTATCAAATAAAATGATTAAATCGGTCATGTTTTCAGCAATCAAACGGTATTTATTTTCACTTTCATGTAAAGCTTTTTCAGCCTTCTTTCTGTCGGTAATATCCATACATGAACCAATTATCTCAATTACTTCCCCATTTTGTATGATTGGCCGTAACGCAGCAAAATAATGAATTCCATTTAAATCTTCTTCATAGGTAACGTGATCTTCCCCATTCCACGCTCGTTCATAAAATGGGAGCTTTCTTTTCACATTCTGTTCGGGAAGAAAATCAATTAGCTGTTTTCCTACTATATGGCCTGGAGTCAGACCTAAACGATATACTAACTCACCATCACATAATGTGTGGATAAATTGCCCATTTATGCTTTTGAATTTGAAAATCATTCCTTGCTGCATACGAATCGTTTCATTTAATTCATTTCGATCAATTCGTACTAGTACTTCAGACCATAATTGTTCATTAATATCATCTGGTAGGCTGATATCATTGGCTTTTTCTGTAATAGTGTGTTGTTTCATATGACAACTTTCCTTTCGATGAAAGTAGAAAAATAAAAATCTTATCTTTTGAAAAAAGCCGAAAAGATAGGCGAGATTATGTAAGTCTGCAATCATTTCTCTTCTATCTAAATATTAAGCACTAAATTTGTTTTACATAATTTTTTGAGCATTCAAGCAATTTTGTAACTATTATACTATTTTTTTAAAGAATTAAAATTAATTTCTTTTTAATCATGATCTATGTTTACAAGTATTTTTTTATGAAGTTCTACTACTTGCATTTTTAACATCTTAAACATATCAAAAACTCTATTCTAAGGTAAAATAGATTTATCAACTTAATAACGAGGTGTATATTTGATGGAAAAATTGATGTTTATCGAAACGGGCATGGGAATTGATGTTCACGGTCAAAACATTACAAAAGCGGCTGTTCGAGCTGTGAAGAATGCGATTCACTTTAACTCAATGCCTGGAATTCGATCTGTGCTACCGGGAAATAGCTTAGATAATATGGTTGTTAATGTAAAATTAGCGGTCCCTTGTGATAAAGAACAGCTAGATATTGAGGCAGTTAAAAGGGCTATTCCGTTCGGAAAAGTCTCTGTGGAAGTTATGGACGGAGGAATGCTAACAACAAGTGGGATCGTCCTTGAGGAGAAAGGCGATCAAAATGACTTAATGTACATAGTTGTTGCGTCAGTCGAGGTTGGGTACTAAAGGACAGAGGGACAGGTCCACTGTCCCACCTCCCAATAATGCTGGGATGCGGAAACCCGTGTCCCAGTTACACTTTAAAAACCCTACTAATTTCTGCAGTAAGTCCCTTAAAGATGAATGATTGTGCAGCCTCGTTTTTCTTGTAGGTGGCACTGTTACCGATATTATGATCCTCAAATAGGTAGACGGTTACTTCTTTATTGTCCGGATTCACAATCCAGTACTCACTTACTCCAGTGGACATGTATAGATCAAGTTTTTTTATGAGATCCTTACTCCTTGTACTTTTCGAAAGCACCTCTACAACAAGTGTCGGAACCCCTTTATAATAATCATTTTCATTTGAATTTTCCTCTAAGTCACAAATAACCATCAAGTCTGAACGATATTAATATTTTCTGGTGATTTTTTTAGCTCAATATCATATGGAGCAACCATTGGTCTAAAACTTGTTCCTTGGAAAAAGTTATAAAAGAGCCCAATTAACTCAGTAATAGCTATTTGATGAGCAGTTCTTGAAGAAGCAGAAAATAAATTTCTCCAACTATTTACTCGTACCTTTCAGCTGATTCCTGTTGTAATGCAAGTAAATCCTCATATGTCGACTTTTTTCCATTATGTATATACTCTGAGGCTTTTTCACAAACCATTTCTGGCTGTACATTATTTTCTGTTACTGTTTCTTTAACTGCTGTTAGCTTAGCAATTTCTGTACTGTTACGGGTAATGATGATATCCTCTTATGCTGCAAGCATTAAATATTTTCGAAAATTGTTTTGCAGTTCCGTTGAGTTTACAATCATTTCAGCCACACCTCACATTAGTTAACCTAGCTAAATTAGCTAATTATATTACATGGAATTTATTTTCCATTTTCAACACGTGGATGTTTTTTCTTCTACTAAAAAGAAAAAAATATCAGACACCAAAATTGAGTCTGATATTTTTTGATTCAATATTATTTACTTGTTTCTCTACGAACGATTGGAGCTACTTCCGTTGCTAACAATTCAATTCCTTTTGCTACATTCTTAAAAGGTTGACCACCTATATCTAATTGTGCAAGGAAACGTTGGTGCCCAAAGAGTTCGTATTGTTGAAGGATTTTCTCGACGACTTGCTGTGGACTCCCCACGAACAAAGCAGTATCCGGACTAGCCATATGCTCAAAGTCTTCTCGTGACATCCTTGTCCCCATTCCACGCTGACGGTTCACATATTCCCAATAGTTGGAGTAATAAGGATAAAACTCGTCTTTGGCTTGCTGAGTCGTCTCAGCTAAATAAGCATGACCTGTTACACCAATCTTCAAGCTTTGAGGTGCATGTCCAGCATCAATTCCCGCTTGACGATACAAATCGACAAGTGGCTTAAAACGTCTTGGATGACCACCCAAAATAGCTAAAGCCATACCCACCCCAAATCTTCCAGCACGAACGGCACTCTCAGGCGTTCCTCCGACTCCAATCCAAACTGGTAATTTTTCTTGTACCGGTCTTGGCGAAATTTCAGCATTCCTTAAAGGAGAACGGAACTTCCCTGACCATGTGACAGTCTCATTTTCGCTCAATTGTAACAGGAGGTCCATATGTTCTTCAAACAATTCATCATAATCATTTGTACTATAACCGAAAAGAGGAAATGATTCGATAAAAGCACCTCTTCCAGCCAGTATTTCGGCCCGTCCATCCGAAAGTAGATCCAATGTAGCAAAATCTTCAAATAGACGAACTGGATCAAGCGTACTTAAAACACTTGTTGTACTTGTTAATCGAATATTTTTTGTTCCTTGGGCAATAGCAGCTAGTAATACTGCAGGAGATGAAGAAGCATAATCTAGACGATGATGTTCTCCTACTCCGAATACATCTAGTCCTGCCTCATCAGCCAGTTTTGCGGCTTGAATGATTTCTTTTACTCTTTCCTGGGCAGTTAGTGTCTTCCCTGTAAGGGGATTCGGTCCAATATCCGCAAGTGTATAAATACCAATTTCAATACCACTATTCTTGTCAAGTGTCATAAAGGTTTCCTCCTATATCGTTCTTAATTTAACTTTCCCAATTTTGTTTTTATTCATTTTGTTATCTTCACACTTAGTTACTTTATGTAAGTCAGTATATTTATATAATAAACTTATGTCAAGTAAGTTATCATTTAGTCAATAAACTAAAATGGTTTTCTTTATATCCGACTTTTGTCCCATTTGTCAACAATCATAGTGCGACAAATATCCCAATTTAAATACCCATTTGTAGTTTATTGTCTTATAAAATACTTTTACATTGATAGTAATATGAGCTAATATTCCTAATAAAGAACAGTACGTTCTCAATTGTGTAAAAGGATATATTGAAATTATACGTTCCTAACTATTTCCTGATTAAAAGCTTGAAAAAACTACTATCTGTTTAGTTTAAAAGGAGGAAATCATGAAAAGAAGAGATTTTATTAAGTATTTCGGAGGAGGGTTAGCAGCATTAATCGTAAGTAGCACGATACCATCTTGGATTACTCAAGAACCCCATTTGGTAAAATCAGCACGACTTGTCCCGTCCCTTGACTTTACCATTACTGATGCTGTAAAAGACATGATAACCCATAACTCAATCAACAATGCACAATGCTATTTTTGGTTATACAAGGAACAAAATTTCCCAGCTGAAATACCTGGTCCTCTAGTTTATTTGACAGAAGGAAATACAGTTAAAATTAAAATTAAAAATGCCCTAGATGAGCCTCATTCATTTTATATAAAAGGTGTAGTTAACAGTGGTCCTATTCCACCTGGTGCTACCAAATCGTTTGAGTTTATAGCTCCAAAAGCAGGAACCTATTTATATTATGACAACCTAAACCAACCTGTTAATCGAATGATGGGACTGCATGGCGCTTTAATCGTCATGCCAAATAAAGCAAGTGTAGGGCACAAATTCACCCCATACTCTTCCCCTACACGAGCTGTACAAGAATTGTTTGATGACTTTGGAAGCTCCAGCCATTTCCCAGGGTTAGCTTGGGAGCAGGGAGACGCGGCAACCAATACTCCTCCCTTCCGGCAGTATGTGTGGATTCTTCACGAAGCAAGCTCTCGTTTGTTTGAAGAGGTAGGTAAATATCCACCGGGGAAGAACTATCCAGCTGGGGAATTCGTAAAGCTCTTCCAAAACGATCTATTTAGATCAGACGGATTGAACCGGAAACCTGAATTCTTTACCATCAATGGTCAGTCAGGATTTTTCGCAGCTCATAATCCTTTTATTACACCCCATCACAGAGTGGGAGAACCTGTAGTAGTTCGAATCCTGAATGCCGGTTTATCGATGCATTCTCTGCACCTTCACGCCAATCATTATTATGTTATCGGAGTCAACGGGGTGGTTCAAGAAAACCCTCTTTGGGTAGACACTTTTACTGTCAACTCTCTTGATGTAATGGAATGGGCAGTTCCCTTTATTAGACCGCCTGATATTCCAAATCAGCGGGGAATAGGTCTTCCGGATGAGCCTCTTATGTCAGTGGCAAACCCTAAAATACCTAGTTCTGTTCCACATCCTGTATGGCCGCCTGTTGAAGAAATGGATATGCATTTTCCAAATATAGGGACTATGGCTGGCAGTACCGATATTTCAGTAAGATCATCACCTCTTTGTTACCCGATGCATGATCATACCGAACCAAGCCAGTCTGCACAAGGCGGTAACTATGGTCTAGGGATGATGAGTGGAATACATTTTATTGGTGACCGGAATACAAGAGGAGGAGTAACAACCTTCCCTAATGTAAAATTGTCTAGTCATGGCCCTGATTCGACTGGACCTGCAGCAGGTCCTACCAATCAACACGATTCGAATCATACGTAAACAATATTTTATTAAGGAGGAGAAACAGAAACATGTCATTTTCTAGTCCCGGTCATCGTATCCTTCGCAGATCAATTTCTGGACATGAAGGAGAGTGGGTCAAATCATTTGATCCACCTGCAGCTAGTCCACCGACTCCAGAGTATCTGAACCCCACAAATCCGGTACCTGCATTTATTGCTCGGACTGTGAAAGATGCGAAGATGAAAATCAATAATACCGTAAGTTTAGATTTAATGAGGACCCAAGACATCAAGATGTGGAATGGCAAAGAACTAGAGTTCTTTCTCATTGCTTGTTCAGATGTAAAAGAGGCAGATAAAGGGACTTTTCCAGCTCTGACCATTCGTATTCCGCGCGGCGTAGTATTTCACGCATTTGTAGAAGGGGGTGGGCAGACACCTCATACGATTCATTGGCACGGTATTGAGCCTTCTTCCATGAATGATGGGGTTGGACACACTTCAATGGAGATTGGTGAATATAGGTATCAGTGGCAGCCTAACCATATTGGAAGCTATTTCTATCACTGCCATCGGAATACCGCCCAACATTTTGAATTCGGTTTGTATGGGTTCTTAATTGTCGAACCACCAGATGCCTTTGTTGGTCCAAACGCGGGAGGTTATCCCCGCCGTACGGCAGCAAACCTATCTGAATTTCCAGAATTCCCTGGATTCAATTCGAGTGATATTGAACTTGGTGACCCACACGCAATGACAGTTCCGTATGATGTGGAGGCACTTTGGGTAATCGATGATATCGATTCGGCCTGGCGCGAACAAGCCCATCATGCACATCAAGCCTTTGCTAAACATGGGACTCAACCAGGAGTAAATGATGAATTTCGCACGAATGATAGAGGAAGTGAAAATTTCTTTGCCTTTCATGATTATAATCCCGATTATTTCGTGGTAACAGGTAAAGATTTTCCAGGTGTTATAGGAAGTACAGTAGGTATAAGTAAGGCTCTTACGATTCCCCGTGCACTGAATAGTGGAGTCGAAGGAATGCAAATATCAATTAACGCTAAGGTTAATCAGACAATTCTAGTCCGACTACTTTGTGCGGCATATTCAAGAATTAAGGTTACCTTTCCTGTCGATGTCATCGTCATTGCAGCAGACGGTCGTGCGTTGGGTGTTCCACCTTATGGAAAATACAATCATGCCTATAAGGTGTCAGCAGGCACACCTATTGAAATGACCACTGCACAACGCATTGATGTTCTGTTCAAACCTACTAGTCCTCTAGATACCTATGCACAGATAGAATTCAGACATCTATTGAGTAATTCCTTTCTCCTTAATGGGAGAATTCCAATTGAAATCAAGTAACAGCTAGCGACCCTTAAAGAGATTCAAAGTTCTTATGTATTTTTTAGGAAGGAGGTATTTTTTATGATAGGCAATCTTGGCTTTCCGAGCTTAATTCTAATTGTATTCATGGCGTTAATTATTTTTGGACCTAATAAGCTTCCTCAATTAGGTCGCGCTGTAGGTCAAACATTGAAAGAATTTAAAAAATCTACTAGGGAAACCTTTGAAGAATTTGAACTTGAAGACGAAATGACTGAAGAACAAAAGAAGAAACCCCAAAATTCTAATCTTTAAACTTCCCGCTTAGACGGGATAAAATACATTAATATTAAAAGGGAGAGGATTTTCTACTCATGTTGAAAAGAAAAAAAAATCTCACAAAGAGAAGGTTATCAAGTAAAAAAATACTACTTGTATTGTTTGCCTTTATCTTTGTTATAACTAGTGTAAATCCCTGGAATAATGCGAATGCAATTGAAATTACTCAACCAAATGTTCCTAAATTAGCCCAGGTTGGACCAATTAACGACTTCAATGGCTTCCCTATTTGGTATAAAGACTCAAAAGGAGTAAAACTTGAGCTTTGCTTAGATGCCCAAGATCCTTTATGTGGATTGGTACCTGAAGATTTTGATCCAAATAAACCTATTGTATTCCCGGACAATTATCCTGGAGAGGCATTTTATCAACTCGCAGAAGCTGAAATGGAAGGAAATAACGGTAGGGATGATGCCCTTGTTGTGCTCGCTCTCGAAGCTACCTTTAACCAAGAGGCACCAAAAGAAGGTGACCAAACGGTTTTTGGAAGAATCCGTATTAGAGTGGAAGGATTACAGCCAAATCAAGATTATACGATTACTCATCCTTACGGACAAGATAAGATCAAAGCTGATGATGAAGGTGAAATAAATTATACAGAAGATATTGGAGCAGGAGGTCCCTTCAGTGCTGCACTTAATAGTCGCATTGGAACGTTTTTAAGATGGGATCCAGCGGTTGGACCACAGGCACCAGCTGGTTATGTTGGTAATCCAGACGTTGATCACAAGATAATTGGTGGCTATGAAGGCCAAAACTACTTTAGAATCCAGGGGCCAGGTATCGGAAGTGGTGGAAATTATTCTGCCAATGCTTGTCCAGGTATTTCTAATTGTATTCAAACAGACCAATTTTCATTAGCAGGGAAAGAAGCTACGATTGCAGGCTTAGATATTCAACAAGCCACCTATTCTCAAACGGAAGATGGTGGAGCAATTGATGTATTTGTATACTCTGAAACTGAACAAGAAATTGTAGTTACAGGTGATGGTATTGCAAGAACTCCTTTAGCCGGTGGCAATACTCAATATTATGCACATGTTCCTTATTCTGGAGATGAACCTCCAACAGAAGTTACTTTAAGGAATACTACAGATAATCCTGATTTTGTAAAAAGAATTGCACTAGTCGACCGAATCACCGCGACAGCAGTTTATAACCCAGATAACCAAAAACTATCGGTTACTGCAAAGTCGAGTGATGAGGTAGATCCTCCGACACTCACTGTTAAAGGTTTTGAAGTGAATGTCCCCGAATCTGGAACATTAGAAATCTCGAAAGTGACCTATATTTCACCGACGATTACCATCACTTCGACGAAAGGTGGAACTGTAACAATCCCTGTTGATATTAACAGTATCCCTGTTAAACCAATCCTTGTGGAGGCTAATGCAGGTGCTGAACAAAAAGTTGCTGCTCGCTCAGAAGTAACTTTAGATGGTTCAGCGTCAACAGGAGATAATCTTACTTACGTATGGGAACAGGTTTCTGGCCCAGAAGAAGTTACGCTTTCTAATGCTGATACTGTAAGAGCTTCATTTACTGCACCAGACAAAACAGGAGAATATGTATTTAAATTGATGATAACAGGTCCATATGGATCATCAACAAGCACCACAAAGGTTACCATCGAGGGTTCACAAACAATTCCTGAAGTGACAGCAAATGCCGGCCCTGACCAGACAGGTATCAAACAAGGAACTGCCGTTACACTCGATGGAAGTGGATCAATAAATGCAGTGTCCTACTCCTGGAAACAAGTAGGCGGACAAATTGTAACATTAAATGGAGCCAATACGGATAAACCGACTTTCACTTTCCCAAAACAGACAAATCCAGTTACATTTGAACTAACTGTAACAGGTGCTGATGGAAAAACAGCCAAGGACGAAGTAGAAATCTCTACTGTTCCTGATAATCTAACCGTTACAACTGCACAATATCGCACCAGGGACGGAGACTGGAGAATTGATGGTACATCCGATGTATTTGGACCTAGTGTCAGGGTTACCATTAAAATTTTCGATTCAGCCAATCCAAACGGCAAGGTTCTAGGTACAGTTAACGTTGATAATTTAGGAAATTGGAGATTTAGAGCAACAAATCTTAGCTTGGCCATTACACAAGGTGGTACAATTACCGTTGAATCAACTTCAGGTGGAAAAATAACAAATTACCCAGTAACCATTAGATAAAGTTTCATTAATAAATAAAATCCCCCTTTTAGAAGTTCTGCTAATTACAGACTTTTCTAATCGGGGGACTTTTTATTTTTATTTAATTTTCTTCTGTATCTGTATTCTCTTCCTCCTCACCGTTATTGCTTGCCGCTGCTTGACTATTATCAGAGTTGATCATTTCATAGATTTTATTATCCTTGATCCAGACTTCGGTCTTCTGACCTCTTTCATCAATCCCTCTTGCTACATGGAATGGACCAAGGTCCGGTTGTTTTTGGTGGATTCTTTGACTGATGTTAAAAATTTTAACCATTTTAGTATTCTCAAGGACAAAATCCTGAATATCCTGATTAGCTGTCTCTGAGTCCTTTGTATCCATTTCTATCGTTTCTGAGTTATTTTCGGCTGTTTCTGTATCTTTTTCAGTTGCTTCTGAATTTTTATCAGAAGTTTCTGAATTTGAGACAACTTTACTGTCATTACATCCACTTATAACTAGTGCTAAAATCATGACAAAAACCATACTGAAAAAATATCTTATTCTTTTATTCACAATGCTGTTCCTCCTTAGAAAAATAAATAAGGAAAAGAATAACTCTTTTCCTTATTTTTTTATATACCTCTGACACTTACGGAATATTACGACATTTCCTTGCGGAATTCTGCAACTTTCTATCTTATTGCTTTGGTCCTACCCTCAGAAACTACTACTGATTAGGAAGTGTAACAACCAGCGGTTCCACGAGTTCACCATTTTGAACAGTAAAACTAACTTGCAGATCTATAAAGCCTGCTTCTCCTGAATAGAATTGAACCACAGTGTAATTTCCATCTGGCAATTGTAAACCAAATTCTCCCTTACTATTAACATCAGTATAGTCCCAGTCACCGGGGTTTGCAGTGTTTTCAAAATATAAGAAAGCTCCGCCTTCAAGTAATGATACATCTTCAGCTTGGACCAGTCCTTGTACATTTCCATAAATTTCACTCATCTCGAATATACTTAGGTCGATTGATGGAACCCCATCCAAAACCTCAAATTCAATAAATTTATTAAAATACTCATTAAGCCATTCGACACCTGTAATTTCATAATTTCCATCCCCAAGGCGGTGTGAGAAAAATCCATCCCCATCAGTGCCTACTGTAAAGCCTTGATAAAAGCCTTGTAACAGCTCAGACAACAAATGAATCGTTGAATCTCCCAAAGGCTCTCCCGATTGTACAACTTGACCCGTAAAGTTAAGCTGTGGCAGGAGTAGGTTTAATGTATCATAAGCTGCACCGTTAACATACAATGCCCCCTCTTGCACCGAGAAGGATACATGCATCGGTATGGAAACATAACCAGGATTATTTTGAGTTATTGCAGTAACCAAATACTCCCCATCAAGTAATCTTAATGAAAAGTTTCCGCTCTGATCTACTACATAATAGCGAGAATATGGATCGTCATCATTCAGATCAAGAATCCCAATTTTCCCCTGACCAACTGTACCATTATCTTCAGTTACCGCTCCTACTACTGTCACAGTAGGGAGTGTAATGATAAGTTGGTTGGAGGCATTTCCATTAACAAACAATACTCCATCTTGTATTGAAAAATGGGTTTCAAGAGCAACATCACCAATGGTTTCCGAGTAATACCCTTTAACCACGTAATTCCCATCATGTAAGTCAATCAAAAATTCCCCATTTTCATCTACATCAAAACTATGCCAGTCACCTTCAGAATCTTTAAGTTCAACGAATCCTCCAGATAATGGCCCGTTTTCATCCTGAACAATTCCTATATTACTAGTCTCTAAGTCAAGATCAATTACAAATGGATTTGGAGTAGTTGTTCCATTCAAGACCTCAACATCCTGATTGATTATATACCAGTCATATGGCGGATCCATTTCATAAAGACCGGAAATAGTATAAATACCATCAGGAACACGAAGAGTAAATTCTCCATTCTCATCCAAATTTGTAATATAGCTTATTTCATATCCAGATATCATTTTGCGAATATCGACTTCTCCCAATAGTGGAGTTTCATTGTTTAGAATCTGAACATGTAAACTTTCAGGTGGTAGATTAAGTGTTAGTTCATCTACAGTCTTACCATCTACAATTATGTTTCCATTTTTCACTGAGAATAATAAATCAACTGAAGCAATTGGATTCCAGTTAGTATCTGTTATATCTTCAATCACATAGTCTCCATCTGGAATATCAGCTGAAAATCTACCGTTCTCATCGGTTAATACAGTGTAGTAACCAGAATAATCAGTAATGTTTTGAATAACAAACTCGCTATTAACAACTAAGGTATCTCCATCCATCACAACTCCACTTACAATGCCATCACCAGGAATAGCTAAATCAATAATCACTATTTCTGGACTCTCATTGTTGGCCGTTACGATTTTATTAATTGGATAAGTGTTATCTTCCGTATCAAAAGAATAAATTGTATATTCCCCTGTTGGAACACGAAGATTTAACTCCCCATTTACATTTGTACTTGCATACCATGATTCATCATCATTGAAGATTAATAAAGATCCTTTAACAGGAACCCCATTATTGAGAATTTGAACCTTTAGAGATTCTGTCGGAATAGTAACTTCTAAGCTTTCAATTTCGTCTCCATTTACTGAAACGGCTCCTTCACGAATTGTAAAACGGTTATCACCAGAGTTAATTTTGACATCATACGCATAGTTAAATGCATCGCTATAGATACTTTCAATGGAATATTCACCATCTGGCAGATCCGCTGAATAAGAGCCTTCGGAATTTACATTGGTGACAAAGATATCTTCAATTGTTTCATTATAAAAAGTTATTCTTGCGTTTCCAACAAAACCATTGCTATCACTTAAACTTCCTTGAACTTTAGTAAGATTAGTAGTCGTTACATCTATAATGAATGGATTCGGACTTGTAGTACCATTTGAAATAGTGACGGGTTCATCCAAATAGTAGAATTTGTCTTCACTATCGTAATATCCTCCAACCCTATATTCCCCATCTTGCAGTCTTAGTGAAGCAACTCCATTTTGATCCACATCTTTATAGATATAGCGGGCACCATCTTTGTTTGATTGTACAATTTCCACTTCAATATTCTTAAGCGGTTCCTCGTCCTTTATTAATTGAACGTTAAGGGAAAGTTGTGGTAATGTGACATCTAGTGATTTAGCATCAACCCCTGCTATTTGGAGTTTCCCGCCTGCAATCGAGAACTCCTTGTCTAAGTAAATAGGCGTATACAATTGCCCATCTACAACAACAAGTTCAATCTTATAATGGCCATCCACTAGTTGAAGTCCAAAGTCACCGTTCTCATTAGTAGAAGTATAGAAATATTCTCCGGTAACTACACTTTTAATTGAAATATCCACATTTTCCACTTTACCATTTTCATTTGAAATTGATCCTTTAACATTGAGGTCTTGCTCACCTCCTAGATCAATTACTAATTCAGATTGACCTTGCAGCACACCAGCTTTTACTGAGAAATTCAAATTGAGTGGGTACCATTTTTGCTCTTCGTCTACCCAGATTCCTTCGATAACAAAATCACCATCTGGTAAATTAAGGCCAAAGTTCCCATTTTCATCTATCTTGCCATTAAACCATAGTGATTCCCCTGAAACAGTACGAGCAGTTACCCAATCCCCTACTACAGGCTTCCCATTCTTCACGACCGATCCAGCTACATTTGATGCCTTCTCTGAAAGATCTATATGTAATCGTTCAGGATTGATTACTTTACCACCTTGTACCGTAAA
>NZ_JBALOQ010000033.1:67472-67614 GCF_036962705.1 Bacillus sp. JJ1562
ACCATTTCGATTCAGAATCTACCCAGACTCCCTCTATTTGATACTCGCCGTCAGGTAAAAAGGTCAGACTATAGTTTCCTTCTCCATCCGTTTTTCCATTAAACCATCGTTCTTCACCTGTAACCGTATGCGCACTTACCCA
>NZ_JBALOQ010000034.1:0-19439 GCF_036962705.1 Bacillus sp. JJ1562
AGCAATCGGGCACGAATCACAACTTTGCATTACCCTTTTTCCGCCTTAACTTAGCAATCGGGCACGCATCACTATTTTGCGTTACCGTTTTTCCATCTTAATCTAGCAATCAGGCACAAATCACTATCTTGCATTACCCTTTTTCCACCCTTACCTAGCAAACGTGTACAAAACATCACCTTCACCTTTCCCTCCCAATCCAATAAGTTGAAATCTTCTGTACAATTCTATTAAAATAAAACTATCATTTTGACAAATTAGGAGGGGAAAACATGAAAGCGTTTTTGCATCACAAAGTTGCTGGAATAGACGGAACATCCTATTCAGATATCGAAGAATTAGAACCAAAACTAGGTGAAGTAAAGGTCAAGCTAAAAAGTGCAGGCCTCAATCACCGGGATTTATTTGTTCTACATAGACATAAAGAAACAGAGCCACCTCTAGTGATTGGCTCAGACGGAGCTGGGATTGTGGAGGCAGTTGGTCCTGGTGTTGATAACATAAAAGTTGGTGATGAAGTTGTCATCAATCCTTCATTAGGCTGGAAAGAAAACAGTGATGCACCACCTGAAGGTCACGAGATTCTTGGTTTACCCGACCACGGAACCTTCGCTGAAAAAATCACGATTTCAGCGGATAATATAGGTCCAAAGCCGGCGCATTTATCGTGGGATGAGGCAGGTGTTCTGTCACTTGCAGCCATGACTGCTTATCGTGCACTATTCACTCGAGCGCAGGTAAAACCAACCGATACGATCCTTCTACCAGGAATCGGCAGTGGCGCGGTTACTTTCCTTTTACTTTTTGCAAAGGCAGTTGGGGCTCGAGTCATCGTAACTTCACGCTCTGAAGCGAAGCTAAAACAAGCTCTAGAATTAGGTGCGGATGTTGCAATTGACAGCAATAGCGACTGGAATGAATCATTAAACGGTGAAAAAGTGGATATCGTGGTTGAAACAGTAGGAGCAGCTACCTTCCATAAATCTCTTGGACAACTCCGGAAAGGTGGAAAAATAGTCACATTTGGTGCTTCTGCTGGGGATACTGTGGACTTTAATCTTCGTGAGTTTTTCTATGGTCAATATACTTTACTCGGCTCAACGATGGCGAGTACCGAAGAATTCAATGAAATGCTTCAATTTGTCAATGAACATAAAATAAAACCAGTACTTGATAAAGTGTATTCACTCAAAGAAGCTGCAAAAGCTTTGCAACGGATTGATGAGGCCGAACAGTTCGGAAAAATTGCGATTAAAATAGAAGATTAACGAACACTGCACCCCATCCATAGGGTGCAGTTTTTTATGAAAAATAAGTGGCTAGCTTTCGTTTCATTTGTTCTTTGTTCTTCGCAAATTGTCGATGACGATGCCCATTACCTCCTGATGTATGTGGAAAACCATATAGCACGGAATCGGGTGATACATAGCCTTTTTCCGCAAAAAAGTTAAAAACCCCTGTCACATTCACCCCTAAGGGGATGATGAGTGGATTTTGAATACTCACCAATTCCTTTGTAAAACTTTCCATAATATACTTCTTTAACAGCTCCGTTTTTAACATCTTTGGAGTAGAACCACTGTAGTTTTTTCCCTTATAAAAGACTGGATATCTAATAACTGAAGCTGTTTGAACGAGGTGACTTGCCGCCCGAAATAGCTCACTCGTAGATGCAATTTCTAAATAGGAGTGCAAACCCAGCTCGTCCAACATTTGAATCAGATTTTTCCTCATCGGTCCTTCAAAGCTCGAGTTTTTCTTGACTTGATGAAGAAGCTGTTCATCTGATAGATCCTTATTTTTCGGATCGAGAATCGTTGAAAATGATTTTTTCATTTGGTGCATCCCCGGGGTAATACCTACAATCATAACTTTTGCAGCTTCATTCACGTATTCAAACGGAGCATAGTAGATCTCGAGATGTTTTTTTTCATCCTTGTCCAATAAGAATGTCTCACTTTTTAAATCTTCTTCTTTATAGTCCTCTGGCAAGGACATCATTTTATTTTTAAATGTGTCAAACTTTGAATCGGGTACGATTGTCATTTGAATACCTCCTTCAAGATGTAAAAGGTATACCGAAAATTGGTATACCTTAAGCCACCACGTCCCGTTCATTTTTAAATTTTTCGTATTGCTTTTCTTCCATTATTGTTTTTAACATTTGCACGACATTCCAAACGTCCTCGAAGGAATTATAGAGGGGAACAGGTGCAAGCCGGATCATATTTGGCGCGCGGAAGTCAGGAATAATCCCATTTTCTTTTAGTGCCTTGCAAATACGTGCTGCTTCCTTATGCTCAAGACTAACATGGCCGCCCCTAACAGAATCCTCACGCGGTGAGCCAATCGTAAATCCCATCCCCGCAAGTTCTGAATCGATTAGTTCAATTAAAAAATTCGTCAATAACAGGGATTTTGTCCTTATTTGTTCGATCCCTGCCTCTGCAAACATATCAAGCGAACCAAGTAAAGGAGCCAAGCTTAGCACATGTGGGGTCCCGATTTGAAAAGCACCGGCATTGTCCGCAGGCGTAAAAGAATGCTCCATATCAAACTGCTTCTCTTTATCTGATCCAAACCAACCAGCAAGGCCAGGTAGCACGCCAAAATGCTTGCGATTCACATACAACCCAGCAACCGCCCCTGGTCCCCCATTAAGATGTTTATAATTACACCAAAAAGCAAAATCCACGTCCCATTCCGAAAACGAATGAGGGATTGCGCCAACTGAATGACAGCTATCAAATCCAATTAAAATGCCACGTTTATGTGCTTCAGCAATTAAGTGCTTCATATCCAAAATTTGACCACTGCGATACAAAATCGATGGTAAAACCACCAACGCTACTTCGTCAGTCATTGCCTCGATGATATCGTCTTCTGCCAAGTACCCACCATCACGACTTTTAACCCGAACAAGATGTTCTTCAGGATTTAACCCGTGAATCCGAAGCTGGCTTTGAAGGGCGTAAATATCAGATGGAAAATTCAATTCATCCGCTACAATCTTGGTACGTTTCCCTTTTGGCTGATAAAAAGTCGCAACTAACTGATGCAGGTTAACAGTTGTTGAGCCCGTTACAATAACCTCCTCAGGAGAAGCACCTACAAGTGGAGCAAGTTGTTCGCTTGCCTTTTCCGACATATAAAACCACGGTTGCCTTCCCTGTGTCCAGCCATCAATCCCATATTCCTTCCAATCCTCCAAAGAATCGAGTAGTGATTGTTCCGCTCGCTTTGATAAAAGTCCAAGCGAGTTTCCGTCCATATAAATGGTATTTGGTTGCAGATAAAATTCATCGCGAAACTTGGCCAGCGGATCTTCCTTATCCAGTTTCCTTGCACGTTGTAAAAACATGGATTTCCTCCCTTAAAAATAGTCGTACATATAGGCCTGTCGATTCGGTACCATTTTTTCAAAAGCTTCAAGATCGCTCTCATCCCCGCTAATCATACCCGCTTCAAATAATTCAGTCGGACGCTTGTGACCAAAGAGTGTTGTTGACAATGCATTGACGGACAGCTTTAATGCCCCTTCTGTTTCATTAGTAATGCGCACCACACCCTCTTTTACAAGGAATGTTTTTTCATTCCATCGTGCAAATGGGTCTGTTATTTTGAGCTTTAAGGTTTCATTTCTAGCAAATTTATATTCTTTTAAAAAGGACTCAACATCGACAATTCGAACCATAAAATATGGGGAAACCTCACGTTTCACAGTTTTTTGTTTCTTTAACGCAAAAAATAATGGTTCTTTTTCATAGGTTATCATTTCGAGTTCTGAAATCATCGAGTCATGCTGACATATAAAATTCCACAATCCACGACGCGCCTCAAAATTAATCGGGACAAACTCTTCAACAATCATCTTGTTGTCCTTCGATTCATAAAGGATGTAACCAATAGGCTGTTCAAATGCATCATAGTAAACGGCAATATTCAGGTCGTCAATCACACTCTTCCACCATTCATCCTCACGAACGAGCATCCCTGAGAACTGAGTCGCATATTGCGCATAAATCCATTTAAGATCATCCAAATTGACATTCTCAAAAAAATAACGCTTCACAGAACCCTCTACAGGGTCAAGCGTGACTAAATCAGAACGCTGATGAACCGTTTTTAAGCGATTGCAAAAAAGCTCCCATCCATATTTCCGGTAAAAAGAAACATCAAACGGATGCAGCATTGAAATGGTAAAGCCCTGAGCCTTCATCGTTTCAAGCGCATATGTAAGCAATTCATTCACATAGCCTCTTCTTCGGTATTCCGGATATGTCGCCACACCTGCAATTCCGCCCACTTTATAAGATTGGTCACCTACATATGTTGTAAGTGGGATGAGATGAAACTTTGCAGCTAACATTTTATTTTCATAGATTCCATAAATTTGATGCTTTCTAAGATTCTTGAAGATTTCTTCAAGCCGTTCTTCGGACACTTTATACTGAAACGCGTATTCTGATAAACGAACGGAATCCATAAATCGATCTTCTGTAATTCTCTCGATTGCCATACTCCAACAACTCCAATATATGTAATGAAAAAATCTATCCTAATTCAAACAGATACTCATATTTACTCACAATTAACATCGGTTAGGCTAAAGATATGTTTTTCCTCGAAAATGACCGTTCCACCTTTATCCATGCAGCTTTCCGCTATCTGCATGTTTATTTTGTGGTTATCCCTGATTTCTAGTATTATTACAATCCCAAAAGTTACGATTAGAAGACTCCCAATGATTGCAATGAGAAGATTTCGTCTGCTTTTACTCATTCCACCACCCCTACTTTAGGGTATCATAATTATCACTTTTTCGATTGTGATTTTTCGCAATATTTGTAAAAATATTTTTATGGATTTTTAGTTTCATCCGATGTATGATAGTAACATTAACAATGGGGAGATGGTAAATTTGAGGAAACATTTAGCTCTTGCCATCATTATGTTTGTTGCGATCATGTCATTGTCAGTCACAATCGCACACTCCCATGCCTTTAAAGCATCAGACATTCAAGAGAATACGATAACAATTAATGGTGTATCGTACGACAATCTTACTTTCAATGATGATGGTAAACTAAAGATTTCTTGGGTATTTTTCTCCATTACCTCGATTTTAATCGTCCTTCAATGGATGGTTAAGAACATCGATGTGAACCAATCCATTCGAAAATTCATTTGGATTACGCCCATTTTTTATCAATCGAATTATGTGGTGAAGGCTCTTTGATTTTTTAAATTTTAAAAATCAAGGAGGAGAAAAATTATGTGGTTTCGATTTATTATGATTGGATTATGTTCCTTAACGGTGACTAGTTTGTTCATTTTTCAAGGAATTGAAATAACCCAGGCATTTAAAGACTTTTTTACTAATAAATAATGAAGAAAACGAATGTAGAATCGAGGTTCTACATTCGTTTTTTTATCATGTGCTATCTTTATAGTTGTGCGATACAATAGCTCAGTATCTAGAGAAATATCCTCAAAGGTTGAAAATTCCTTTGGATTATGGCTGATTCCATCCTTACAACGGACACTCCTTGTAAATGGTTAGTGTTTAGACATTCATAGCATCAGGCTCCTTGTTAAATGGTAGTTACATATGGTAGATTATGTGCTTTGGCAACCCCTTCATAAACGATCTTTCCACCGATCACATTTAGCCCTTTTTGTAAAGATTTATTTTCTGTAAAAGCTCGTTCAAAGCCTTTATTTGCAATTTGGAGAATGTATGGGACCGTAACATTTGTAAGTGCCATAGTAGATGTTCTCGGAACAGCACCGGGCATATTTCCAACTGCATAATGAACGACTCCATGTTTCGTATATGTAGGATTAGCATGTGTTGTAACATGGGTGGCTGTTTCGAAAATACCGCCTTGATCAATTGCAACATCCACAATAACTGACCCTTCCTCCATTAAACGAACCATTTCTGTAGTCACTAGCTTTGGTGCCTTAGCACCAGGAATCAATACAGCACCAATCACAAGGTCTGATTCTGCCACCGCTTGCCCAATCGTATAAGAATTAGACATTAGTGTCGTAATGGAATTTCCAAAAATATCATCTAACTCTCGTAATCTTGTTGGACTGACATCTAATAGCGAAACTTGTGCACCAAGACCCACAGCTATTTTTGCAGCGTTCATTCCGACTACCCCACCACCAATGATGGTAACTTTCCCCCGACTTACCCCAGGAACACCACCTAGAAGAACTCCTTTACCCCCTTTTGTTTTTTCAAGAAATGATGCGCCAATTTGGGTAGCCATTCGACCAGCTACCTCACTCATTGGAGTAAGCAGAGGAAGACTGCGATCCTCTAATTGCACAGTTTCATAGGCAATCGCAACAACATTCTTTTGCATCAAGTTTTGAGTTAACTCTCGATCGGCCGCTAAATGCAAATACGTAAATAAGATGAGTCCGTCATAAAAATACTGATATTCCTCTTGAATCGGCTCTTTTACCTTTATCACCATATCGCAAGCCCATACATCAGCAGCCGATTGTACAATAGTTGCCCCAGCTTCCAAATAAAGTTCATCAAAAAATCCTGAGTTCATACCAGCACCGGTTTCAATAAAAACCGTGTGATTATGTTGAACTAGCTGTATGACACCAGCAGGAGTCAGTGCCACACGATTTTCATTATTCTTAATTTCCTTAGGTACTCCAATCCTCATCCCCATCCACCTTTCTCTATCGATTTTCTTAAAAAAACACTCGCAATCAATTGCAAAAATTAGATTACGAGTGTGGGAGACATATTTTTTTACAAGGTCATAATTTCTTCTATTACAGTCCTTTGGACAAATTCTAAGTCTTCCTCGGAAATCGAAAGAGGAGGAGCGAGGGTTAATACATTGTTGTACCCTGCTACTGTTGCCCCATTTTTCCCGATAATAAGACCCTTCTTCATACAGCCACCTATTATCTTGTTGACTTGGCCAACTTCAAGTGGTTCTTTCGTTTGTTTATCCTTGACTAGTTCAAGCCCTATCAATAAACCTTTTCCTCTAATATCACCAACATTTGGATGATCCGCTAAAGCTGCTGTAAGACTATCTTTTAATCTAGCGCCAAGATCTTGTGAGCGATCAAAAAGCTTTTCATTTTCCATAATTTCTAGATTTTTAAGTGCTAAAGCACAAGCTGCTGGATTTCCTCCGAACGTATTAACATGGCGGAAGTAATCATATTCCTCAGAACCTTTAAATGCTTCATAAATTTCCTTTCTGACGGCAGTTGCAGATAATGGAAGATACGCACTTGTAATGCCCTTCGCCATTGTAATGATATCTGGCTTCACCCCATAGTTCATAAAACCAAATGCTTTGCCGGTACGTCCGAACCCACAAATGACCTCATCCACAATTAGAAGTGCTCCATGTTTTTCACATACTTCCTTTACCCCTGCCATGTATTGTTCAGGTGGGACAATGACACCACCACCAGTAATAATTGGTTCCATGATTACCCCTGCTATCGTTTCACTAAGCTCCCATGTCATTATGCGGTCGACATCTTTAACTGATTGTAAGTCCGATGCTTTTGCATCTACTTTTTCATCTGAACGATATAGATCAGGTGGTGCTACATGGAGAAATCCTGGTGCAAGTGGTTCATATTTATACTTTCGTTGCGCTTGCCCCGTTGCAGCAAGCGATCCCATTGAATTACCATGGTAGGCCCGATAGCGTGAGATAAATTTGTAACGGGAATGATCCCCTTTTTGCTGATGGTACTGCCTAACTAGTTTAAAAGCCATTTCATTTGCTTCCGAACCACTATTTGAGAAGAAAATGACATACTCGTCTCCAAGCATTTCATTTAACTTTTCAGCGAGTTTAATTGCAGGTTCGTGACTTTGTGTTAATGGAAAATAGGCCATTTCTTTGAGCTGTTCGTGTGCAGCATCAGCTAGCTCCTTTCTCCCATACCCCACATTTACACACCAAAGCCCTGACATTCCATCGAGATATCGCTTTCCATTGTGGTCTGTTACCCAGGATCCTTCTGCTTTCTGAATCACAAGAGTTGAATTAGGATTATATGGCTTCATTGAGTGCCATACATAATCCTTATCCTTTGTTAAAAGGTCTTCTCCATGTGTAACCTTTGTCATCCACTACTTCCCCCCTAACATTTTTAATAATCGAATCGAGATGTAATCATCTTTTTACGTGTATAAAAATTTACTCCATCCTTTCCGTTTACATGAAGGTCGCCATAGAAGGAGTCCTTCCAACCAGAGAATGGAAAAAATGCCATTGTCGCTGGTACTCCAACATTGATTCCAAGCATTCCTGCTTCTGCTTCTTCCCTAAATTGTCTTACTGCCCTTGCATCCTTTGTATAGATGGTTGCACCGTTTCCAAAACGTGACTTTCGTATATAGTCAAGACCTTCGTCTAAATCCTTTGCACGTAAGAGACTTAAAACAGGTGCAAAGATTTCCTCTTTTGCAATGGTCATATCTGGTGTTACATGGTCAAAAATGGTGGGTCCCAAAAAGTTTCCTTCCGGCATTTCGTCCATTTCTTTTCTTCCATCTCGAATGAGTTCCGCACCTTCTTCAAGTCCCTTTTTCACATAGCCAAGAACTTTATTAAGATGGGACTCGCGGATAACAGGTGTTAAAAGCACCTCATCGTCCATTCCATTCCCAATCGTTAGCTTATCTGCAGAATCCTTTAGCGCAGATACAAATCTTTCACCGTCCCCGACAACGACAACTGCACTACAAGCCATACAACGTTGTCCTGCACTTCCAAATGTAGAGCTGATAATATTTGCTACCGCTTTTTCCATATCTGCATCTGGCATGACTATATGATGGTTTTTTGCACCTGATAAGGCTTGAACCCGCTTTCCATGTGCTGCCGCACGTTCATACACATATTTTGCAACTGGCTGAGAGCCTACAAAAGAAATGGCACTTACATTTGGATGTTCTAACAAACCATTAACAACATCATGTGCTCCATGAACAACGTTCAACACTCCTTTTGGTGCCCCTGCTTCTGTAAATAAACGTGCAAGCTCATTTGCAAGCATTGGAGTCCGTTCAGATGGCTTTAAAACAAAGGTATTTCCACAGGCAATGGCTAACGGGAACATCCACATCGGAACCATCATTGGGAAGTTAAATGGGGTAATTCCACCTACTACTCCCAATGGATATCGGAACATTTCAGAGTCTATATCCTCAGCAATGTTTGATAACGTCTCCCCCATCATTAAAGTCGGGGCTCCTGCAGCAAATTCCACACATTCTATCCCTCTTAGCACCTCTCCATGAGCTTCCTTATATGCTTTACCGTTTTCTTGAACAACGAGTCTTGCTAATCTTTCATGATTCTCTGTTAGTAAATAGTGATATTTGTATAAGATCCTCGCCCGCTTTGGAACGGGAGTGTTTTTCCAGGTTTTAAAAGCTTCTCTAGCAGCTTTTACAGCCTGGTCTACATCTTCCTTTGAAGAAAGCGGTACACGTGCTAATGTTTCTTTTGTTGCAGGATTCGGAACCTCTAGTGTTTCAGTTCCAAGCGCATCCACCCATTCTCCATTTATATAATTTTTTAGTACAACAGTTTCATTTTTAACTACTGTCATATTTCGTACAGCCTCCTTTTTGTAAATTGTACTTTTTCGTTATTCCTAACCTATAGGTTAATTATCCTTCAAGTTGAAAGTGCTTTCATTAGACATTCTGTAAAATAACCGCTTGTAATTTTTCTACATTTTGATTGATACTTTTGACCTAAAAAACCCACTAAATTCTAGTGGGCTATAAAACTTCCTTCTTCTCTTTTAATTGTTTGGATGAAACTAAAAATTCGTATGATAAAATCATAAACTCAATCGCAAGCCGTTTTTCATGGCTCATAAAGTCTGAGCCTAATAGTTTTTCCAGCTTTTGAATACGGTGATATAGTGTTTGCCTCACAATAAATAAGCGCTTTGCAGTTTCTTGCTTAGAGCCATTACAGGATAAATAAGTTTTAAGTGTGTCCATGAGCTTTCCATTATTTTTTTTATCATGGGCAATAACTGGTTCTAAATACTCTAAAACGACCTCCTGCAAATCAATATGCCGATGAAGCAATGAGATAAGCCGGAAAATATGTAAGTCATCGTAAAAATAGCTCTGTGCTGGAATCGACATCCGATTTTGAATTCGAATGGTTTCTAAAGCAGTTTGATAGCTTTTATGTACATCAGCTAACTCTTCTACAAATTTTCCAATCCCAAATACCGGTTGAGCTTTGTTATTTCTACGCTGCAATTCTGAGTTTAGTAACCTCCGGATTCCCTCCTGAACTCTCGTTTTCCATGTCGTAGTGTTTCGTTCATTTAGAATGATTAAAACAATTGTGTTTCTTTTTTCAGCGACAAAAAGTGTAAAACCCTGTTGTTCAAAAATAGCCCGAAGAAACATTTTAAAATACGTCAAATCACTTGTTGAATACTCATCGGTTGGATCTATTTTACAAATACAAACAACGGCTCCTTTTGGTTTACTCGTTGAAGTGAGTGCTAAATATTCACTGATGGATTCTTCGCTTTGTTCACCTTCTAACCAATCATTGATCCATTCGGTAGTTTCCACCCTTTGCTTTTCCTCAACATAAAGGTTACGAAGGAAAAGCTGTGCAAGAGCAGTTGCTGTTCGATCTAAAATAAGGTGGTCAAATTCGGTTAATTCTCTTTCCTCAGAAATGATCGCCAATTCTGCATAACGATCGCCCAATAAATGAATGGCGATTTTCGCCACGCAGGTAGAGTCGTCTGACTGAGACCTTATTAATTCTAGTAGTTTCATTCGTTTTTGTTCTGTAGCTTCTGGAATAAATTGATTTTCATTGTTATTAAAGAGGATGAGTACTTGAACTTGGAGGTAGCTTCTAATAAATTTTAGAATGTCAGCATAATGATCGATTGATAATAATCTTTTATTTAATGCTTGTGAGTAATTTTCAAGGTTGGTTATCATTTGGTATTGGCGGTTAATAAGAAGTCCATGGATGTCTTGCGTAATTTCAACAAACGGTACTTCTTTTAAAAATAAGATAATTGGAAATTGGGACTTGTTCGCGATGTCAATAATTTCTGGTGGAATCGATGAGGTGTATATTCCTAATTCAATACAAATTCCTGCTGCATGTGAATCAATTAATTGCTCGATGACTGAGATGAATTTCTCTTTATTGTCCCTCCATGCAACACCTGTTGAAAGAATTAATTCATTTCCATTTAAGAGATTTCGAATATTTGTTACTTCAACAACGTGGACCCATTTTACTTGTCGTCCGAGTCCCTCTTTCCCCGCTATCACTTTACTGCTTTCAAAGTGCTTCCGACTTAAAATATCTTCAACGGTAATAGATGATTTCAATCTACAGCTCCCCTATATTGAATTTTCAGATTAATTTCATTATAAACGATTATGTGAATTAAAGGGGTGTTTTTCCAAATCTTTTTATTACAACAAAGTTGATGTCAATAAAAAAACCAGTATCTTTCAATTTACAGATACTGGTTTTCCATTATTTTTTGTCCAATACTACGCTTATGCGCCTTCCTTTTGTTGCTTGATTAGCATCACTGCAAAATATTTACGCCCTTCAGGTGTTATAACATGTAAAGTCTCTTTTTCATCTTTTTTCTCAAAATCTACAAATGCCCCGCTAAGGTTTTCAATGATATTTGCAATTTTATAGCCTTTTTGAAGTAAAAAGTCTATTTTGTCTCTCTCTTGTAAAAAGACTTGGTATTCTGACATGTTTTGACACTCCTCGTTTTTCTTATAGTGAAGTTGTTTTATGATCTAACTCAACCTCATACATATTGACGTCATCATCAACTGCCCCTCCAGGTATGGCCCAATTTAATAGAACTCCCAAAATTGCTGACAGTGCCATGGCATGAATTTCAAAGTTAGCTGAGAACTTCATGATCGCCCCACCGATCCCAACAACGAGAATGACGGAAGAAATAATCAGGTTACGCTTATCATCCAAATCTACTTTACTATCAACGAGCATCCGTAACCCAGAAGCAGCAATGATCCCGAATAATAGAAGGGAAATTCCACCCATTACTGCTGTTGGTATCGAACTAATGAGTGCAGTAATTTTACCAATAAACCCAAACAGTATTGCAAACACGGCTGCTCCACCGATAACGAAAACGCTAAATACTCTTGTGATGGCTAGTACGCCAATATTTTCGCCGTATGTGGTATTCGGAGGACCGCCCATTAACGCTGCTAGCATGGTGGCAAGACCATCTCCCATAATCGAACGATGTAAACCAGGCCTTTGAATTAAATCTTTATGAACAACCTTACTTAATACCATTTGATGTCCAATATGTTCAGATAAGGTAACGATCGAAACAGGTACCATTAGAGCAATAATACTTAGTGTCACGCCGGGGGAATAATGAACAAACGGAAAAAGAAAATCGGGCATTTCGAAAATCTTCGCGGACTTTACACCAGATAGATCAACTAACCCGACAATGGCAGCATATATATATCCTCCGACAATACCAATTAATACAGGAATTAAATTTAAAAAGCCTTTAAGAAAGATGGAGCTTAAAATCACAATCAACAAGGTTACTAATGCAACCGAAAAATGAAGTAAGCTATATTCACCATTAGCGTTATTCATTGCCATACCGACTGCTGTTGGTGCAAGGCTAAGTCCGATTACAATGATAACAGGTCCAACGACAACTGGTGGCAGTAATTTAATCAGCCATTTATGGCCAGTAGCTTTGATGGCTAACGCAACAATCCCGTATACAAGACCTGCTAAAAAACTTCCAATCATTGCTGCACCTGGACCATCTGCCGCGGTTGCGGCAATGATTGGCGCGATAAAGGCAAATGAGGAACCAACATATGCAGGAACTTGCCCCTTCGTAATAATGAGAAAAGTGATCGTACCAACTCCACTTGAAATAAGGGCTACACCTGGGGATAACCCAACAAGATACGGAACTAAGATGGTTGCACCGAACATAGCAAACAAATGCTGGATGCTTAAAACTAAAAACTTACCTGGCGGCGGAGACTCATGTATATCCAAAACAACCTTCTTCGAATCTACACTGCTCAATTCTAATCCCCCTTTACCTTTGAATTGCTAAAATGATTTAACTATTTTCTTTGTATAATCCATATCGAAAAAACTACATCTTTGAGTCAACTGTTGTTTCT
Source organism: Bacillus sp. JJ1562 (assembly GCF_036962705.1). Classification (NCBI taxonomy): domain Bacteria; kingdom Bacillati; phylum Bacillota; class Bacilli; order Caryophanales; family Bacillaceae; genus Bacillus; species Bacillus sp. JJ1562. The sequence goes on from NZ_JBALOQ010000034.1 coordinate 13,247, forward strand.
GGTACAACCACAACTTTTTCTTCTTCTGAGATTTCCCAGTCACGCCCCACTGTAATCCCTAAATATTTCTCATCATCTGGGTCATCAATTTCTGCCTGAGTAAATTTTTTGAAATACCAATATTTCGCTAATACATAGTAAATAACCGCACCTACACCAAATCCGACAAAAAAAGAATATGCAGAGAAGAAATATGAAGCAATCCCTCCAATGATCCAAGCAAGCATACCTGCCCAGTTGATTCCATTTGAATATCTGTACTGTCCCTTGGTTTCATAAAGCTCTGGAACATTAACCCTCCTTTTTCTTAGGAGGTAGTAATCCGTAAATAAAATACCGACTATGGCTGATAGAATTCCCCCAATAATTAGAAGAGCTGGAATGATGACTCCAAATAATTTCCAAGGTTGAACAAGTAAACCTATAATACCTGCTGTAATGACCCCTGCCCAAAATGGAAATTTTGGTCCTCCAACGTTTGAGAAGATGGTTGCGGCAGGTACTACGTTGGCAGCCGTGTTTGTGGACCATTGTGCGAGTATAATCATTAATAAAAGGATGACTAACACGAATCCTCCTGCTGCTTCCTGCAGTGCAACAACAGGGTCATAATTTAAAACAGCCACATACGCAACCGCACCAATGATAATCATTAATAAGTTAACTAGTGGCATAACGACTACATTACCTGCAATTTGTGCCTTGTTTCGTTTAAACCAATTTCTTTCATACTTTGGAGCTTTAAAGAATCTGGATAACGAAGGCATATCTGCAGCAAGTGTGGCCCAAAAGCCCATGTTTGCCATTACAACAACCATAAATGCAGTCAACGCAGCAGTTCCATTTACTGGACTTTCCACCCATGTCCAAATATCTCGACCTTGGTCAGCGGCTTTTCCTGAAAGGGAAATGAACATCCAAAACGAGATGAGTAAGATGATTGGAGCAGCTAAATCTGCAAATCTCTCAATTGCTTTCATTCCAAGAGCGGTGTTCACTAACTGGGCAGCGGCAAATAGTAAAAAACAGATAAACCAGTTATCGAATCCAACAAGAATGTTTAAGATCGCATTCATGGCGGTTGCACCAAAATAGGTATTAATTCCAAACCAACAAGAAGCTGTGACACCACGTACTACCGAGGGTATATGAGTTCCAATTGTTCCGAAGGGAGCCCGCATATAGACCGGAAACGAGAGTCCATGCTCTACTCCGATATCACCGATAAACGTCATGAAAAGCCCAATTAACACAGAGCCGATAATAGTTGCTACAATCACCCATCCAAGTGGTAAATGCCTAATGCCATCTCCACCGATTGCGAAAGCAGCTAGTACAATTGCCATACCTACCCAAATTAAGGAGAAACCAAACGCACCTATCTTCCTAGCTCCATACCCAATTGGAAACAAATCTGGAGATTTCAAAGAATTACTACTTTTTTTCATTACAACACCCTCTCTTAAAATTATTTTAAATATTCTGAATAATTATCGTATAAACTCACCTCTTTTCCTTCTCTAAATGAAGGAAGGAGTTTTACTTCCTCCTTCCTTCATCTACCTTTACAATGTAACCGTTTTATCCTTTATAACTTCATAATGATTACCGTATTTTGCACGTTTAATAAATTGACCTGCTCCTAGTTTTCCAACGAACTGTTTATCACGGACAACAAATTCCCCTCTAGAAAGAACAGATACTGGTTCGCCGGTAAACTTCATACCTTCAAATGCACTGTAATCGACTGCCATATGATGGGTTTCAGCTGAAATTGTTCGCTCGATATTAGGGTCAAAAATTACAATATCTGCGTCCCCTCCGACCGCTATTGTACCCTTCTTCGGATACAATCCAAATAGCTTTGCAACCCTAGTAGATGTTAAATCCACAAACTGATTTAATGTAATTCTTCCTTTTTTGACACCCTCTGAGAAAAGAACTGTTAAGCGATCTTCAATCATTGGTCCCCCATTAGGAATCTTCGAGAAATCTCCTAAACCAAGCTCCTTTTGTCCTTTAAAATCAAATGAACATTGATCTGAACCGAATGTTTGAAGCTGCCCGGTTCGAAGTGCATTCCATAATACATCTTGATTCCATTTTTCACGTAGTGGTGGTGACCAGACGTATTTGGCTCCTTCAAAATTCGGTTTTTCGAGATAGGATTGGTCAAGGACTAAATATTGTGGACAAGTTTCCCCCCACACGTCAAAGCCTTTCTCTCTCGCTTCTGTAATTGCTTTTACAGCATCGGCACATGATACATGAACCACATAAAGCTGAGAATTCGCAAGTCCTGCAAAGGTTGCGGCTCTCTCTGTAGCCTCCCCTTCAATTTCCTGTGGTCGAGTTAACGCATGATAGATTGGATCAGTATTTCCTTCACTGAGCGCCTTTTTCACAAGATAGTCAATGACGTCTCCATTTTCAGCGTGAACCATGACTAAGGCACCTAATTCTTTAGCCGCAACTAGTGTTTTAAATAAGGTTTCATCATCTGCTTGTAGCACATTTTTATAGGCCATAAATACTTTAAAGGATGTGATCCCTTCATTTTCAATAACGGATGGAAGCTCATTTAATACTGCATCCGTTACTTCTCCAATTGAAAGGTGAAAGCCGTAGTCAATAACTGCTTTGCCCTGTGACTTCCCATGCCACGTATTAATTGCATCTTTTAAAGGCTCTCCTTTATTGGATAAGCAAAAATCAATAATCGTCGTTGTTCCTCCAAAGGCAGCCGCAATTGTCCCGGTTTCAAAATCATCCTTTGTTACAGTACCTCCAAAAGGCATTTCTAGATGAGTATGAGGATCAATCCCACCTGGAAAAACATAGCATCCATTTGCATCAACTACTTCTGCACCTTCAGTAGAAAGATTCATTCCGATTTGACTGATCACACCATTTTCAACAAGAATTTCTGCTTGATAAGTATCTGTTGCTGTTACGATGGTTCCATTTTTAATTACCTTCTTCATCATTGGCCTCCCCAGAAAAACGATTTATTTTACTGTGTCTACCTTACAACTAGCTGCACCAAGAGCCGCCTGACGCTCATTCCATGTCATTGGAGGTAATCCGCTTGGGATTTCAACCATATCAATTGCTCCATCAACTGGACAAACGATTGAACACAGGTTACAGCCAACACAGTCTTCTTCTCTGACCTTTAGAATGTTGTAGCCATTTCCGTCCTTAAGCATGTCGATACACTGATGCGAAGTATCTTCACACGCAATATGACACTTATTGCAATTTATACAAACATCATTATTGATGCGGGCAACAATTTTATAGTTTAAGTCAAGGTCACCCCAGTCAGAATACCTCGGAACCGTTTTTCCAACAATATCCATGACAGAAGCAATCCCTTTTTGATCAAGATAGTTATCTAACCCTTCAATAATGTCCTCCACAATTCTAAAGCCATGATGCATAGCAGCAGTACACACCTGAACTCCTGAAGCACCCATCAGCATAAATTCAACCGCATCCTGCCAGGTTGAAATTCCACCTATGCCAGAAATCGGAACATTGATATGAGGGCTTCTTGCACAATCAGCGACCATATTAAGAGCGATCGGTTTTACCGCAGGACCACAATATCCACCATGTGCACCTTTGCCTCCGACATGAGGAATCGTGTTCCACGTGTCCAAATCAACACCAGCCAAACTATTTATTGTATTGATCATGCTAATCGCATCAGCGCCTCCTCTAGTGGCAGCCTCTGCTGTAGCAGTAATATCTGTAATGTTTGGCGTTAGCTTTACAATAACTGGAGTTTGAGCTACTTCTTTCACCCAATAGGTTTGTTGTTCTACTAGGGAAGGCACCTGTCCGGATGCAGAACCCATCCCTCTTTCAGCCATTCCATGTGGACAGCCAAAGTTGAGTTCTAATCCATCTACGCCCACTTCTTCCACTCGTTTTACGATTTCATGCCATTTTTCTTGTGTAGGCTCAACCATTAAGGAGGCAATAATTGTGTGATTTGGAAAAAGCTTCTTTGTTTCTTTTATTTCTTTTAAGTTCACCTCAAGTGGACGATCAGAGATTAGTTCAATATTGTTAAAACCCGCAACACGTTGCCCATTAAAACTAACCGCTCCAAATCGTGACGTTACATTTAAAATGGGGTCACCTAATGTCTTCCACACCGCTCCACCCCATCCAGCATCAAATGCACGTTGGACCTGATAACCGGAATTGGTTGGAGGAGCAGATGCTAACCAAAACGGATTAGGGGATTCTATTCCTGCTAGATTAATTCGTAAATCAGCCATTGATAAACCTCCTTTTGCCTTTTCGATTTTTACGCAATTTCGGAAACTGCCCCAAACATTGCTTTATGAATGGCATATGCTGCATCTTTACCCTGCTGTGCAGCAGAAACAACCATTGCTTCGCCTTGACCCTTTCCAAAAATAACATCACCACATGCAAATACTTTTTTATTTGATGTTTGGAGGGTCTCTTTATTGATTTTCACAACTCCACCGTCATGCTCAAGGCCAAATTGTTCAATAAGCTCTATATATCTTGTTTGCCCAATTGCTTTAATAACCGCATCAACTTTTAATATGAACTCAGAGCCCTCAACCGGTACTGGACGTCTTCTTCCATCTACTCCTGGCTTACCAAGTTCCATTTTGATACATTCGATTGCTTTAACACGACCTTGTTCGTCACCTATGATTCTCTTAGGCGCAGTGAGCCATCTAAACTCAACACCGTCCTGTTTGGCAAATTCATATTCAAAATCATAGGCAGTCATTTCCTCAATTGTTCTTCTGTAAAGGATTTTTACATTTTCAGCCCCTAATCTGACTGAACAAGTTGCACCATCAATTGCGGTGTTACCAGCACCTATCACGACAACCCTCTTACCTAAGAAACGGTCAGAAATTGGTTTTGTTTTTGTTTCTTTTACAAAATCGATCGCATCATACACTTCATCTAACTCTTCCCCGTCAATACCAAGGGAAGGGACCTTTGACATGCCGATTGCTAGAATGACAGCATCGAAGTTTTCAAGGATTTCATCTACCGAAATATCCTTTCCAACTCTAGTGTTGGTTCGTATTTTCACATCTAAGCTTTCTACCTGCTTAACCTCCCAGTATGATATTTCCTGTGGAAGTCTAAAAGAAACGATACCGTATGTGTTTAGGCCACCAGCGATTTTTTCTGCTTCAAAAATAGTAACATCATAGCCGAGTAAACCTAGTTCCCTTGCTGCAGAAAGTCCAGCAGGACCGCCACCGACAATGGCAACCGTTTTTCCATTTTTCATACCCGGTTCAAAAAGGACCTGTTCATTTCGAATTGCCCAGTCCGTTGCATATCTTTGTAAATTACCAATCATAATTGGTTTTGTGGAATGATTTAAGACACAGGCCCCCTCACAAAGCTCCTCTGTTGGGCAAACACGGGCACAGCTTGCTCCGATAGGGTTGGACGTCATAATGGTTTTAGCTGATCCTTTTAGGTTTCCAGAAGCGATCTTTTTAATAAAGGTAGGGATGTCAATTCCAGTTGGGCATGCAGTAATACATGGGGCATCATAGCAATATAGGCAGCGATTAGATTCTTCAATTGCTTCTCGATTGGTTAGAGCAGGGTTTACTTCATTGAAGTTCATTCTTAAATCCCCATATGAAATTCTAGCGTTTGATTGGCTCATAGATTTACCTCCTTTTATATCTTTTTCATATTTATTAAGAATGGGCTTTACCACTTAGTTCACGTAAAGCCCACATTCTTAGTTCTATTAAGGTAAAAACTCTGTCATTTCTTGATATGTTTCAGGTCTACGATCTCGATAGAATTGCCGTGTATTACGAACCTCTCGTATCATCTTCTTATTTTCTTCACCTATAATGACCTCATCTACTATAATTGCAATAATAATAAACTCACCACGAGAAAGCGTTTCCATTTTTAGCTCTTTTGAAATAACTTAATAATTGAAGTGGTGTTATTTTCCTAAAGATATGAACTTTGTGTCTATTTTACTTTTTTCCAGTTATGATTGCATTATACAGAGTGTTAAAAGATATAAGCTGTTTTCTACCCATAATGTAAAAAAGAGCGAGAGATTAGAATCACTATCATTATGACTTCTAACCTTCGCTCTGTTTATTTTTATAAATTTCCACTCATTTCGAGGAACTACTTTATATTT
>NZ_JBALOQ010000034.1:19493-47210 GCF_036962705.1 Bacillus sp. JJ1562
AAACTATATTTTTCAAAAAATTCACTCTTAAAAGACTCCCACTCACCTAGAGAATCATAATATTTAGCCATGGTATTTTTCTTGCCTACATTTTTTCCTCTAACCGTAAATTCCTTTGAAGGATAGTAATGAATCTCACCATTATTTTTCAGTTTTAAAGGAATGATAACGGAAAAATCAATTCCGATTTTTTTATCACGTACAACCATCTTCTTGGTTATATTATTTTCTGTTCTCTTGATTACCTGTGTCAAACATAGAGCCCTATCATTTTCAAATGTAAATTTGTCGGCACCCTTACTTTTTACGCTAGTCATTTATTCGTCCTCCTCAGGTAGTTACTACTTTAATCTTACCACATTAAAAAATTCAAGCTATTTTATGAGGAAAAGGCTCAACCTAACAAAACGAAAAAAAGGATGAAATCCACTTGATTCCATCCTTTGAATAAATCTTCCGTCACTTTAAATTTTAGTTTTTACCGTTGCCGTTACCATTTCCATTGTTTCCTTGGCCATTGCCGTTGTTTTTACCGGCATTTTGATTTTGTTGATTTTGCTTTTGTTCTTTAGCTTTTTGTTGTTTCTCAGCCTTTTTCTCTTCTGCTTTTTGCTGTTTCTCTTGAGCCTTTTGCTGAGCTGCTTCACGCTTTTCATTTATTTTTTCTTGTTTCTTTTCTACTATAGGAACAGGAGCAGCAGCTACTACTGGTTTTGCCTCTGTTTCAGTTGTATCTGTTTCTTCGACTACTGGTTCGGATGCTACTTCTTCAACTACCACTTCTTGCTCTACAATTGGTTCTTCAGTTATTTCCCTGTTAGTTTTTTCTTTTTGCTTAGCTGCAAATTTTGCTGCTTTCTCCTCAAGTTTTGTAAGCTTTTTATCTAATTTTGCAAAAGATTTTTGAATATTTTTCATTAATGCTTTTTTAGCTGTTGGATTTTTCACCTTTTCATAAGCTGCAGCTAATGCATCAATGTTATTAGCCAGCTTAACTTCTACTTCCGTACCTTCTGTTGACTCAGCAACAACCTCTTCTGCTGTTACTTCAGCTTCAGCTACTACTTCATCAGCCTTCTCTTCAGTAGCTTCTGTTTCTTTGCTTGCAACCTCTTCAGAATCAGTTAAATTGTCAGTTGCAGCTTCTTGTGTTTCAATTGCTTTTTGAAGGAGTTCTCCAGCTTTTTCATTTTTACCTTCAGCTAACAAAGCATTTGCTTCCGCGATACGCTCTGCTGCGAAATCAGCTAGTAGTTTAGCTTCTTTGTAATCATCAGCAGTTACTGCAAGACGTACTTTTTCTATCATAATCTTTACAAAATAAAAGAAGTCACCAGGTACTAAAGAAGGTGCTTCTTCAGCTTGAACTTCCTCTTCAGTTGCCTCTTCTTGAGCAACTTCTTCGTTTTCTTTTGATACGACTTCTTCAGAAGGTTCTTCCTCTACTACTTCTTCACCTTCAACTACTTCCTCGGAACCCTCTTCGCTTTCGATTACTTCCTCAGTAGATTCTTCACTTACATTGTCTTCGACTACTTCTTGCTTAGCGTCGACATCTTCAGCTGTTCCGTAGTTAACCGGAATTTCTTCGACAACTGTTTCTTGTGTTCCGTCTTCTTTAGCAAATGCAGCAGGTGTTGCTAATGAAAGTATAAGTGCTGATGCTACTGTGCCGCTAATGATAGACTTCTTGAACTTACTTTTTGTCATTTTTTAGTTCCCCCTAATTTTGTATTACGATATAGGATTCGACGAAAGCTGACAGGTATATGACCGCCTTTTACAGGAGAAATAATAGATGGTTCTTAAGTCTAGTGATATGCTAAAAAATTACCAAAAGACCTAGTGCCAAGGACACTAGGTCTTCGCTACTTTATTATCAATTTGTTGGGGTCTTTGCAATCTTTTCCGAAATTAATTCTTCAATTTGTTGAGTAGCTTCTTCGACGTTTTTCACATGTAAAACAGTGCTTCGATTTTTTGATATTTGTTCCGCTGTATAATGATACCTTGGGTCATAGTAATATTCCAAAAGTAATTTCACAGCAGAATTGTAGTCACCAGTTTCAAGATCTTTTTCAATCTGAGCTGCAATTGGAGTATGAATTCTTTTTTTAATTCGTTGGAAGGCAGACATACATTCTTTCTGAAATTCCCATGGACGATAATCCTCTAAAATGTTTAAAACCCGTTCCTCCATCGGCAGGTCAACGAAAATATGATATCCCTGTTCTTTTATTTTCAGTAAAAAATCTGGTATAGTTGCTCTACCAACTCGTTTGCTTTCCGCCTCTAGCAAAACATAAGGAGAATCCTTTATTTTAAGTATCCGCTCAATAAACATCAGATCAAACACCTTTTGATTATGCGGCTTTTTCCCAATCATTCCAAACACCGAACCACGATGATTTGCCATGCCCTCTAAATCGAGAACGGGATATCCCTTTTCTTGAAGCTCGGTTAAGATTTTTGTTTTTCCCGAACCTGTATATCCATTTATCACCAGGGCCATAGGTTTAAATTCTCGCGCAGCTTCTTCTAATTTCTCAACGACCCAAGTCCGATATCCGCGGATTCCACCGATCAGTCTTTTAGCATTGATTCCCATTAAATCAATGAGGGTTGCAGATGTTTTACTGCGCATTCCGCCGCGCCAGCAATAAACAACCTTTTCCTCCTCAGGAAGATTCGCAAACTCTTTGATAAAGTTTGGAAGCTTGGCAGATACAATTTCGAGCCCTTTTTCCTTCGCTGCATCAGGACTGACTTGCTTATAAACCGTGCCAATTTCCGCTCGTTCTTCATCGGTAAAAATTGGAATATTGACACTTCCAGGTATATGGGATTCGGCAAATTCAGAAGGAGAACGCACATCAACGATTGCAAGTGGTTTTTCCTTCTGCAATTCCCTTAATTCATCAACTGATATATCTTGAAACATCTATTTTTTCTTCCCTTCCAAAGTGTCTATTTACACTATGTCCACATTCTCTACTACCTATTATAAAACAGAAAAACTACTTTCGCTTAAAAAATACAATTACAACAATTTTTTAGAAATGATAGAATTGATATTATTGCTGAGTACGGAGGTTTTACTATGTTAATACCATCACTTGCTAAAAAAATTATTAAAGAAGTACGAAGATTAATTGATGAGGATATTATTATTGTTGATGTTTCGGGAATAATTATTGCAAGTACTGACACAGGGCGAATTGGAGACTTTCATGAAGGGGCACTACTTGCAAGTCAGGACCAAAAGAAAATGATCATTACAAAGGACATGGAAAATCGCTTAAAAGGGGTAAAGGCAGGCATCAATTTACCTATTTTGTTTAAGGAAAAGGTCGTTGGTGTAATTGGTATTACCGGAAATCCTGAAAAGGTATCTGCATATGGAGAACTTTTGAAAAAAATGACTGAGCTTTTAATCCAGGAGAGCTATTACGCTGAACAAATTGAATTGGAGTCTCGTGCACTTGAAACCTTTGTTTTTGATTGGCTTCAACTTAAGGAAGAATCGGAAGAATTTCTTAAACGATCAGAGCATCTAGGTATCGATACAGAAATGGATCGTCTGGTTGTAATTGGAGCCATTAAGAGTGAGAACGAAATCCCACTTCGAGAAATTTCAAATCGCCTAAAGCAAAACTCATTGTTAAATGCGAATGAAATTTTTGTCAGATGGGGAAATGAACGTTTCCTCCTCCTTTTAACTGATCGTTCAAAAGAACAAATTCAAAAAGTTCTTCGAAAACTAAAACAAGAATTAGAAGGTATCTATTCTATTCAGATTTCGTTTGGTATTGGTAGCGAAGTTTCTGGTTTTGCGCTAAAATGGTCATTTGAAGAAGCCGATCGTGCTCTAAAGGTTGCCAAACGGACTAACTCAATCCAATTCGACGACGATTTAAAATTGGAGATGCTCATTCATGAAACAAGTGGAAAAGTACAAGTGGAATTTGTTAAGCGCACCATCGCTAGTCTCTTGGATGATCACGATTTGTTGAAAACCCTTCTTGAATATATTAAACAAAACCAGTCCACCAAAGAAACCGCGGAAGCACTTCATATTCATGTTAATACTCTTTCATACCGTTTTAATAAAATTGAAGAGAAAACCGGCCTCCATCCAAGAAACTTTGTAGATTTAACAACCCTATATCTCGGCATTCTATTATTGGATAAATCTATAAAAGTAATCGAATAAACACATAAATTTTTGTGGATTTCTACATAGCGGAATTGACCGCTTTTTTTTATGCTTATTATAAGAAGATTATTTGGAGGCGTATCCATGATTAATTCAGAAGCAAAACAACAATTTATAAAAATTGTCGGTCCGGAAAACTATGATGATTCAAATACAGGAAGACTTGTATACTCCTATGATGCTACCCCACAATTCCAGTCCATGCCAGATGGAGTGATTTCCCCTCGAAACAAAGAGGAAATCGCTGAAATCGTCAAGGTTTGTAATGAATATAAAATTCCGATTGTTCCCCGTGGATCTGGTACAAATCTTTGTGCAGGTACTTGCCCTACCGAGGGTGGAATTGTCCTTCTATTTAAACATTTAAACAAGATTTTAGAAATCGATGAGGAAAATTTAACAATCACAGTCCAACCTGGAGTGATTACTCAGGAAATAATAAATGCCGTAGAGGCAAAGGGTTTATTTTATCCACCTGACCCTGGTTCGATGAAAATATCCACAATCGGTGGCAACATCAATGAAAATTCAGGCGGATTACGAGGCCTTAAATATGGTGTAACACGTGATTATGTGATGGGACTTGAGATTGTACTTGCAAATGGTGAAACCATTAAAACCGGTGGTAAGCTTGCGAAGGATGTGGCTGGATATGACATGACGCGTCTTTACGTCGGCTCAGAGGGTACACTTGGCATCATTACAGAGGCTATTCTTAAGCTCATACCAATGCCTGAAACGAAGGAAACGATCCTTGCCCTTTATCAGGACTTGGAGGCCGCTGCCAAAACCGTTTCAAAGATTATCGCCAGTAAAATCATCCCGATTACGCTTGAATTCCTAGATCAGCCTACACTTGAAGCAGTTGAGGCTTTCGCACAAATTGGCCTTCCAACTGATGCGAAAGCAATACTTCTGATTGAACAGGATGGTCCAGCAGAAATTGTAAAACGGGATATTGAGAAAATCATAGAGATTTGTAAGGAAGAAAACGCAGTTTCCGTGAAATCTGCTGAATCTGAAGAAGAAGCAGAAGCACTCAGGACAGCAAGACGTGCAGCACTATCTGCTCTTGCACGGTTAAAACCAACAACCATTTTAGAGGATGCGACTGTTCCACGTTCCGAAATTGCCAATATGGTAAAAGCGATTGAAGAAATCGCAAAAAAATACGACCTAAACATTTGTACATTTGGGCACGCAGGTGATGGTAACCTCCATCCGACCTGCCTTACAGATGTCCGAAATCATGATGAAATTGAACGCGTCGAAAAAGCATTTGAAGAAATTTTTGAAAAAGCGATTGAACTTGGTGGAACAATCACAGGCGAGCACGGGGTAGGAGTGATGAAAGCACCGTATCTTGAAATGAAACTAGGTGCTGCGGGAATTGCTGCGATGCAAGCCATTAAAACAGGGCTTGATCCAAATAATATTATGAATCCAGGTAAAATGTTCGCGAAGGATTCTAGAAAACGTGTGGTGGTTTCAAAATGACAACGATGCACGAACAACAAAAAATCAAAGAAGAATTCCAATCACGGATGGATCAGAATGAGCTTTTAAATTGCATGCGCTGCGGGTTCTGCCTTCCAACCTGCCCAACCTATATCGAATCTGGCTATCAAGAATCCCACTCCCCTCGCGGAAGAATCGCATTAATGAAGGCAGTTGTGGATGGTCTCATTGAACCCGATGAGGACTTCGAAAAATCGTTAAACATGTGCTTAGGCTGTCGTGCCTGTGAACCGGTTTGTCCTTCTGGTGTAAATTACGGTCATCTTTTAGAGGAAGCAAGGGATATTGTCAATCAAAATAAAAAGCATTCATTACCGGTCAAAGCTGTGAGGAAAACAGTTTTTGAGGGTCTCTTCCCTCATCAAAACCGCATGCGCACTCTTACAGGCATGCTTGGTGTCTATCAGCGTTCAGGCATGCAAAAAGTCGTTCAAAAAAGTGGGCTATTGAAGTTTTTACCTGATAGCTTGTCGACGATGGAACGTGTTCTACCAGAGGTTCCTACCTTAAAGGAACTAAAAGATCGACCATACCATCTTGGGCCCATTGGTGTTAAAAAGAAAAAGGTTTCTTTTTTCTCAGGTTGTTTGATGGATACGATGTTCATGAAAACAAATGATGCCACAATAAAGCTGCTTCAATTAGCCGGTTGTGAGATTGTCATTCCAAAAACGCAAGTCTGTTGCGGTGCACTGCATGGGCATAGTGGTGAAAAAAAGAAAGCCAAAGACCTTGCGAAACAAAATATTATGGTGTTTGAAGAAATTGAGGCAGATTATATCATAACAAATGCAGGTGGCTGTGGTGCCTTTTTAATTGATTATGGCCATCTTCTAAAAGATGAACCTCAGTGGGCAGAACGAGCGAAAGCATTTTCAAAAAAGCTTAAGGATATTACCTCTGTTTTAGTAGAATTAGAGTTTCATAAAAAGGAGCTTTCCCTTTCGGCCCAGGTGATTACCTATCAGGACTCCTGCCATTTACGAAATGTGATGAAGACAGCTTCAGAGCCAAGAAAGCTACTTCAAGCCATTAACGGGGCAACCTATTTGGAAATGGAAAATGCGGATAGCTGCTGTGGTTCAGCTGGTATTTATAACATCGTCGAGTCTGAAATGTCGATGAAAATATTAGATTCAAAAATGAAAAACGTTAAAGACACCCAGGCAAAAACAATTGTCACTGCGAATCCAGGCTGCTTACTGCAGATGAAGCTTGGCATTGAACGGGAAGGATTATCCGATAAAATGCGGGCTGTCCATATTGTTGATTTATTGCTTGAAGCGGTTGGAGAATAAGATTAAAAACAAGAATCGTCTTTGTGTACGGGACGATTCTTGTTGAAATACATGTTAATTATTTTGAGTAGTATGAGTCCTAAATAGCATTTCTGAAACAGTTACAAATTCATATCCATCCTTTTCCAGTTTTGTAAGTATATGATCTAATGCTTGAATGGTTTGAGTTCGATTTCCACCTGAATCATGCAAGAGGACAATATTTCCTGGTTTTATCCCCGAAATTACCCGCTTTGTTATCGTGTTAACCCCTGGATTTTTCCAATCTTCCGTATCTTGATGCCACGACCATAAAACAACATGATATCCATTTTCGACAGCCGTGTTAATAATAATATCATTATAATTCCCACCAACTGGCCGAAAAAGAGTTGGGCTATACCCTGTTATTTCCTTAAGAACGTCAGTAGTTTTTACGATTTCATTCTCAAGTTTTTGGGAATCTCTCATGATACTTGAATGATTAAAGGTGTGATTGGCAATTTCATGACCATCTAAAACTTCACGACGAATAATTTCAGGGTATGTATTTGCATGTTTTCCAACAACGAAAAAAGTTGCTTTTGCTTTGTGCTTTGCTAAAACATCTAAAATATCAGGAGTGTAGACTGGATTTGGACCATCATCAAATGTGATAGCTACCATTTTCTCATCTGTCTTCACTTCCCACGTAACTTTCCCCGTTTTTTCATACTCAAAGCGTTCTTTTGCAATTGCAGGAATATGATTGAAAGACAGTAAAAGGACGATCAATAATATGCATCTTCCCAAAGAAGTTCCTCCTTTTATCGTAAGGCTTTATTGGGTAGTTTATGGATTTTTATTAATATTTATTTAAGCGTTAGACGGAATTTTATTGTATAAAAAAAATGACGAGACCTATCTCTCGTCATTAGATGCTTGTTTTTTATTTTGTTATATACTTTTCTAGATAATATTTCGTAACCGACAAATACTCGCGACTATATGCTTTTAGCAATGTAATTTGTGGGGTTTTTGCTGGTAGACCTTCCACCTTTAAACCGGCGTCTCTCGCAATTTGAATCGAACGGTACAGATGATAATCATTTGTCACAATAATCCCAAGCTTTGCATCTTGAGGGATAAATTCTTTTGAGAATTGAATGTTTTCATATGTACTTGTTGATCGGTCTTCAAGGAAGATTCTTGATTCAGAAATCCCTTTTTTCACTAGTTCTCGTCTTATTGCTTCAGCTTCTGTGATATCCTCCCCTGGTCCCTGTCCGCCTGAAGCAATTAAAATCGTATTCTCATTCTCCTTCGCATACTCTGCAGCTGCATCAATTCTATATTGCAACGCGAGTGATGGGATTTCACTGTTCACCTTTGCACCGAGAACAACTAAATAATCCGCATTTTTGGGCGGTACTGCATCCACATAATGAGAAATTTTATAATGGATGATTCCGAAATAGGCAATACCTATGATGAGTAAAATTCCAATTAAAAGTAGCATCATTTTCCTCTTTTTCAAATAGTCACAACCCCTTTAGGGCTATTCTACCATTATATCAAATGGACAAAAAAGGAATTTTCCGAAAAAAATTCATGCCCTTTTGAGGATTCACGAATTTTAGTTTAGCCAATTTGGATTTTCAAAATCTTCGTTGTATGGGATAAAGCTATCCATTTCGGTATCGGCTCGCTCCAGGACGTCCTCTGAATTCATCTTTGAGACAAATCCAAGCTCGCGCGTTGCGTTATCCGTTGACCACGGTTTATCTTTGTTATCTGATACCCCATAATATGTACCAAACTTGATGGTTGATTGGATAGCTAAATCAAATAACTGGATCACATCGTTATGACTTAATAATGTTTTATTGATCCGAGGTATCGTTTGTAAATCCTTCACTTCATTTCGTCTGACACTGCCAATTCGCAAATTAATTACAGATAGATTGTTTTCCTCTTCATATGCTAAAATATGTCCGATATTTTCTGATGCCAATTTTAAAGTGCCATATAAGGTCCTTGAGTATGGATAATCATCAATAGTGATCTCACGGCCGAGTGCTGAAATTCCATCTTTCTCATAAAAATCCGTCACATGGTTACTGCTAGCATAAACCACCTTAGGAATGCCGCGCTCAATCGCAGCCCTTAAAATGTAGAAAGATGAAAGGAAATGAATTTCAGTCTTTTTATGAAATTGTGTAAGATCTTTAAAATCATTTTTGGTGCTTACATTAAGTAGGTTAATTAGCGCATCACAATCAGCTGGAATTTTACTCACAAGATCTTCAAAATTTGTTGCATCGACCTGGATGTGATTTGGGTAATTATCTACCTTTTTATCAAGAATAATGATTTCGTATTTATTGTTTAGTCCTTCTTCAAGGATGGAACCTATTAGTCCAGTCCCACCGATGATGGCAACCTTTTTTTTCATTGTATTGCTCCCCTTTATGACGAGTCTTACTTTTTAAAATTTGTAGTTTTTAGGAAAACATACATTGGTTTGACCATCATTTGGTTACATTTTGGGGTAATAGTCGTGACGATTTGATTTCTATCGGCGTTATTTTTGTTCTATCGATTTTATTTTGATTCTATCGACGTTATTTCATTTCTATCGACGATAATTCGATTCTATCGACGTTAGCAGCCATCCTATCGATTTTAACCAAAATTCCAAAATTAAAGGATGCCCGAATCTACGTTCAGACATCCTTTTTGTATTAGCCGAATAAATCTCTTATCTTTTTAATTGTATTCCCATTAATTGGTTCACTAAACTTCCCATTTATCCTCACAGCCGAACCGAAATGATAATCGGTTGCGTGAAGTTCTTGGTGAAGCTCCACGATGTTATTATGAGAAAGACCTGAACCCGGCATAATCACCGGTGATGACTTTTCTCTAGATAGAGCCAGCATCGCCTTGAGATTTTCTACACCATCTAATGCCTTTTGTGCTCCTCCAGAGGTTAACACTGTTTGAATTGAATCACTGTATTTTTGAAGGGTTTTATAGGCTTCGATAATATCCTTCGCTTCATCAATCGCACGGTGGAAGGTAATCTTCATTCCCCCCGCCGCCTCAATAACCTTTTCGAGAAAAGCTTCATCTATTTCTCCATTTTCAGCTAAAGATCCAAACACAATTCCTGCTGCCCCAAGTTCCTTACAAATTTTTATATCCTCTAAAATAACCCGTTTGTCGTCTTCTGAGTACGTAAATGAGTAGCCATGAGGGCGGACCATGACATGAACGGGGATAGAGACCGCTTGGACAACATCTTGGATGATGCCATAGGAAGGTGTTAGTCCTCCTTCTGTCATCGCGGTTACAAGTTCTAAGCGATTTGCGCCATATTCCTCTGCTAGTTTTGCATCATTTGCATTTTGGACAATAATTTCTATTAACATTGTTACTTCCTACTTTCATAAAGGAACCATGGGGACGGTTCTGGTGGTCCCTATTAAGGAACCAGGAGAACCGTCCCTCTGGTTCCGTTCATTTTTTGCGTAATTTGATCATCTTGTACATATAATAACCCATTGTTCCAAAAATAGACACGAGCATTCCAATCATGTACCACATGCCTAACCCCTCTTTACCTTGGGCGACAGTGACCATTTCCAAAGCGCCAATCGCCAAAAAGAAAGTAAGAAAAAAATTCATTGTAATGAGCATTTTTCGCGAGTTTCTATATAGACCTTCCGCGTTTTCTGGCGTCACCTCGACAGGGTAATTATGAATATGTGGAAACATACCTATGATAAGCATAGTTTTAAATAAAAAGGTTGCGATTATGGGGAGGATAAGAACACTCCATTTTCCACCCCAGCTATCGGGCTCCCCTGCGAAGTTAAAATGGGTCGGAACTCGATCTGGAATCTCGCTCCAGTTTATGATGATATATACATATATACCAAGTAAAAATAAAACCGAGAGCGACACTAATATTTTTTCAGAAAATGTTTTCGGCAACTTCAAAATAGGTCTTTCAGACATAACAACCACCCCTTTACATACTTTTTATACGATGCAGGAGTGGGAAAGGTTTCATTTTAGGAACCAGGGGACGGTTCTTGTGGTCCCAAGATGTGTTAAATCGAAAAACATTTTGTAGAACACCCACAGGAACCAAGAGAACCGTCCCTCTGGTACCCTCATTTTGTTCCATTTTGCATTCTCAATCCTGCTAGTTTGGTTAGGATGATATAGGCAACTATGCTAAATCCAAGTCCCCCTAGGTGGTAGGATAGAAGATTTAGAGCCGAGCCAAATACCATTCCACCAAATAGGTAGAAACAGATGATCACGCCAACTTTCAGGTATGGAAGCAGCTTCTCATATGCCAAAATTTTACCGTTGTTTTCACTTTTTATTCTAGAAGCCAAAAGGTTCATAAAGAAAAGTGATAACCCTGTTACAATAGTTGGAACAATAAGGAAAAGAAGTCCAAAGGTTGGAGTAGATTGCTTCCAAACAAAGACATCATTGATGAAATTATCAACCTCAATTAGCATGATAGGAAATGATAGAAAATCAAAAATCAAACCAACATTGTATACTTTATATAGTTGATAAAAAGGTGTTCCCGTAACCGCATAATAATGAAATCTATATGCCTGTATGACCAGATTATATAAGCCGTAGGGCAGAAATAGAAAAATAATACTAAACGCAAATTGCGAAACAATACTCGCCCCAATAAAACCAATGAATAGACTAAAAGAATAGATTCCCACGAGTGAGAAAAGGGCGATGATGAAATAGATTCCTAATGCTGATAAAGGTAAATAGTCGTGGATCGCAGAATTTACTAATATAAATACTGAAATTAGTACGCTAACACCTAATGCAGCAATGATATGTGCGATCCCAAACAACCATTTATTAAAAAAGATTTCTTGTCTCTTATATGGTAGTGACAATGTAAAATCCAAACTTTGGTTTGTACGTTCTAAACCAATTAGAATGGAAGCTAGTAACACAACCACAATCATTTGAAATACCCCGACATCCATAAAGTCATGGAAATGAAAGGAATAGTTTTCTAAGGACCCCGATTCCTCCATGTGAAGTCGCATGGAGCGTTCCTGAATATCGATAAACCCGAAAAATTTGTAAGCGAAGTAAAGACACACCAACCAAAGTCCCCACACCACAAACTTCGACTGCTTGTAATTCCTTAGCCATAGTGCTTTATTAAACAATTTCATCCCCTCCTAATGCTGACACAAACATGTCTTCAAGTGACATAGGCAATTCCTCTAAAAGAATAGGATGATTTTCTCTTAATCGGTCTACTGTTTCATCTGTATTTCCTTTTATTAAAAGTGTATTTACACGTCCAATTTGACTAATAACTTCTATATTTGAAAGCTTACTAATCTCTTCAGGAATGCCATTTCCCTTAAAGACTACCTGTACTTTTTTATAGTGCAGTTTAGCATCCTCCATTGTAACGATGGACTCGACTTCCCCGTCCTTCAACATAATGATTGTATCTGCGATTTTCTCTAGCTCATCTAATTGATGACTTGAAATAAGTAGAGAAACTCTTGATTCCGCTACTTCCTCTAATAGAAACTGGAGAATTTGTCTTTTTATTATCACATCTAGCCCATTGGTTGGCTCATCCAATATAATCAGTTTTGCCTTTGTTGAGATAGCCAAAATCATTAACAATAATGCCTTCATCCCACGTGAAAAGGTCCGGATTTTTCGCTTTTCTGGAAGGTTGAAACGCTGTAAAAGCTGATAAAAATACTTTTTATCAAAATTCACGTAAATCGCTTCATATAAAGTTACGAGCTCTTTAATACTGTAGCCATTAAATGTTGCAATTGAATCAGGAACAAATACCATATCCCCTTTGACCTCAGGGTTTGTCACGATATTTTTCCCTTGAAACACAACCTCCCCCTGATCTGCATCTAAAATTCCAACAAGGCTTCTTAGCAGCGTTGTTTTTCCGACTCCATTTCGTCCAACCAATCCAACAATAGACCCTGCTCCAATTGAAAAAGAAATATTTTGTAAGACTCTTTCTCCTTCAATGCTTTTTGAAAGATTATAGACGTTAAGCATTGCTGTCCTTCCCCCCTAACTCCTCGACATACTTTTCGATCCACTCAACAAATGTTTCTTTATTTATCCCTAGATAAGAAGCCTCTACGAGTAAAAGCTTTAATGATTGTTTGATTTCCTCCACTTTTTCATCATCCACCTTCTTTGGAATCTGTTCGGAAACAAATGTACCCTTTCCCCTTCGCGTTTCGATAATTCCCTGTCGTTCAAGCTCTTGATATGCCTTGCTGACAGTGTTTGGGTTAACAAGCAAGGTCGAGGAAAGCTCACGAACACTTAATAATTTTTCATCAGGCTGAAGGGCTCCTTTTAATATGAGTTCCTTAACTTGGTTTACAATTTGTTCCCAAATTGGTGTATTACTACGTTCATCTAAATGAAAATACAAACAAAACACCCCTTTCAGTTAATCTATGCCATTCGTGTTTTAGGTGTATTATATCATGTAGTACACTCAATACATTATAGGACATCAACTTTCATGTCAATATACATTCGCCTAATTTTGTGAAAATTATATTTCGTTACCAAATTCGTTTCTGGTAAACTAAAGGAGCAATACTTACTTTCGTGCTAGATTTTCAGCACCCTACAAAGGAGAATACATATGTCTAAGTTCGAACAAACGCTTGAAAAATATGCTGATTTAGCTGTACGCGTTGGGGTTAATGTTCAAAAAGGACAGAACCTTCTTATTCATGCACCTATTTCAGCTGCGGAATATGTAAGAAAAGTGGTGAAAAAAGCCTATGAGGCTGGAGCAAGAAATGTATTAATCGAGTGGAATGATGATGAAATTATTCGCACACGTTTTGACCTCGCACCCGATGAAGCGTTTCTCGATTATCCAATGTGGAAGGCAAAAGGAATGGAAGACCTTGCGGAGAACGGAGCAGCCTTTTTATCCATCATTTCGTCCAATCCGGATTTATTAAAAGGCGTCAACCCTGAGCGAATTGCTCATGCGAATAAAACGGCAGGTCAAGCGTTGGAAAAGTTCCGAAATTATTCTCAGGCTGATAAAGTCAGCTGGTCTGTCATTGCTGTCCCTTCAGAGAGTTGGGCAGAAAAAGTATTCCCAGACTTAGCTTCAGAGGAGCAAGTGGAAAAATTATGGGATGCCATTTTCCAAGCAGCTCGTGTTGATGTTGAAGACCCTGTTCATGCATGGAAGGAACACAATGCGACTTTGCATGCTAAGGTTGAATACTTAAACAAGAAAAGATATAAAAAATTACATTATAAAGCACCTGGAACTGACTTAGTGGTCGAACTACCTGAAGACCATGTATGGATTGGCGGCGGTGGTGAGAATGAACAAAACATTGAGTTCGTTGCCAATATGCCAACTGAGGAGGTATTTACAGTTCCTAAAAAAGACGGTGTAAGTGGATATGTTAGCAGTACAAAGCCTCTAAATTACGGAGGAAGCTTAATCGACCAATTTACATTAACCTTTGAAAATGGACGCATCATTGATGTGAAGGCAGAAACAGGTGAAGATACATTAAAACGTCTTGTGGAAACTGATGAAGGCAGCCACTATTTAGGAGAGGTTGCACTTGTTCCACATAGCTCACCTATTTCCCAATCAAAAATTCTTTTCTATAACACGCTATTTGATGAAAATGCATCCAATCACTTCGCAATTGGAAATGCATATGCCTTTTGTATTGAAGGTGGTAAAACGATGTCTCGTGAGGAGCTTGTGCAAAAAGGTGCAAACTCAAGTATCACGCATGTCGATTTCATGGTCGGCTCAGGCGATATGGATATCGACGGCATTACTGCCGATGGCACTAAAGAACCTGTTTTCCGCAACGGGAACTGGGCATTTTAATTAGTAAGGCACCATCAGGATTATTAGCTCCTGGTGGTGCTTTTTTCATTCTAATAACCCCGTCACCTAATAAACTTGAAAAAGTTCAGTGTTTTTAAGCACTGAACTTTTTTTTACTTCATAATTCTCTTTTCTTTTTCATTAATACTAGTAGTTTTTTGTCTAGCTCCTCATACTTATGGTCTCCCTTTGTTAACAATGACAATTGTCCGATTGTCGCATTAATTTCATTTTCGATAAGAAGTATTTCTTCTTCCTTGTTTTGTACAGCTACCGGTTCTGTCTGATCTCTTCGCTGATACTCCTCTAGCCCCATTTCAACCCTTTTTATGACACCATTTTCAAACACAAGCAGTTTGTCACACATTTTTTCAAGGAAATAATGATCATGAGAAACGATAAGAATCGTCCCTTCAAAGGATTGCAGCATTTTTTCAAGAGACTGGCGACTCGCAAGATCAAGATGGTTGGTAGGTTCATCTAAAATTAATATGTCTACTTCATCCAGCAACAATTTAACAAGCTTCACCCTTGTTCGTTCACCATGGCTTAAAGACAAAATCGGCTGATTGATTTTATCAGCATTAAACCCAATGTTTGCAAAAATGGTTCTTGCTTCACTGATCTCGTCTTTTACAGTGAGTCCAACATATTCAATAATAGTCTTCGATTCATCCAAATCAGTTACATCCTGAGACAGATAACCGATTTTCAAGGAATCACTTTTCCAAAGCTCCCCCGTTGAAAGCTCTGCTTCTCCCATCATTACTCGAAGCAAGGTGGTCTTCCCACAGCCATTTTCACCAAGAATGCCAATCCGTTCTCCAAACTTTACATAAAAATGGCTTTTCTGAAACAAAATCCTCTCGCCAAATCTCACCCCTCCATCTTTCACTTCAACAATTCGTTTCCCCCGCTTTTTGTTCTGTTTAAAATGAAATTGAAGTTCCTCTTTTTCCTTTGGCTTTTCGACTTTATTTTTTTCGAGCTCTTTTTCAAGGCGCTTCATTTTTGACTTAATTTGTTTATCCATTTTCTTTGCCTTCACTCGGTAGAATTCCTTAAAGCCCTCTTGTTTTGTTGATTGGCGATGTGCTTTATCTGACCAATTTTGCAAATTGCTCATTTGATTTTCAATTTTTTCTTTGTGCTTTTGTTGAATGTCGTAGAGGTGAAGCTGGCTTAGATATTGTCTTTCCTTTTCCTCATAAAAATTCGTATAGTTTCCTTGATAAATATACGAATCGCCGTCCTCAATCTCAACAATATGAGTAACTGTTTTGTCAAGAAAATAACGGTCATGCGAGATAACAATGATTGCACCCTGAAAAGCTTTCATTTCCTCAATTAGCCACTCTACCCCTTTAAAATCAAGATGGTTCGTCGGTTCATCAAGCAATAAAAGATCTGATTTTGATGTCCAAACACTCGCTAACGATAGCTTTGTTTTCTCGCCACCACTTAAGTGTTCTCCTCTTTCTTGGTCCCAAGTTTGGACTTTCGTTAACCCAAGCTGACTTGTTTGCTCTAAAATGCTTCCTGAAATGATTGCTTCTTCAAGGTCTTGAAGCGCATTTTCAGCGGCCTGTTTTACATAGCCTATTGAAATTGGTCCGGACGGCATCTCGATATTTCCTCTATCCATCGCCAGTTTTCCCGTTAAGATGTTTGCTAATGTGGTTTTCCCAGCTCCATTGTCCCCAACAATCCCAATTCTATCTCCACTTTGAACGTCAAATTCAAGATTATTTAGAATAACTTTATCACCGTAGCTTTTGTGGATCCCACTCAATTTTAAAATCGTCATAAAAAAACCTCCCTAGACGGTATCTAGAGAGGACACATTTTTCCCAACATAAAGAAATGCACATTTGTTTAATGTACAATCGGACATGGAAATGGGCATACGAATCCTATTCTCTAGATACAAATTTTTCGATATTGAAAAATCGGTACGAAAATAAGATTAATTGTACATTGCCCCTTACCCATTCCTTTCGAATTTTGTTAATTTTAGTATATGTGCACCTGAATAATCTGTCAAACCTTTTTGATTATTCACTTCTCTTCCCTGTCCACCATTTTCCGTTATAATAGGAGTAATCATATGAAAGAATGAGGAGTTTTTATGGAAAAAGTTGAGGTTTTTATTCTGTCTGGCTTTTTAGGTAGTGGCAAAACCACTTTATTACAAAATATTCTAACTCAGGAAAAAGACTTAGGTCGAAAAGTAGCTGTTGTAATGAATGAGTTAGGTCAGGTTTCGATTGATTCAAATGCGGTTTCTGAGAATACGCCTCTTAAAGAGTTATTAAATGGCTGTGTTTGCTGTACGATTCAAGGCCAGCTTGAGGTTCATCTTCAAGGTCTATTAAAGGAGCAAGATCTTGATGCCATCTATATTGAAACAACGGGGGTTGCTCACCCAATTGAGGTGTTGGATGCATGTATGTCCCCGCTATTTGCGGACCAATTATTTGTTCAATCGATTGTGACCCTTCTTGATGTGAATCGTTGGAAGGAAAGAGACTTATTAAGTGCACAGCTACAAATGCTCTTACGCGAACAAGTCCGCCATGCTGATGTCTTGTTACTAAATAAAGTCGACCAGTTGTCTGAGATGGAACAAGGAAAAGTCCTCTTTGAAATTCAGTCCATTAACAGTGAGGCAAGATGTCTCCTAACGAAGCAT
Organism: Bacillus sp. JJ1562; assembly: GCF_036962705.1. Classification (NCBI taxonomy): domain Bacteria; kingdom Bacillati; phylum Bacillota; class Bacilli; order Caryophanales; family Bacillaceae; genus Bacillus; species Bacillus sp. JJ1562. The sequence goes on from NZ_JBALOQ010000034.1 coordinate 37,124, forward strand.
GCTGCCGTGAACCTTAATGATCTTCGTACAATGAAAAAGACCGAGCGCAAATCACACGAACGTGCCCATGTCCAGCTTGATTTGAAGCTAAAAACATTTGTACATACGTTTTCAAATCCACTTGACCTCGACTTATTCGAGGAATGGCTTAGAAAAATGCCTGATACGATTTACCGGATTAAGGGTTATTTAAAGTTTACCCATTCAAATAACACTTATTTGTTCCAATACTCATATGGAACGCCAATTTACTTAAAAGAGCTTATGAATTATAAGCCAACCTTGGTATTTATCGGTGAAAAATTGAATCCGCAATGGATGAAAGCTGAAATGGAAAAGCTTGAAGAAGAAAGTTTGAAGGTAGAATAGCGGATATATACCAGAATTTGGAATATATCGACGCAATTTCGGAATATATTAACCCAAACTTGGACAATATCGACTCAAATTCGAAAAATATCTGCCCAAACTCACAATATTTGTTCCCAAAGCCAAAAAAGCAGTTTGGTCCTATTTCCCAAGCATCATTTCCACAATACGTGACAACTTAAAAATGAGTAATCGTTTGGTTACTCAAAAAACTTTGTCGGGAGTGATGTATCATGGCAAGAAACAAACTATTGGTTCCAGGTGCTGAAAATGCTCTAGATCAAATGAAAGAAGAAATCGCCAATGAGTTTGGAGTTCAGCTTGGTGCAGATACGACCGCACGTGCTAATGGCTCCGTTGGGGGCGAAATGACGAAACGCCTCGTTGCAATGGCACAGCAACAGCTTAAAAACGGTTCGCAACAATAACCATATCCTTAGGAGGCCTTATACGGGCCTCCTTTTATTAAGCATGAATAAAACTACTAAAAAAACCGTCACTTTCCCTAGAAGTGAACGGTTTTTTGATCATATATCATCTCAGTCGACATCATCACAGTTGGTTTTTCCTTTGCCTCAATCGTCCTTACCCCAAATAAAATCATTCCCACAACTAATAGCGCAAATAACAACACAATAATACAATTTTTTACTAATGCCATCTGTCCCACCCTATTTTTTTAGCCTATTTTTATTTGCTTTTTTTCCAACAAAACTATTCTATTCACGATATTCGTTTTTATTCCCAAATATTAAAAAATGATTAAAACATCTTTGATTTTCTCACCATCTCATGAGTGGGACATATAGTGTATCAAAGGAGGGAAATCATTTGGATAAATTTGTTTTCTTATTTGTAGCGTGTATTTTAGCTGGTTTTGCACTGATTCGAGTAACAGCATATGATACCGTTTTAGTGAGCTTACACCCCGTGTTAACCCTAGTTGGTGTCATTACAATTTTCGTCTTTTCATTTGTTCTTATTTTTAGAGGAATTTTAGCTTTATTAGGTAAGTGATAAGCCGTCTAAGGCTTATCTTTTTTGCTTTTTAGGGTTTTGTACCTTTCACATTTCAATAGATGCCATATGCTAGTACTATAAGGATTATGTAAAGCAGGTGCAATGCATATGGCTTCCATCTTTTTAGGACCAATTGAAATTAATAGCAATGAGGGTATCATTATCACTGGTAATTCGTATAATGTTTCGCCTTCAACTACTGGAAAAACAATTGCAGGTTCAGGGTCATTTAATACGGGTTTCAATATTACGACTAATAATGGTGTGAGTACATCCAATACTTATGACCCAGATGGCAGTGACTCGAATATTTCTAAGGACACGTAAAAAACCGTCTCCCGATAAAGGAAGACGGCTTTTTACATATGTCCAGCTTCAACGCCTAACCCCTCGAGGTCACATGCCAATCCATCAAGAAGGTCAAAGTACAACCTTCCCACTGGCTTGTCTTGTGCTTGTCGGGGTTGATCAAGGCGCTTACGCATTTGGTAATTACGCATACATTGCTTCAATTTGTTTTTGAAGCTCAACATTATTAAGGTATTCATCATATGTCATTTCTTTATCAACAAGTCCATTTGGTGTGATTTCAATAATACGATTCGCAATCGTTTGAACAAACTGATGGTCATGGGATGTAAATAACATTGATCCTTTAAACGCAATTAAGCCATTGTTTAAAGCGGTAATGGATTCAAGGTCTAAGTGGTTTGTAGGGTCATCAAGTAGTAACACATTTGAGCCACTTAGCATCATTTTTGAAAGCATGCAACGTACTTTTTCTCCTCCTGAAAGAACGCTAGGCTTTTTCAATACTTCTTCTCCTGAGAAAAGCATTCTTCCTAAGAATCCACGTAGGAAGCTCTCACTTTGGTCATTTGGAGAGAACTGACGAAGCCAATCTACTAATGTTGGCTCATCTCCCCCGAAATACTTAGAGTTGTCCTTAGGGAAATAAGCTTGTGATGTTGTAACTCCCCATTTATAGGTACCACTGTCTGCTTCCATTTCACCCATTAAAATCTTATATAATGTCGTAATCGCAATTTCACTTTTTCCTACAAACGCAAGCTTGTCGCCTTTGTTCATAATAAAGCTCACATTATCAAGCACCTTCACACCATCGATTGTTTTCGTTAGGCCTTCAACGCGTAATAGGTCATTTCCAATTTCACGCTCTGGTGTGAATCCGACGAACGGATAACGACGTGATGATGGTCTAATATCATCAAGTGAAATTTTATCTAATAACTTTTTACGGGATGTTGCTTGTTTAGATTTTGATGCATTTGCACTAAATCGTGCGATAAAAGCTTGAAGTTCTTTAATTTTTTCTTCTTTTTTGCGATTTGCATCCGACGCCATTCTTGAAGCAAGCTGGCTCGATTCATACCAGAAATCATAGTTTCCAACATAGATTTGAATTTTTCCATAATCAAGGTCTGCCATGTGTGTACATACTTTATTTAAGAAATGACGGTCATGGGATACGACAATTACGGTATTTTCAAAGTTAATTAAAAATTCCTCTAGCCACTGGATTGCTTTTAAATCCAAGTTGTTAGTCGGCTCGTCGAGTAATAGTACATCTGGCTTCCCAAATAAGGCTTGCGCTAATAATACTTTTACTTTCTCAGAACCTGTTAGTTCTGCCATTTTTTTCGTGTGAAGCTCCTCAGAAATTCCTAATCCTTTTAAAAGGATAGCTGCTTCTGATTCAGCTTCCCAACCATTTAATTCGGCAAATTCTCCTTCAAGTTCGGCCGCTCTCATCCCGTCCTCATCGGAGAAATCTGGCTTCATATATATTGCATCCTTCTCCTGCATCACTTCATAAAGACGTGCATGTCCCATGACAACTACTTTAAGAACTTCATGCTCTTCATATTCGAAGTGGTTTTGCTTTAGGAAAGCAAGGCGTTCACCCGGTGTCATATGGACATCACCAGTTTGTGCCTCAACTTCACCAGAAAGGATTTTCAAAAAGGTTGATTTTCCGGCACCATTTGCTCCAATCAAGCCATAGCAATTTCCCGGTGTAAACTTTATATTAACATCTTCAAAAAGCTTGCGGTCACCATATCGCAAACTTACGTTAGTAACTGTAATCATGTAGTGTAAATCCTCCATTTCATGTTCACTGCTACTAATTATACCATTTTAATAGGAACATCTCTACTATTGAACCAAATGCGTTGAGTTTCTAGTCTTGTTTCCTTAGTGTATTAATAAAAATGACCCTTTCCACAGGTTTCCTGCAAAAAGAGTCGATTAAAATACATCGCGTTTTTCTTTTATTACTTGTTTTAAATCAAATTGCATCATTGTTCTTATTGTTCTCCTGTTCTTGTTTTGTTTCTGCCTTCAATTCGTTTGGTCGTTCTGCTTGTCTGACTAATTCCACTCTCTGCATGATTCTTTCTCCCCCGTAACCTGCTAAAATCGAGAGGAACACTACACGAAAAATCGATTCTGTGTCGCTCGAAGCTACGACTAATACTGCTGCAACGATTCCAATAATCATTTCTTCTAAGAAGCCGAGGTAGATGAAGCGTTTTGTCACGCGAGGTTTTTCGATTTTCCCCTGTTTTTTAGCATGTCCCAACAACCCCATAGAGCCACCAATAAAGATTGCTAGTACGAGATGTAACAACATGTCATCACCCCCTAAAGTCCAGATTTGTAATGCTTGACCTTAGGCAAATAAAGAAGCTTCCTTATTCACATTATATGCCAAATGTGGAAAAGAAAGCTTGGGTATATTTTCCGAAAATTAAAAATATTTTTCTACTACCAATGTACTATATTTCTGAAATAGTCACGAAAGACCTGTTAAGAACTACCTATCAGTCACACCCATCGTCGAGATCCGAATAAAATCATTTATAAATTGCTCATAATCAAATCGTAATGCAATCCGATCTAAAGTTTCTGGTGGCTCTGCTTCTGGATTCGGACGAAAATCGGCAAGGCTTAGACCTTTTGTTATTCCGAACATTTCTATATTTACTCTGCGAAGTGCATATTGCACAATCGATGGATTCACGATTGCACTAAGTGCAACAACATCATGAAGTGGAGTCCCCTTAATCCCAGGTACATTTTTCTTATAAGCTTCAAAATAATAATCAAAAATAGGCTTTATTAAATTACGAAATGGATTTTTTGTTCCAAATTGGACGATTGTGTCCACCATTTCAGAGGTCAAAAGCGCATTATTAGTGATATTAAGTGGAAAAATAGAAAGGTTTCGTGCATGCTCTACAACAAAATTCGAAGCGATAGGATCCCCATTAAAGTTCGCCTCAGCGACTGGAGTTACGTTCCCTGGAACTAAGAAAGCCCCACCCATTATATAATAACCTTTGACTTTATTCATTACATCTCCGCCAAGATTAAAAGCAATAGCGAGTGATGTCGACCTGCCAACATCGACAATATAAAGTTCATTTTCATAACTCTCGATAATGTTAAAAATTTCATTAAAATTTAATAACTCTGCAGTTGGAAGTGTATTAGGTGGTCGAATAGGTCCGAGACCCTTCGCTCCATGAATTTCCGGGTAATAAGGAATAGCTTCCCCTGTTAACGGCCTCTTCGCGCCTGCAATAATTGGTATATCCATTTTACCTGCAAGGGATAGTAAATATGCCACATTTTGAACGGCTTGTTCCTGATTTACATTTCCATAGCCAGGAACGATGCCTACTATCTCAATTTTTGGGTTGAGCAATCCATACATAATCGCAAGTGTATCATCAATTCCTGGGTCTCCAAAAAACAGTACCTTTGCTGTCATACATTTAGCTCTCCCTTCAATATTTTCATATAATACTCACTATATGTTCTAAATACGCAAAAAAAAACACCCATTTCGATATGAGTCGAAATGGGTGTTTTTCAAATATATTATTTTGCAAAACGGTGATTACCAATAATTGTTGTTACTTCTCTTGACATCATAAATGGGTGGGATGACTTATCTGGATTAAAGAAAAATAAAGATCCATTCCCTTGTCCACGGAATGTAATTGCTTCATCTACTGCACGTTTTGCTTCTTCATCAGCAGGTTGGTTAATTGAACCATCTGCTACTGGGCTAAATGCATATGAACCACCTGGTGTCTTTTCGTATATCACATCTTTAATAGTATCAGGGAATTCAGATGAATCCACACGGTTTAACACAACTGTAGCCACGGCAACTTTACCTGCATATGGCTCACCTTTTGCTTCAGCATGTACGATTCGAGCAAGTAATTCTTTATCTTGTGCTGACACTGATTCTGGAATTTCAAGCTCTTCTCCAGGATAGATCATATCACTTGTACGGTTGTTTATTTCCTTAAGGTTTAATACAGATACACCATACTTCATCCCAAGGTTCCAAAATGTATCTCCTGATTCAACAGTATGAGTTGCTGCCGATGCACTCACACTTGATGCTAATAAAGAAAATGTTAATGCAGCTGCAAATCCAATCTTTTTTAGGTTTTTCATATTTTCATTCCTCCTAGTAGTCGTTGTTTTTGTCCCTACTAGAAGGTTAACAGCTGTAATATTTCGATTCATCGTCCAAAAAGTGGTAGAATGCCAGAGTCTTTGCGTCACCTTGTCTGAAAATATACATGGAAAAAAAATCCTAACTTATAATTCTACCTAAATTTTGGACATGAGGGTAAAATACGGGTTGAATTTTACAAATATCTCAGTAATGTAATAAACGTTTTTGTCATTTTACGGCTACTTCATAATCATTTTTATCAACTTTAACCCATGCTTTGTCGTCGGATAACGGAATGGCAAATCAAATCGTGTTGTTTGCTTCATGATGCCTTTTTCATGCGAAAATACATCAAAGCTCCCTTTCCCATGATAAGCACCGATTCCACTTTCACCTACACCTCCAAATGGTAGATGTGGCGAAACAAAATGATAAACCGTGTCATTCACACAGCCACCACCGAAGGAAATCGACTCAAGGACCTTGTTTTGCACTCGTTCTACCTCTGAAAAAATATACAATGCAAGTGGTTTTGGCCGGTTATTGATTTCATCGATGATTTGCAAAATATCTTCATATTCCATCACGGGTAAAATCGGTCCAAAAATTTCATCCCCCATGATGGGATCCTCCCATGTAATATTTGACAGAACCGTTGGTGCAATCAGGTATTTCTCTGCATCTGATTCCCCGCCATAATAAATTGTTCCACTATTGTAAACAAACGTTTTTAGACGCTGAAAATGCCGATCACTCACGATTTTTGTAAACTGACTCTCCTCACTAAGGGCATTTCCATACAATTCATGAATTGCCTCTGTTAACAGCTTTAAAAACTCGTCCTTCACCTCATGATGGACATATAAATAATCTGGTGCAATACAGGTTTGCCCTGCATTCGTAAACTTCCCCCACGCAATCCGCTTTGCCGCATACTGAAGATTCGCATCCTTGTGGACAATACATGGACTTTTGCCTCCAAGTTCAAGAGTCACAGGCGTTAAGTGCTTCGCCGCTGCCTCCATAATCACCTTCCCTACGGCAACACTTCCTGTAAAAAAGATGTAATCAGTTTTTTCTTTTAAAAGGGCTGTACTGGTTTCAATTCCCCCCTCAACAATTACAATGTATGCCTCTGGGAAATTTTCTCGAATCAGCTTAGTCAGTAATCCTGACGTCTTTGGAGTTAATTCTGAAGGCTTTAAAATCGCACAATTCCCAGCAGCGATAGCTCCAATCAAAGGGGCAAACGCCAGTTGGAATGGATAATTCCAAGGTGAAATAATCAGTACCACCCCATATGGCTCAGGATAGATATAATTTTTACTGCCAAAGCCTGTTATGCTTGTTTTTACCTTTTTCGGCTTTACCCAGTTTTCAATATGTTTTATCATGTAGCGCAGTTCTTCCAATACAAACCCTATCTCCGTTGTATAGGACTCAAACTCAGATTTATTTAAATCTGTATGTAAAGCGGCCATGATTTCTTTTTCATGCGTTTTAATTAGATTTCGAAGCATTTTAAGGGCATCGATCCGAAAAGTAATTTCCTTTGTTTTCCCTGTAGAAAAGAATTCTCGTTGTTTATTAATAAGTGTGCCATAGTCCACTACTGTTTCCTCCATTTCAACAAGACTCTTATATATATTAATAGTACAACACTATACAATTCTCCTCTATTTTTTAACAAAAACAACGATAATACTACTATCCGCATAAAAAAAGGTAAGCCCCGGAATTTAAGGCTTACCTTTTTAATGGAACTATTAAATTGTTGTCAATTTTTCTTTTACAGGGATATGGCCAGACTTTTCAACTTTTGTTGCTAAATACTTTTTGTTGTATTCAGAGATATCCCCCCAAAGTGGGATATGTGTATCTGATAATAGTCCATATTCCTGTAATGCAGCTAATTTTTTCGGATTGTTCGTAATTAACGTAACTGGCTTCGCACGTAACTCAGTGAGAACACGAATCGCATCTTCATAATTACGGCTATCGTCATTAAAGCCCAATGCTAGGTTAGCCTCCACAGTATCAAGCCCTTCTTGCTGAAGGATGTAGGCAAGTGATTTTGAAATTAACCCAATCCCTCTTCCTTCATGATCGGCTAAATAAAAGAGTGCACCACAGCCATTGGATTCGATCATTCTCATCGATTCACGTAATTGGAACCCACAATCACAGCGCTTGCTTCCAAAAATATCACCCGTATGACATATGCTATGCATTCTTATAAGCGCATCATTATCAGTGTCAAAATCCCCGTACACAAGTACAGATGATTGCTGCATGGCTGCTAAGTTGGTTTGAGAAAGTGAGTCTAGCACATCCTCAGAGGTCATTTCATTCTCAACTGTTAACCATGTATACCATTTAAATGTCATGACTTTATCGTCTAACTGAACAGGTAAAGTAACAGGCCCAACTAAGCAGATATCCTGTTCCCCCGGTTGTTGAATCATTTTCATTTTATTTAAAAGAAGGTCCTTCACCTTATTTGAAACCATACTCATTCTCCCTTTCTTACTACAACTACAATTTAAGAATACTCTGCTCTTTATCTTGAAAGTATAGTATTTTTGTAAAAGGGCGGTCAAGTAATATACATTTCAAATATTTTTTATAATTTTTCAGCGTGAAAACCTAGTTTTTTCAAGAGAACCATCATTTCTTCTTTTTCAGAATCAGACAGACCTCCAACAATTTCTTCAATTGCCTCCTGATGCTTTGGAAAAATGGTATCCATGAATTGTTTGCCTTCCTCCGTAATGGACGCCCATGTGACACGTCGATCCTTTGGACAAGCATTTCTTTCAAGGTATTTCTTTTTTTCCAATTTATCCACAACATATGTGATACTTCCGCTAGATAACAAGACCTTTTTACCAATATGCTGAATTGGCTGATCTCCTTTATGATAAAGAAGCTCTAACACGGCAAATTCAGTTAAGTTTAATCCATATCCTTTTACGTCCTCTTCAACCCGCTCATTCACAGTTCGGAATGCTCGAGATAGTATGACAAAAAATTTTAAGGAGAGGTTAGGAACATTGATTTCTTCATTTGCTTCCATACTATCCACCCTTTTCATTATCTTGAATTCAAGATAATTTTACTATTTTTTTAAGGTCTTTGTCAACCTTTGTCTATGACTTATGTCCCATTAACTTCTTGCGACTTCCAAATAACTATACAGCACATCTCCACCATGCAGGGCAATCCCGCGAAAATGCTTGAAATCTTCCCTTTTGACCAATGTCTTTCGAAACTCTAAAAACTGATCATTTTTCACTAAATATTCACTTAGTTCTCCATCTCTTAGCTTATTTAAAATTTCATTTACAAATTGCTCATTCATTGATTACACCTCTAGCTATAATAAGTGTTATAAAAGCTGGATGAAAAGGACCGCGTCGACAAGAGCGCCACATCCTCATGTCTTGTCGACACTAGCACGTCCTGTGCGTCGAAATTTCAAGGCGGTGAAGCTTTGAGTACCTACCGGAGCGAGGCAACTGCTTGAGTTAACATCCTTGCAGCCTTACGCTGAGGAATTGACCTCCCTGAATAAACTAGTAGACTCAAGCGCATAACCTTATTATTCACCAAGTTCTCTAAGCAATGTTTGCGGAAATTCGATGTGTCATTTTCACCGGACTTTTTTAACTTCCTTTAAATTATAGTAGTTCGAAAAATAAGAAACAAGGCTAATACCCATTTATCCTGTGAATCAACACATAATACCCCTTTAGGCATATGATATGTGGGAAATGTCTAGTAGGCATTTATTATGTAGAAGTAAAAAGCTGAAATGAAAATTATTGGTTTTTCGCCCCAAATATTACCGAAGTTGCAGACTTTTTTAACTGGATTAGTACTAAAGAGAGGTGGATTCTATGAAAAATTATCAACACTCTATTAACATGTATGGTGAGCAGCCTGGGCTGGAGACAAATAGGATGGTTCCACACGGACCTCATGGACCTGGTTGCACTTGTGGCCAACATCACGCCCACATGGCAGAACCTGGTATGATAGGAGGATTTAACCCTCAAGGAACTGGTGTTGGACCTATGATGGGTGGATTTGGCCCTCAAGGATCTGGTGGCGGGCCTATGATGGGTGGTTTCGATCCTCAGGGACCATTTGTTTCTCCTGGTATGATGGGAGGTTTTGGCCCTCAAGGATCCG
>NZ_JBALOQ010000034.1:47338-138896 GCF_036962705.1 Bacillus sp. JJ1562
CTATGATGGGTGGATTTGGCCCTCAGGGACCTGGTGGCGGACCTATGATGGGTGGTTTCCGGCCCTCAAGGTAGATAAGCAAATAAAGGTGTCTCAATAGAGGCACCTTTTATATTAAGCCATTAACCATCTCTGAAACTTATCGAATTGCTCACTTGCGTCCTTCAGCCCAAGTTCATAAAGATTGGTTAATTTTTCAGGATTTCTTTCAACACGTCCTACTTCAAGTGGTTCAGTTGGACTAAACAAAAAAATCCTCCCCGCCTTTTCTTCTTGATCTAAATACGCAAGTGTTTCATTATAACGCTTATATCGTGTCTCCATTGCTTTTACCAGATTAGGATATTGCTTAAAAGAGCGTCTGATAAACCAGGTCATATTTGATTTCTTTTTCGAATAACCACGATTTCGAGTTAAAATCACGACATTTTTTGAATAGCCATCCTGCTGTGCTTTTATCAATGGAATCGGATCCGTGATGCCACCATCTAATAATTTCTGCCCTTTAAATTCAATAATAGGTGCAACAAAAGGCAATGAGCTTGAAGCCCGAATTACTTTTAGCATGTCATTTCCATAATCCTCTTTTTTAAAATATGTCGGCTCCCCTGTTTCACAATCGGTTGTTCCCACCACAAATTCTTCTCTTGATTGATAAAAAGCATTATAGTCATATGGTACATGCTTATTAGGGATCTCATCAAAAATAAAATCCATCCCAAATAACTGCCTATGCTTTACAAAATTACGGAATGATAAATAGTTTGGATGATTAATAAAATCAATATTAACCGTACGATTTCTTCCCAATTGTCTGGAAAGATAAGACGCTGCCATACACGCTCCAGCAGATACGCCGATGACATATGGAAAATATAAATTCTGTTCCATGAAATGTTCAAGGATGCCTGCTGTGTACACGCCACGCATTCCCCCACCTTCTAAAACCAATCCTACATCTTTCACTTTTTTCTCTCCCTTTAAACTGAGGCTTATTAATTAACTATAAAAAAATTTACAAGGGTTGTCACATTTTTTACAAAAATTTATAATAGAATATCATTGAAAACGCTTTACACAAAAACAAAAGTAAGGCAAAATATAAAAAAATGGTTTTTTTGTAAAAAAAAGCACTTTGTGATCAATAATGAAGATTCATAGAATGCGATGGAGGGTGACATTATGAAAATTGCAGAAATTGGGGATATTATTGAGTTCAGAGAGGGCCTTAAAGGCATCGTGGAAAAGGTGAACGAAAACTCGGTTATTGTAGACTTAACATATATGGACAATTATAGAGATCTAGAATTAGAGAGTCGTACAGTTGTCAATCATAAAAACTATAGGATTGTCACAACAATCTAAATGAAAGGGAGCTGATTCAATAATCGGCTCCCTTGTTGTATCTATGCCCCTAATGATTTATTTTTCATATATTTAGGTTGAATCGATGTTAGAAATTTAGATTTTGAGAACGAGTAGATTAATAGTGACGTCCAGATACATAAGAAAGTAACGAAATGAACCTTTGAGAAATGCTCATGATATAAAAATACTCCCAATAAAAGATTGATTGTTGGAGAAATATATTGAAGAATTCCAACAACAGAAAGTGGAATTCTGTTTGCTCCAGCTGCAAACCAAAGTAATGGTAATGCTGTTATGACCCCTGCCCCCATTAGCAATAACTGCACATCAATGCTTGCTCCTGAAAAGGAATCGACTCCTCCCTTAAAAAGAACCGCCAAATAAATAAGTGCGATCGGCGCAACCACCATTGTTTCCATCGCTAAGCCAATCAACGAATCAAGCTTTGCAAGCTTCTTTGTTAACCCATAAAAACCAAAGCTTAATGCAAGTGTAATAGCAACCCATGGAAAACTTCCATATTGAAAAGTTAAAATAAGAACTCCAATACCGGCTAACGCAAATGAAATCCCTTGCCAAAACAATAGTCGTTCTTTAAGAACAATGATACCTAGTAGAACGCTGACCAAAGGGTTGATGTAATACCCAAGACTCGCATCTATAATATGGTTCGTATTGACCGCCCAAATATAAGTAGCCCAGTTGACTGTTATGAGGATGGATGAAGCCACAATCCCAATTAGTTTGAATTTGTTTTTAAAAATCTCTTTTAGGTTAGTTATGAATTGCTTCCCTTTTTTTGAAACAAGAATGATCATAAGCACAAAAGCAAGTGACCAAACAATCCGATGTGCAAGAATTTCGACTGCCGGCATATGGTCGATTAATTTCCAATAAAGAGGCAATACTCCCCATGCGATATAGGCAATCGTGGTGTACAGGATTCCTAGCTTATATTCCCTCATGTCATCTTGACCCATAATGATCCTTCTTTCCAATTCATTTTATGTCATTTCAAATACGCTTTGGCGTATTTACGCCCGATTTTTTTCGAGTTTGCTCGAAAAATTTCCTTTGAAAAATCGTGGCATCCACCGGAAGAATTAACTTTATTCGGTCGATCCATCGACTTAATAAAGTTAATTATATTTCGGTTACCGATATTTCACAATGAAAATGAATTAGAAATTTGGGCTTTTATGTACTACGAGACTTCTGGGAGACAACATATTCCATTTTTAGGAAATTGTTGGTGCTCCAAACCTTCTGGAAGGACACCTTATTACATTTTTTAGGAAATTGATGGTGCTCCAAACCTTCTGGAAGGACACCATATTCCATCTTTCAGGAGATTGATGGTGCTCCAAACCCTCTGGAGGGATAATGAATTCCATTTTTCAGGATGTTGTTGACACTCCAAACACTTTGGAGAGACACCACATCCCATTTTACAGGCGGTTGATGGTACTCATTGGAAAACACCCAACCATAAAAACGCACACACCCCAATCTAGAGTGTGTGCGCCAGCTTCTTGCTATTCCTTTGTATCCTTCCCTGCTTCATCAGCTAACTGTTCAAAGGATTTCACTTTCCCATGCGGATTTTGCGATTGCTTGCGAACTGTCCATTGACGCTCTTGTTGACGTTTTGACTGTGTCATACCTAATCTCTCCTTCTTTCAATTCATCATCATTAGGATGAGTCGTCGCCAGATATTTATTCTAAAAAAATTACCCTCATGATAAAATGAACAGCAACATAACTTAACAAAAGAGGCAGACACAAATGCAAAAAAACTTTATTCTACTTTTAATACTTGTACATTTATTACTAGCGGTAAGTTTTCTATCCGACCTTCTATTTTGGGTCATGTTTACGATTTCTTTTTTCCTGTTATCTTTAGCATCGCTCCGATACGGAAAATTTGAGTACCCAAACTTTTCAATTTCAAATATTGCGATCGCTATCCTTTCCGGACTTCTAATGTACAGTCTCTTTTATATTGGAAAAATAGGCTCCGCAATCCTTTTTCAAAATGAATTAACTAATGTTGCTACTTTATATATGAGGATTCAGCCCCAGCTCACTTGGCATTATGTTGCACTATTTCTTGTCATCATTCCAGGTGAGGAGCTATTTTGGAGAGGCTTTATCCAGAGGAATATTGAGGCAAAATTCGAGAATAAGCTACTTGTAATCGTTATTTCCTCTCTTCTATATATGTCTGCAAATATTTATACCCTTAATCCGCTTTTCTTGCTTGCGACATTTGCTGGTGGAGTGGTTTGGGGAGCATTATATATGTGGAATCGTAATATCTTGTTAACAATCCTATCTCACCTTGTGTTTAACCTATTTTTGCTCGTGCTTTTCCCTATCTTTTAGAAGAGGAGATCCCACATGAAAAGACATAAAACAAGGAGATCGAAGAATGGAAAGTATACCTTCTCCGATTTCCTGGCCGATGTATTTTTCGCGATTCCTGAAATCATCATTTTTCCATTTCGTATCATTTTTTACCTTATTAGAGGCCTTTTTAGGAATATATTTGATTTCTTAAATTAAACTATAGTGTTTATTTTTAATTGGTGGTTTAACATTTTCAGGTATTCCTGCAATATATGGCTTATCTTTTGATAAAAAGTAAAACTCTTCTTTTGCTCTTTCCAGTACATTATCTTTATTTAGTAATAAATCATACGCGGTTAATGCCATTGTTTGTGAGGCAAAATGCATTCCCTTGAAACCAATTGATGAACCAAAAGAAGCTGTTGCCTGCCATGAATGTAATTGTACTCCAACAGGCGCACATGTTGTGAAGATTGTCCCCACAGGTGTAATCCAGCTTACATCTCCAACATCAGTTGAACCAGGTAAAGTTTTACCCTTTGTTTGTTTATCATTTTGATAGGTTACTGGGAAGAGTTCATTGGTTCCACTTAGTGCAGTTTTTACGATGTTCAAATCTACTGTCTTAACTAATTCCTTAGCAAATTTCTCTTCTTCAACAGTAAACACTAAAGGGTCCGCTAGTTTCATATTTTCATGCATGAGGTCATTTAAAGCTTCGTTAGGAAGTGTGTCATATGCCAAAGCTTCAATTTCTGAGCTAACCTCTGTTTCTGTCATAAGAGCTGCCCCTTTAGCAATATTTTTAACCCTTCTAAGTATGTCCTCAACTTGTTCTTTTGTGGAAGCCCTTAAATAGTACCAAACACTTGCATGCTCTGGGACAATATTTGGAGCAAGACCCCCATTTGTAATAACATAATGAATTCTTGTACCGTCTACAACGTGCTCTCGTAAATAGTTTGTGCCGACATTCATTAATTCAACAGCATCAAGTGCACTTCTCCCAGCATGTGGCGAAGAAGCAGCATGTGCTGGAATACCTTTAAAATGAAACTTAATTGACACCATTGCTTGCATGCTCATATTTACCACCATGTTTGATGTCCATGGATGCCAAGTTAAAGCACAATCCAAATCGTCAAAGACGCCATCCTTTGCCATAAACGTTTTACCAGACAAAACTTCTTCAGCTGGACAGCCATAATAACGAATAGTACCAGTTAGTTTATATTCTTCCATTGCTTTTTTTAAAGCTACCACAACTTCTACACCTGCGGTTCCAAGTAAATTATGGCCGCAGCCGTGACCTGGGCCGTCTGGTTCAACTTGTTCTTGAACAGTTCTGACGGTTTGGGAAAGCCCAGGTAACGCATCGTATTCGCCTAATATCCCAATTATTGGTTTTCCTGAACCATATTCAGCAACAAAAGCTGTAGGAATTCCCCCAATCGAGGCTTTAATACGAAATCCTTCTTCTTTTAATTTTGAGGCTTGCAAATCACTAGCATAGCTTTCTTCGTAAGCAACTTCTGGATGCTCCCAGATCTTTTTTGCCATTTCAGTAAATTCAGACCGATCTTTTTTTATCCATTGTAATATATCTAGTTTACTCATCATTTACATCCATTAAATATGGATTTTCACCCCTTTCTCAAAATTCAACCTCTGCTAGATCGATAGCAACGCATTATTTATTTTTCTCTTGTTTCTTGATTTTCTCTAAAAGTATACAAAAAACAACTGTTCCGAGTATGCAGACAAATGTTTGTAAAGGACGGGGTACAGGACCAAGATTCACAAAAAGACCGAACGCAATTCCAATTACTCCAAATAATGGTTTCTTTATAGCGAATTGAGCAATAACTCCTCCAAAAATAGCCGGAAGGACTAAGCTTAGGTTATTAATAATTGATTCTGGCAATATAGTAAGGATGTATGAACCGCCTAGTATTGTTAAAATAACAACTATAACATTCACGATTGATGCCGTCCCAATTGCTAATGAAGCAGTGATCTCACCCTTTTTGGTTCCTGGTTCTGCACCAACTACACGTTGAGCAACCGATGCGCAAGGAAGACACATATTTCCAATATTACCTATTGTAAAGGCTTGATATGTTCCAGAAACACCTAAAACAGGATAATAGCTAATTGGTTCCAGCACCCAAACAAACATAATAATAGCTGCATACGCTGCCAAACCTGAAATAATAGGCGACCACCCAGGATGATATCCAAGAACGAAAGAAAGATAAAGGGGCACAATTACACTTAATGCAATGACTGCCCATATTGTTAGACGCCCCCAAAAATGAGACCTTAATTGGAAGGTGTCAAAATCCATTGCTGTAGCCTGTGTACCTGACATAGCTTGATTTAAGGATAAATTATTTTCCTCTCTATTAGCTTGCATTTAGTTCTCCTACCTTTCATTAAGAAATAATGACACCAGCAATCATACCGACAATAATAACCAGTCCTAATGACCATTCTTTTAACCATATCAATTGGGATTTATCACCTATCCAATTTATGATAGGCATCGTAATAAAGGCAACTATAAATACTATGAATTCCCTTAGACCTTTTACCATTTCTCCCCCACCTAGGTAACTAAAAGCCCCTATCATGGCAGCAACAGAAACTATACTTAACATCTTGACATTTTTTGGATTAGATTCTGCTTTTTTCTGTATTTTTCCCAGTGACTTTGTAAATAGAGCTACAAATAACATCCAGCCCATCCCGCCTACACACATTAC
Organism: Bacillus sp. JJ1562; assembly: GCF_036962705.1. NCBI lineage: Bacteria > Bacillati > Bacillota > Bacilli > Caryophanales > Bacillaceae > Bacillus > Bacillus sp. JJ1562. The sequence goes on from NZ_JBALOQ010000034.1 coordinate 53,822, forward strand.
CCATACAGCACTCGTAAAAGCTTGTAGCGTATAGTCAGGTGATCCTAAATCAACCCCAGCGGCTTGTGAACCAATACTTGCACCAACTGTTTCGATTGCGGCTGAACCAATAATAGCCATTCGTATTAATGTAATGGGATTTCCAATTAAAGCCATCATGGAAATAGCAATAACAAGGATTGCTATTGCTGGTCCAATAGCACTAATCGCACCGGCCCTTATCGCAGACTTTACCTCTGAAGAAGACATACCGACAGATTGACTTGTTTTTGTTGCAAGTCGAATAAAAGTGATACTTTGAAAGATGACGATACCAACTATTAGTACAGCGAAAATCCATAGTGGTAAGCTGTTTGCTGTTTTCATTACCGTTTCCAAATTCAAAATAATCTTCCTCCTTTTCAATTATTTTTCAATTAATAGACTAATCGCAAATCTTTCATACTACCTCCTCCTCAAAAAAGTAAGCGCATTCAAAAAATCTGAATTAAAAATTCTGTATTTTCTAATTTTTATAGTAATTTATTGAATCAACTATTACAATGTATTATATTACATATATAATTCAGAAAAGACGGAACTTTCTATACTTTCTATTATTGTGGAGGCTAATATGACTACAAATCAACTGCTTCTTACCTATTTAGAAAAAGGGTTTGATAAATCTTCTTATGAAATTTGGGTACAAAAACCACATGATACTTCCTTTCAACTTATGTACCAAAAAGGAAACTTGAAAAAAGAAAATATTAACCTCTTAAAATTGAATCGCAATGACAAATACAATATCTTTACAGATGATGCGTATTTATATATATCATTTTCTTATCTTAACGGGTATCAAGTGCTCCTTCGCTCCAACTGTATTACTTCTCCCTTTGATGAAAGAGATTTGGATTATTTATCTATTTGCTTCGAGCTTTTGGACGCTAAAAGCCAGATTCAATCAAAAGATGCGGAACTTGATGTTTTGATTGAGGGAATACGCTCTGTCTCTTCATCCCTTGTTCTTGATGATCTATTAGAGAAAATTATAAAAAATGCATTGTCAGTAATACCCGTGGCAAATGCAGGATATCTTCAACTTTATGATCCTAGTGAAAAGATCATTATTACGAAAACAAGTGTTGGATTTGAACCAATCATCGGGAAGCTTAAAATGAATGTTGGGGAATCTATTACAGGGATGGTTTTTAAGGAAGGGAAACCATTAATCTACCATTCTACGGAACAAATTTTTAAAAAAATGAGCGAAAACTCCATTTCTCCAGAAAACTTACAGATTATCAACGCTTCTTCAAAAGGAAAAATTATTCAAGCCATTGTTAGTGTACCCATTTCCATTGGGGACAGGCGGATCGGTGTGATGACCATTCATCAATTTGATAAGAAAGGGAAATTTACTGAAGGTGATGTACAACTTTTACAAGGATTTGCTTCACAGGTAGCAATTGCTATCCAAAATGCACGTCTATATACAGAAGTAAAGGAAAAATTACAAGAGCTTTCAAAAAGAAATGAAGTCCACAATACACTCATAAAATTTTCATTACAAAATAAAGGTTTAAAGACAATCGTAAAAGAAATAGGAAAAATGATAAATGGAAATGTTTCTTTTTATGATTATTTAGAAAATGATTGGTACCATAATCAAGCGGGGCAAAAGAATTATTTTAGCGTTGATGAAATTTCTAGAATATTTAAACACAGAAGATATGCCGCTTTTGTAGAAATGCGGAAGCCAATCGAAGAAAAATATTATTTATATCCAATCATCAATGGTACCATTTTTCTTGGTTGTTTTATTTTACCCTATTCTAATACTTTATCGGTTATCGAGCGGATTGTAATTGAGCAAGGAGGGGCAATACTCGCCCTTGAACTTGTTAAAAAACATACATTAGAAGAAATCTATTATAAGAAAACACATGAATTTTTTAATGAGGTCATTCGAACCAGGGAACCAGAGATACTCTTAGCAAAAAGAAAAGAATTCAACCTAAATCCTTCCAATACTTTTTTTGTCGTTGTTATTGAGCTTGTGAATTATAAGGATTTATATAAGCTTGGTGCAGATATTCATAGTATCATCTCATTGATTAAAAAGAATATTCTACAGGTGAGTCTCATCTATGGATTTCATAATAAAATCATTCTACTCGTTTCATTAGCTGACAGTTCTTTAATTGATGATTCAATAAAGAGACTGAAAACCATTATTCATGACTGGACCAAAAATAACGACTCATTCGTATGTGTGGGGATTGGTTCAAATAAACAGGGAGCCTATCACATAGGGAAAAGTTATGAAGAAGCAAAGAAATCAGTTGCATATCTAGTCAATAAAAAAGAAACAGGTATCATTACCTATGAAAGTATCGGGGTTAATCGTTTATTTATTAATCAGGACACAAATGAAATAAAGGAATTCATACATGGCTTTTTCCAACCCCTAAACACCGCAAGGTCAAGAAAAAATGACCTAGAACTGACATTGTTAACATATATAAAGCTAAATAAGTCCATTAACGAAACAGCGAAAAGTCTTCATATTCATATTAATACATTATATCAACGTCTTAAAAAAATAGAGGACATTCTAAACTTAAGTTTTAATGATCCAAAGGACTTTCTGAAAATCCAATTAGCCTGTCACCTAAAAGAATCATTTGCTTACTCTGAGGAGGTTCATTAATTAATTTTTGGTGAACAATAAAATAAAGAAATAAAGGGGTTTGCTTACTAACCTCTTTATTTCTTTGGAAGTCGTTTCATTGGTCTTGCCAATAGAACTAATAATATCAAACTCATATACCCAAACAATGGATATAAAAAGGAAATCAGTGATCCATATCCTAACTGGCTAATAACATAAGCGATAGATAAGATAATGAACACAATCAATATTGACGGTAATTTGATAATATTTATTAATTGACGCTCAAGCCCAAATAAATTCCCAATCACTGACGTAAAAATTTCTCCATAAATTACAAGGATATATAACCAAAAAAAGGCAGACATGAAGTTTTTCATAACTTCAGCCATTGGAATCTCGAAACTTTCTACGTTTGGTAGCGCCGACAAGGAAATATGACTCGTTATTAAAATTAGACACAGTGCGCCACCGCCAATCAACCCGCCCCATCTTAATGCTTTTTCATTATCCATTTCTTTAGCAAGTGGAACTAAAACTGGCATTGCCATTGCTAGGTTAAAAGCTGCATATAGGAATGGCGAAATCATCCATTTAAAGCTTTGTGACTCGATATCAGGTGTTCTTAATAGACTTGATGCATCCGTAATAATGACTTCTACTGCTAAAACAACACTAAAAAATATCATAATTGGCACAACAAACATGTTTACACCAAACAAACCTTTGACCCCATAAGTCAAAACAAAAATAGAAAGGGCACTTGTCACAACAATCCCGAGCTGGTAGGACAGCCCTAGTTGTTCGTGAAAGACTGCACCCGCTCCCGAAAGCATAACCGAAGTTACCCCAATTAACACAAGAAGCATAAGTGCATTCACAATGAATCCAATTTTTCTCCCAAATAAATATTCATTAAATTCCTTGTAAGAGTCAGCTTGAATCCGGTTGGCAATGATCATGATTCGAGTCCCCAACCATATAAACAAGAATCCGCTGATTCCGATTCCAATCAAACCGTACATACCGTATTGGGTAAAAAATTCAACAATTTCTCGACCTGTTGCAAAACCTGCTCCTACGATTGTTCCTACATAAACAGCACCGATTTGAAATGCTGCCCCCCAACTCCCTCGCACAAATAGCCACCTCATTCTTCTGTCTTACTTGATGTATATGTACAAGTTATACAATTAAGACGAGCTATTCTTTCGAAACCTGAGGAAAAAATTTCTAGTACTTTTTACTTGAAAGTCAAAATTGGTCAAAGTATAATATAGTCATAAGGTCAAAGATAGTCAAACAAACCACAAGACCTATTTTAATCAAATACGCCTTGGCGTATTTGCCGCCCGATTTTAGGCCCACAGGAAGTGGGTCATAAAGACGTTGCCACAGGATGTGGCGTTCTTAGTCTTTGATCTTACTGATCGAAAAATTTCCTTTGAAAAATCGTGGCATCCGCCGGAGGCTTTAACTTTATACAGTGGGGTCTAAACTCCACTGTATAAAGTTAATTTAATGGTCAAAGATAGTCAAAACCAAGGAGGTAGTTGTTTATGATTTGTCAAGCATGTAATAAAAATGAGGCTACAGTTCAGTTACACCTTCATGTGAACCATGACAAGCGACAAATTCAGCTTTGCAGTGAGTGCTTTGCGAAGGAGAAGAACAACATGAAAATACCTTCAGGAATGAACGGTTTCCCTAATTTCTCATTTGATGACTTATTTAAAGGCAATGCCTTTGGTCAACAAATGGGCATCAATCAACAACAAACACAACCAAAACACGGTGGAAATGGCGGAGGTCTTCTCGATCACTTTGGTCGTAACCTTACTCAAATGGCGAACGCTGGACTTATTGACCCAGTGATTGGCCGTGATGAAGAAATTAAGCGTGTTATTGAAATATTAAACCGCCGTAATAAAAACAACCCTGTTCTAATTGGGGAGCCGGGTGTAGGTAAAACTGCGATTGCTGAAGGATTAGCCCTACAAATTGCTGAAGGAAAAGCACCAAGTAAACTTTCTAATAAACAAGTATACTTACTTGATGTCGCATCGCTTGTTGCGAACACTGGTATTCGGGGTCAATTTGAAGATAGAATGAAGCAGCTCATTGCTGAGCTTCAAAAACGCAAAAACATTATCTTATTTATCGATGAAATTCACCTAATTGTTGGCGCAGGTTCTGCAGAAGGTTCAATGGATGCAGGTAATATCTTAAAACCAGCCCTTGCTCGTGGAGAGCTCCAACTCGTCGGTGCCACAACCCTAAAAGAATACCGACAAATTGAAAAAGATGCTGCATTAGAGCGTCGTTTCCAACCGGTTACTGTGGATGAACCAACTATTGATGAAGCCATTCAAATTCTTGAAGGTATAAAAGGAAGATATGAAGATTTCCATAGTGTAAAATATACAGATGAAGCAATTCGTGCCTGTGTAACATTATCACATCGATACATTCAGGACCGCTTCTTACCAGATAAAGCAATTGACTTACTTGATGAAGCTGGTTCAAAAATGAATCTTCAATCTAGTGGTTCAGATCCAAAAGATATCAAAGAAGAGCTTGCTAAAATTGCAACAGAAAAAGAAAAAGCTGCTGGGGAAGAAAACTATGAATTAGCAGCAAAATTAAGACATCAAGAAATTCTGCTTGAAAAGCAATTAAATAATCCAGAAAACAAAGAAGAGCATATTATTGATGTTGCTAACATCCAACAAATTATCGAAAAGAAAACAGGTATTCCTGTAGGTAAGCTACAAGAAAATGAACAACAAAAAATGAAGCATCTAGCTGAAAACCTTGCGAAAAAAGTCATTGGTCAAGAAGAAGCAGTATCGAAGGTTGCGAAAGCCGTTCGTCGTAGCCGTGCGGGTTTGAAGGCTAAAAATCGACCAATTGGTTCCTTCCTTTTCGTTGGACCAACTGGTGTCGGTAAAACAGAGTTAACTAAGACACTTGCTGAAGAATTGTTCGGTTCGAAGGATGCAATGATTAGACTCGACATGAGTGAGTACATGGAGAAACACTCAGTATCTAAAATCATTGGTTCACCTCCTGGTTATGTCGGCCATGAGGAAGCTGGTCAATTAACTGAAAAAGTTCGTCGTAACCCTTATAGCATCATCCTTTTAGATGAAATTGAAAAGGCACATCCAGATGTTCAGCATATGTTCCTCCAAATTTTAGAGGATGGCCGATTAACGGACAGTCAAGGTCGTACAGTAAGCTTTAAGGATTCAGTAATCATCATGACAAGTAATGCTGGTGTTGGTGGTCCTAAGAAAATCACTGTTGGCTTTGAAAAAGCCGAAACAGATGTTTATAAGGAATCATCCATCCTTGATTCACTTGGTTCCTTCTTTAAGCCAGAGTTCTTAAATAGATTTGATGCCATCATTGATTTCAAACAACTTCAAAAAGAACACTTACTACAAATTGTCGATCTTATGTTACAGGAACTTGAAACAACACTAAAAGAACAAGATGTAACAATCACTGTTGGCGATGAAGCGAAACAAAAATTAGCTGAACTTGGTTACCATCCGGCCTTTGGTGCACGTCCATTACGTCGTGTCATCCAAGAACAGCTTGAAGACCAAATCACAGATATTCTTTTAGAAAATGATGACCAAACAAGCTTAATCGTGACAGTCGAAGATAATAAGATTGTCGTAAAATAATTCTCCATAAAAATGCAGAGCCTCATTGAGCTCTGCATTTTTTTAAATCGATTTTGTATTCAATTCATTCACTTTTATTGATGTCTTTCGATTTGAGAACATGCTATGCAACACCATTCCACCTGAAATGATCAAAAGCCCAATGAAGGAATACATAGTTGGAATAGGTGCACTTAGTAAAAGAACCTCACCAAAGATTACAAATATAATCTGGGTTGCCTGAGTCGCTTCGACCGCTGCTAGTTTATTTTGATCATGCTTTACAAGCTCAGTTGCAAAAAAGAAAAGCACGGTCGCAATAATCCCAGAAGAAATCCCGACGATAAAGGATTGAAATACTTGAGATTTACTTGGGAGTCCAACTGTCGCAGCACCGAATCCGGCAATGATTAACCAAAACGGAGTCGATGCGAGAGTCATTCCAAGAACACGTTGAAAGGTATCAAAATCATTTTTACAATGCTCCATCATTTTTCGATTACCTAATGGATATGCAAAAGCAGCCACAACTACAGGAAGAATACCCACTAGAATCATCTCTAATCCAATACCTCCATCTGCTTCCTGAAGTTGGATTAAGACAATCCCCATAAAAATAAAACTAGAAAAAATAAGTCCCTTGACCGGGATTTGTTCACGGATTTTTCGCATACCATTTTCCGTTTCTACTGTTTTATAGAAAAAAGGAACAACAAGAAGACCAGCTATAATGACAAATTGCCATGTTCCTGCAACCAACCAACCTGGCCCAGAAGCAGCTGCAAATGTAAGTGGCGCATAAAATAAACCAAACCCAATCGTACTCCACAAAATCCATTTAACAGGATTCGTTTTTAGCTCACGAAGCAGTTCCTTCATATTCCCTCTTAAAAGAACGATCCCGATTAGAAACGGCAGCATAAAAAAATATCGCAATGAAGAGCTCCACAGCCAACTTCCACCTGAAAGTTCCATCGAGCGATTTAGAATAAACGTTACCGCAAAAAATAATGACGAGATGATTCCAATAAGTATCGCTTTCATTTCTTACCCCTTCCAAATTACAGTAACTCAAACTTTAAGACTATATACATCTTCATCGACAAAGCCTTTTATGATTTCGCCTGTTCTCGTAAATCCTGCGTTTGTATACACATGGATGGCTGCTTTATTTGTAGGAATAACCGATAAGTAAATCTCATCACAATAGGGCAATATCCTTATCATTTCTGAAATAATTTCCTTCACCGCTGCGGTTCCATAACCCTTTCCCTGATATTTATAATCAATCATAATCCTACATAGTTCAAAACGATTTCGTTCATTATCGAGGCCAAACATGGTAAATCCAATTAACAGAGTTCCATCATAAATTGCCTTCGTTACCCAACCAGGTTGGACTTTTGCTTGGGCAAGTGAAAAAACATTCGAGCTAACCCATTTTTCGAACAAAGAAAACTCTTTATCCTCTGATTTCAACTTAATGACATCAAGCAAATTTTCCATCGTGACATCACGTAAAATGATTCTTTTCATTTACCTCCCCCATTTTAGGCACCACGATTGGTAAAAATATTCTAATAATTCATTTTATCATAAAGACTTGCTCTGCTTTTACATTAAATCCTTCTTTTTCTAATAAATCACGCAAAATATTATTCGACACTGACATATTTGCTACGGTTCTTGCAACATGAAGACTTGTTTGACCAAATACCATTTTTAAAAGCTCCCTTACAATGTCTTCTTTTTGTTCATGCAATGGATCGGCCTCACATTGGAATAGAATAATAGATTGAAGCTCCCCTTCCTCATTAAACAGCCTTTTAAAAATTGCATAACCAACAATTGCTTCGTCTTCATCCAATGTAAGGATTAATTCACCGTCACGTGCATTATTCCACTGCGTTTGCCACGGAACCATTGCTGTATAGAATGGAACTTGTAAAGCGTCAATTGGAATTCCTTTTATGAAAGTAAATTGATTTTTTTCAGAAAGAAAGGCTTCCTTCGATAATTGACCTGTATGCTGTAAATGAACTAATTCATCTATAATTTTGTAGCCGACCTTTTCGTATAAGGAAATGGCTGTTTCATTTTCTTTAATAGCTTCAAGTGTAGCAATCTCTACACCTTCCTCTTCATAGATTACTAGAACAGCTTCGATTAGCTTCTTGCCAACACCCTTCCCACGGTATTCAGGGTCAACTCCTGTTCCACCATTCCAAGAAACCTTCTTGCCGTTAATGAGGCGAATCCCGTTTAAAATAAGACCTACTGGCCGATCCCCATCATAGGCAATGACTGAAAGGGTCGGAGAAAGCCCTTCCAAAATCAGTCTTCTTGTAAAAAGATCAGCCGTTGTAGTCATATCAAAATAATATCCTTCAAACCCCTTATTCCAAGCTACTACTGCATCCTCAAGCGTACATTCAGATAACCGTTTTATTGTAATCATGTGTATATCTCCTTTTCCAAAAAGAAGTAATTTAGTTGATTAATTTAATCATATTTTAGGCATGCATACAAGTAATTTTTGGAAGTTTTAATAATCACATCTTTCCCCTGGCTTTAAACCTTTTTAAGAAATATACATTAGTCAACACATATCAGGTCAAACCGTTCATTTCCTTCACAAAAATTCTCATGTCTGTCATCTACCATACCCGAACCTCATATATATTAATGAGGTGGAAAACATGTCCATTATTCCAAAAGTGTTCTTATTTATGTCCTTTTTCTTATTGTTTTTAAATGGGTCGTCATTGGGGTTTATTTTGTATAATCTAAGGTTTGACTCTTTATTTGGGTACGGCTTTTTCATTTTTACGAGTTTAGTGGGAGCTGTTTTTGCGTCAATCGCCGAAGAGCCAGGTACGCAAAAGAGGTTTTATTGTAGATACTGCTTATACGGAAACTTGCTTGTCATTCTTTTCCCACTTTATTTTCATTGGGTTGCGCATTCGGTTTTTCCCATACTAATTGAAACTTTTCTTTAACTAAAAAAGTGCCACAATTGATGTGACACTTTTTCATTCTTATGAATCCTGATCCGTTAAAATAAGTGGGCCGTCCTGTGTGATAGCTAATGTGTGTTCATATTGTGCGGATAAGCCGCCATCGATGGTACGTGCGGTCCAACCGTTTTTATCCATTTTCGATTGCCATTTACCGACATTCACCATCGGTTCAATTGTGAAAACCATACCTTCTTTTAAACGTAATCCTTTGTTTGGAAGACCATAGTGTAAAACCTGAGGCTCTTCATGCATTGTTGGTCCAATTCCATGTCCAATAAAATCACGAACTACTGAGAAGCCTTCACCCTCTGTATAGGATTGAATGGCGTGGCCAATGTCTCCAAGTCGGTTACCAATTACAGCTTGTTCAATCCCCTTATACATAGCTGTTTTGGTAACATCGAGAAGTTTCTCCGCTTTTGGAGAAATTTCACCGACACCATATGACCATGCAGAATCAGCAAGTGCGCCCCCAAGGTTCACCACCATATCGATTGTCACGATATCTCCACTCTTCAATGGAGCCTTTCTAGGGAATCCATGACAAATTTCATCGTTTATTGATGCACATGTTGCATATTTATAGCCCTTATAGCCTTTTTGTTCAGGCGTAGCACCATTCTTTTTAATAAAATCCTCAGCAAAGCTGTCAATCTCTAGACTCGTAATTCCAGGCTGAATCAATTTGCGAATTTCCTTATGGCATGCTGCCAAAATTTGTCCCGCTTCGCGCATTAATTCAATTTCTCTTTTTGTTTTTAAATGAATCATGAAAACACCCTCAATTTCAATTTGATGTTTTTATTATATCCTTAATAGCTCATTTTTGCATAAACTAGACTTTAAATTTATTCAGTCAGGCTAAAATCCCGACTGAATTTAATGAACTCAGACTAAAAACGTCAATTCCTGTGGCAACGTCTTTATGACCCACTTCATGTCGGCCTAAAATTCGGGCGCAAATACGTCAACGCGTATTTGATTTGTTCAATTTGCACAAAAAGGACTGTGGAAACACCCACAGTCCTTACGTTTTACAGTTGTTTGTCGTCTACACTATTTAGCCATGCTTCAATTTCACCAACTACAGATTGAACCGTACCTTCTTCAAATGGAGAAAGTAAATTTGCGACCTTCACTAGCTCTGTGAAAGGCTTACTTCCGCCTTGTTTGCATAGGTGAATATAATCTGCCCATGCTTCATCATGGTTTTCTCTTGATTTTTTCCAGAATTGGAACGCACAAATTTGTGCTAATGTATAGTCAATATAGTAGAATGCAGTTGTGTAAATATGGCTTTGACGCTGCCAGAAACCGCCTTCCTCGAGATACTCGTTGCCATCATAATCGCGAAGTGGCATATATTTTTTCTCGATTTCTCTCCATGCTTTATTGCGTTCAGTAGGTGTGCTTTGTGGATTTTCATACACAAAGTGTTGGAATTCATCCACTGCAACACCATATGGTAAGAATAATAATGCCTCACTTAAATGATTAAACTTGTATTTATCTGTATCTTCTTTAAAGAATAACTCCATCCATGGCCATGTGAAGAATTCCATACTCATCGAATGGATTTCTGCTGCTTCATATGTTGGCCAATTGTATTCAGGAACGTCGTAATGTCTGCTTGAATAGACTTGGAAAGCGTGTCCCGCCTCATGTGTTAACACATCGATATCTCCTGATGTTCCATTAAAGTTTGAGAAAATATATGGTGCTTGGTAATCGCTAATATACGTACAGTAGCCTCCACCAGCCTTCCCTTTTTTCGCTACAAGGTCCATTAAATTCGAGTCAATCATGTAATTGAAGAATTCTTTTGTTTCTTCAGATAGTTCTTCATACATTTTCTTCCCATTTTCGATGATCCATTCTGGGTCTCCCTTCGGTACAGCATTACCAGACTTAAAACTGAATGATTCATCGTAGTATTTTAAGCTATCAAGGCCAATGCGTTCTGCTTGGCGTTCTCTTAGTTTCACCGCTAATGGAACGATATGGTCCTTCACTTGCTTTCTGAAGTTTGCTACCATTTCTGCATTGTAATCGGTTCTTGATAATCTTACATATGCAAGCTCAACGAAGTTTTTATACCCTAATTTTTGTGCAATCCGAGTACGAACCTTAACAAGCTGGTCATAAATATCATCGAATTTTTCTTGATGCTCCTTGAAGAATGCGAAACGAACTTCATTTGCCTTTTTACGCATATCACGATCGGTTGATTCAGTAAATGGTTGTAGCTGTGCTAAAGTACGTTCTTCCCCTTCGAACATAATTTTCGCTGAGGCAACTAGTTTAGTATATTCAGATGAAAGCTTGTTTTCTAATTGTAGATCCTCAACTACCTCTGGCGAGAAAGTTTTAATCTGTGTCTCCGCAAAATCAAAGAGCTGCTTACCCCATTTGTTTTCTAAATCAGTTCGGAATTTTGAATTAACAAGAGCATCATAGTACTTAGTTATTAAGCCTTGCAACAATGGTTGAGTTTCATCAAGATAATCTTGTTCTTCCTTGTAAAATTCATCATTCGTATCAATTGTATGTCTGATATAGCAAATGTTAAAAGCTGTTTCAACTGTTCGTTGTATCGCAATGATTTCATTCATTGCATCATCTTGCTCGGCGTATGTTGCTGCACTCTTAAATTTTTCAAGTGCAACATGAAATGTTTGCTCCACTTCGTCCATCTTAGGACGTACATACTTAAAATCGTTAAAATTCATAATAGGCTCCCCATTTCAATAAGAGATTTGAAAATATGTATACTCTTTCATTGTAAACCACTTCTACATAATTTTTCCACAACGAAATCTTCGCGAGAAATTGATAAATTTCGCTAAAATTTTTACTTTGATTGTCGATATAAAGGATAGTAGAATTATAGATTCGATAAATATATGGACACTACTCTCGTAACATCCATGAAAGTACAGGTGATAAAAATTGGATAAATCGTCATTAATAGGTGTAATACTCGGTTTTATAGCCGTCTTTGTAGGTATGGTATTAAAAGGAGTCTCCTTTTCTGCCCTGCTCAATCCCGCTGCCATTTTAATTATTGTCATAGGAACCATTGCAGCCGTCACAATTGCCTTTCCAACCAGTGAATTAAAAAGAGTCCCACAATTATTTGGGGTACTTTTTAAAGAAAAAAAAATGTTATCTGTTGAGGAACTGATTCCGATGTTCTCAAATTGGGCCACCATTGCCCGTAAGGAAGGACTCTTAGCACTTGAAGTAAAAGTAGCTGAAGTCGAAGATCCATTTTTAAAAAACGGATTAAGTATGGCAGTTGATGGTCAAAGTGCAGAATTTATCCGTGATGTGATGTCGGAAGAAATTGAAGCAATGGAAGAACGTCATTTATCTGGGGCTGCTATTTTCTCGCAAGCAGGAACATATGCACCAACCTTAGGGGTTCTAGGTGCTGTTGTTGGGCTTATCGCAGCATTAAGTCATATGGATAATACCGATGAATTAGGAAAAGCAATATCAGCCGCGTTCATTGCAACAATGCTGGGGATTTTCACAGGATATGTGCTATGGCATCCATTCGCAAATAAGTTAAAACAAAAATCAAAGCAAGAAATAAAAATCAAGGAAGTAATGATTGAAGGCGTATTATCTGTTCTCGAAGGTCAATCACCACGTGCAATCGAACAAAAGCTTTCAATGTATCTATCGAAAAAAGACCGCGGGAAGGTTTTGACTGAAGGTGAAATGATAGATGGCTAGAAAAAAACGAAAAACAAAACACGATGAGCATGTGGATGAATCATGGTTGGTGCCTTATGCCGATATATTAACATTATTGCTCGCTCTGTTCATTGTTCTTTTTGCTGCAAGTAATGTGGATGCTCAGAAATTCCAACAGCTCGCAAGCTCCTTTAATAATGTTTTTAGCGGCGGTACATCATTTTTAGAATATGAGAGTCCGGTGCCTGTTGAAATTGATAATGCTGCAATCGATAATGAGAAAGAGAAAGAGAAAGAAAAAGAGAAAGAAAAACAAGAACAAGAAGAACTAAAGGAATTACAAAAAAAGATCAATGGCTATATCACCGATAATGGTTTAGATTTAAGTCTTAAAACCCGTTTAGCAGATGAAGGGTTACTCGTTACGATTCAGGATGGTGCTTTCTTTAATCCAGGAAGCGCAGAGGTCAGATCAGAGGATATTAAGCTAGCTCGTGAAATTTCAGAGCTTTTGGTGATGAACCCACCTCGTAATATCATTGTTAGTGGACATACCGATACTGTTCCAATGAATAATCATGAATTTAATAGCAACTGGCATTTAAGTGTCATGCGTGCGGTTAATTTTATGAGTCTTTTATTAGAAAATAAACAACTTGATCCGAGACTTTTTAGTGCTCGTGGTCTTGGTGAGTATGAGCCTGTTGCGACAAACGAAACAGCTGAAGGACGGAAACTTAATCGACGTGTTGAGGTTTTAATCCAGCCGAATGTAGAACAGCCAAAATAATTTAGATAAGCGCAAGTGGCCCGCTTATCGGCTTGTGACCTCGAGCCGATGGCTTCTGAAGCTAGACATATGAAGGCCCACGGAATTTTTCATCCGTGGGCTTTTTATTTACCAAATAACCTTCCAATTTTCATCAACAGTAGCTTCAATTGTTCCTCTTTCCAAAATGTAATTCGCGATAAGTTCAGACATATCAAGAGGGATATCCTTAATAATTGGCTTATCCTTGAACATGATATATTCCCCACCACCACCTGCCCGGTAGTTATTCATGACGACATCATATTCTTCATCATGTTGAATTGGATCGCCTTTTAAGGATAACTCTATGACACGCTTGCCAATGGGCTTTGAAATATCGAAAATATAATTAATTCCTTCCCACATATCATAATTGTAATGCTGTGGCTTTGGTGTTGTGAAGGATGGATTTACAGTCACATCGCCATTTTCAACCATAAAATAGCTGGCACTTCTTTCTAATGCTTCTTTGATGTCCTTACCGCTAATTCGAATCACAGTTAACGTGTTTGGATAAATATAATTGGAGACAATATCTCTCATCGTAATATTTGTTGGAAACCCTTTTGTGACATTATTAAAAAGGGCTGTATTTGAAATCGATACTTTTGCAACATCCATTTGTACTTTATTAATAAATTCAACGAGTGGATGATCCTTTATGCGAGCTTTTAGTGGATCCTCAATTGTCATATTACCGATTACCTTACCGATTGGTTGATCCAACCATTCCTGTGTCACAGCTTCATATTCTTTTACTAACTGAAGGGAGCTCTCGTCCATTTCTATTTCATTAACAAAAATGAGTTCAGGATTTGAATCGGAAATCGTCCACCTATCATTATTTTTCGTAAGTGTTAGCGTAACTTTACCAATTGCTTGGCCGTTAAAGCTCGGTTGCACAATCGGCACACCGTTTACTTTGCCAGCAAGTGACCGATGTTGGTGACCTGTTAATAATAGGTCAATACCCTCAATCTCCTCACAAATCCGATATCCCTGGTTCTCCCCCGTCTGCTTTTCAGTAGGTTGACCAGTTTCAAGATCTGCTTCAAATCCCCCATGATAGGAAACAATCATTACATCCGGATTTTCCTGTTTACGAATTTCTTCCACCCATTTTTTCGTCGATTCAAAGGCATCATCAAACGTAAACCCTTTAATATATTCAGGATTCTCCCAATTCGGGATATAGTGTGTGGTAACACCAAGAATCGCAGCCTTAACCCCATCTTCAAGCTCAACCAGAATATAAGGCTTTCCGATAAATGGCTCCCCTTTTTCATTTAAAATATTTGCAGAAAGCCATGGAAAATCGGATTCTTTTATGGCTTTTTGTAACACTTCCATTCCATAATTGAATTCATGATTTCCAATTACTGCTGCATCGTAATTTAGATCATTTAATAGTGTAATCATTGGATTTTGTTTATGATTATTTGAACGTACATAATGATAGGTTAAAGGTGTTCCTTGAATTAAGTCTCCATTATCGATAAGGATTGTGTTCCTATTCCGACTTCTCTCTTGTTTAATGACAGTCGCAATTTTACCAAGCCCAAGACCTACAGTCTCATTGCTCCCGTAATTAATCGGAAAAATATTGCCGTGAATATCACTGGTTTCAAGAATTGTAATTGTAATAGAGTTCATCTTCGTTACCTCTTTTGTATAGGGTCCATACTAGTATACACAAAAATTATTAATTTGAAGTGAAAGAAATTGTAAACTTCCCCATAACAAAACCCACTTTTGGGTAAAGTGGGTTTTGTTATTATTGAGTACTAAACTGTCAGAATCGCTTCCACTCTCTTAATCTCATCAAATCCAAGGACTAGCTCCGAACCTCTCGCATTTGCCTCAATTTGTTCCGGATTTGTTGCACCAACAAGAGTACTCGCGATATTATGCTGTCTTAAAATCCATGATAGGGCTAATTCAGGTAAGGTAACTCCTAGTTCATTTGAAAATTCCTCAAGCCGATCTAGCTTCGTTGAGACGATCCCATCAATGATGTTTTTCACCCATGAATTTAACTGGGAGTTTGCTCCCCTACTTCCACTAGGAATGGAGCCTCCTCTATATTTTCCTGTTAATACACCTTGTGCCAGCGGAGAATAGACCACCTGTGAAATACCATTCTTTTCACAAACTGGAATAATTTCATCCTCAATATCACGATGCAGCATATTGTATTGAGGTTGGTTGACAATGATTCGATCTAATAAATATTTATCCGCAATTGCAATCGCTTCTTGAATTTGAGCGGCAGTCCACTCACTTACACCTACATACAGAATTTTCCCCTGACGAATCAAATCGTCAATTGCGCGTAAGGTCTCATCCAGTGGAGTCTCCTCGTCATAACGATGACAGTAAAAGACATCCACATAATCCAAATCCATCCGTTTTAAACTTGCATGCACTTGCTCGATGACATGTTTTCTTGATAATCCCTTGTCGTTAGGTCCATCCCCCATCGCTCCAAATGCCTTTGTTGTTATACAATAGGATTCCCTTGGGTATTCTTTTAACGCACTTGCTAATATTCGCTCCGCTTCCCCACGCTCATATACATTTGCCGAATCAAAAAAATTTATCCCAAGTTCATATGCTTTATGAACGGTTTTCGCTGCCATTTTTTCATCTACAGTTTTACCAAAAGTTAACCAGCTTCCTAGACTGATTTCACTTACCTTAAGCCCCGAACGACCTAACCTTCTGTATTTCATGTCATGCCTCCTCCTTACTTCGCAAATACTGTCTTACTATTAAATTTATCAGAAATTTCTAACAAGGTAAAGTGAATGTAAGGAAAATTAATATTGCGTTTTCTGTCTTGATTTCCTACATTAATATTGAATTTTCACTTTACAAATATGGAAAAAAGGTTTTTCATAGAGGAAAGGATTAAAATGACCAAAAGGGAAGTCAACAAAGGGGAAGAAAATAATATGCTCGCAGCAAAAACACAGGCCACTCGTCCAGAAGCAGATGCGAACAAAACGCTTTACGGGATCTTATTCATTATTGGATTTTGTCATATGCTTAATGACTCGATTCAAGCCATCATCCCTGCGATGTTTCCAATTTTAGAACGTTCGATGGGGTTGTCGTTTACACAGCTTGGATTAATATCCTTCGCATTGCAGATTGTAGCATCAGTTGCTCAACCGGTTGTTGGGTGGTATACAGATAAGAAACCAATGCCCTATGCTTTACCAATCGGACTGACCTCCACCTTTTTCGGGGTAATTGGATTGGCATTTGCACCTAACTTTACAACCATTATTCTATCTGTCCTATTCATCGGGGTCGGATCTGCCGTTTTCCATCCTGAGGGCTCCCGCGTTGCCTACATGGCGGCTGGTGACAGACGTGGATTGGCACAATCCATTTATCAGGTTGGCGGAAACTCGGGGCAGGCTCTTGCACCTGTAATTACTGCATTGATTCTCGTCCCACTTGGACAATTTGGGGCAATTTGGTTTTCGTTAGTTGCAGCACTGGCAGTTGGTTTACTTGTATATATCGCAGGCTGGTATGCTCGAACTCTTAAAACAATTGAGATTCAAAAGAAAGTGAAAAAAGCTGTTTCAGCAGTACCACGAAACATGAAAGCTATTAAACTAGCATTGATTGTACTTGTATTATTCGTTTTTGCACGTACGTGGTATATGTCAAGCATCACTAACTTTTACTCATTTTATGTTATCGAAAAATATGGATATACCATTTCTCAAGCACAGATTTATATTTTCCTA
Organism: Bacillus sp. JJ1562; assembly: GCF_036962705.1. Classification (NCBI taxonomy): domain Bacteria; kingdom Bacillati; phylum Bacillota; class Bacilli; order Caryophanales; family Bacillaceae; genus Bacillus; species Bacillus sp. JJ1562. Next base: position 71,449 of record NZ_JBALOQ010000034.1, read on the forward strand.
TTCTTAGCAACTGGCGCACTAGGAACCTTCTTTGGCGGACCACTTGCAGATAGATTTGGAAAGCGGAATGTCATAATCGTATCCCTATTGGGAACAGCACCGTTAGCCCTACTCTTGCCATTTGTCGGACCACATGTTGCGATTGTGCTCGTAACGGTGATCGGTTTCATCCTATTATCAAGCTTCTCCGTCTCTGTTGTGTACGCGCAGGAATTAATGCCAGGAAAAATTGGAATGATGTCAGGGTTAATCGTTGGGCTTGCCTTCGGTATGGGAGCTATCGGTGGTGTTGCAATTGGTTCAATTATTGATGCAATCGGTTTGACACCAACCATCATTATGATGGGCTTCCTACCATTGCTAGGATTCTTGGCCTTTTTATTGCCATCCGATCAAAAAATAAATGAATGGAACAATGCTTGATTTTATTTAGAAGGACGCTCCCCTGAGCGTCCTTTTTCTATGGACTATCTAGGTTCTTTCCCCTAAGACTTATACCACGTGACATCCCCAAAAAAATAAACAATCCACCTTGATGAATTGTTTGAGATTGACCATTTATGATTTGTAGCTGACTTTTTGAAGTGCGAAAAATAACATGACTCGTTTTAAAAACTGACGAAATAGTGAATGGTTTCGTTCTGCCGCTTCTGCTCGTTGATAGATATTTATAAGTTCATCAAGTTCTTGACTACATTCAATTGTTTCATTACTTGTAAACCCCGTACTATTAGCGATTGTGATCATTTCTTCTCTTTTTCTATTAATTTCCTCTAATAGTATCTGTTTGTAATCTACACGTATGGTTTCCAAAACTTTCACTCCTTTATTCACTCGTTAGAAAATTCTAACGCCGCATACAACTATCGTATGCCAACCAATACTACCATTGGTGCATCCCCCTAGTTGCTACTCTATGAATTATTACAAAATCTACTATTTATGTAAATAGATTCGCAAAAATAGACATTTTTTTCTTAAAAAATTTTACAAAAATGTGTACGTAACCGCTTTCATTTTATGTTTCGTGTTTTTTCGACAATCGAAATATACGCAAAACCGACATATAATATGTAATAAAAAAAACCTATAGGTAATAAACCTATAGGTCTAAACATTTTTTCATTTAATTCTGTCGATATGTGTGACGCGGAATTCCTTCGCTTCTAGTTTCCGTTTGATACTATGAATCTTTTCTTCTCCAAGAGAACCAGGTAGATTTAAAATAATTCGGCGGAGATATTTTTCACCATTATCTAGCGTGAGCATGCCGTCTATATTAATATCTTGAATCAGAGATACAAGCTCTTTAATTGCACCCTTATGTTCAATCGTAGCGATTGTTAACGTATATCCTCCTGTTTTCATACCAAAAGAATCCTCAAGAACATCCATTACATTCGCATGTGTGATGATCCCCTGAAACTCTTTTTCAGCATCCAACACCGCAATAAACGGCAAGCGACGAATCGTTAAAAACGTTTTAAAAAAGGAATCTTCCTCGTAAACAAACGCATCTCTGCTTTCAACAAGTGTAGATATATTCGCGTTTGCATCTCCATTTTTTTCATATAAATACTCTAAAATATCGACTTTATAGATTAACCCTTCAAATGCTACACCATTTTTCGATAATACTGGCACTGAACGATAACCCGTTTCATTTAAAAATTGAAGGGCTTGTTGAATTGTAAATTTGTCATCACAATATTTCACATCTAGTTTTTGGACAAAATTATAGCGAATTTTCATTTTCACCACTCCTCATTATAAGAAAGAATTCCTAATTACCTTTATTATATGCATTAAAAAGACAGTATTCCAATGAACAAAAATGTAACATATTTGCCTTTGAGTGTAAAGAATATTCTTAATATTTAAATTTAAAAAAGACTTTATGGAAAAGCTCCATAAAGCCCTATCATTCTTACTTAGTTTTGAGCGAATTCTGGGTCTTGGAATGGATGTGCTACCCAACCAGCTGGGTCAATAAATAAACGTACTGCAACCACTTCACGGTCGTCCATTAAAGTAAAGAAGTGAGGCGTGTCAACAGGTACAGAAATAACATCTCCTGCTTCAAGTTCTACATCAAAGTAGCCAGTGTCACCGCTGCCTTTAATAATAAAAATTCCATGACCGGCTACAATTGCACGAACTTCATCCTCTGTGTGAACATGGACTTGTTCAAATTTCTTTAGGAGTTCATCCAGGTTTGGAGTTGCATCAGATAATGCGATGACATCCCATTTTTGGTATCCATTGCGCTCGCCAAGGGATTTGATTTCTTCTTCATAGATGGACAGAATTTGCTCTTTTTGTTCATCATTGATTTTGCAGTTTCCTCTTAATTCTGCAGGTAGTTTACTAGTGTCCCAGTGCTCATAAAGAACACCTTGTTCTTGTAAGAATGCTGCAACACGCTCTTGACCCTCTAATCTTTCACCTGTATTACGGAATTTAATATTTGCCATTTTCTCCACCTCTTTATTTTATTTTCAAACCCTGATTTGCAAGGGGTTTAGTGCTAATAGTTTCAAATGATAGCTAAACAGGAATTCATATGCTTCTAAATGTTTTTTTGCATCGAATGCATTTTTTGCCCAGACTGTGATACCGTGATTTCGAATTAGGACTGCACCAAAGTCACCGTTAACATGCTCACTAAACTTTCGAGCAAGTGTCGGGATATCAGCGTTATTTTTGATGATTGGAATTCTTATTTCAGCATCCTCCTCCCATAATCCAAGAGCCTTAATAATTTCTTGACCTTTAAAAACAACCTCACCCTTATCAGCATATAGCTCAGAAATGACATTGTTATCAACGGTATGGACATGGAGGCTACAGCCTGCATTTGTTTTGTTATAGATTTCAACATGTAAAAGTGTTTCTGCTGAGGGCTTTAGATGAGTTGAAGTAACAGGGTATCCCGCCCCATCTACTAATAAAAAATCCTCGGCGGTTCTTTTCTTCTTATCCTTCCCACTTGCGGTTACAAGAAAGGTAATCGGATGATCGGAGACCTTGATTGCCAGATTTCCACTCGTCCCCATGAACCAATCACGGCTTGCAAGTTCATCCTTGATATCCGCAAGCTCTGCCCATTGTTTGATATTAAGCATTGGAGACAACCTCCTTTTTCAAAATCTCAATTACATCAAAAAAGGAATGGAAGGGTGAATATTCAATCCCCAATTCTTCACATTTTTCAATTAAAAAATCTCTAGCAATTACCTTATCCGCATGCTTTGCCGCCTGAAGATCAGTAATCGAATCGCCAATGACGATTTTATATTCATCTTGATTTGTAAGCTTACGAATCAAGCTTGGCTTACAGCAGCCACACTCATTTGTGCACTCATCATCGCAAGTATACGGCCATAAAATTTTAATTTTCTCATTCGAAAAATCAGATTTATTGCAGTAAATTTGCTCCTTCGCAATGAGACCTTCTAGCAATGGCTCAACAAAAAAGTCAATCCCACCACTGACGATGTAAAGCTGAATTCCTTGTTCTTTTGTATATGCAACAAACTCCTTAAAGCCTTCTCGAATTTCAGCGTGGTTTAGGATATACTCCGTAATCTCTCCCCTCCAGTCTGAAGGCAAAAGAGAAAACATTTTACTAACACCCTCTTGTATTGGGATTTCCTGTGTGAGCACTTGATCCTTGATTTTCTCCCAACCTGACGGGGCAAATTTTTTCATAATGGCTATAATGTTATCGGTATTTGTGATTGTGCCATCAAAATCACAGAAGATTATTGGTTTGTTCATAGCTGTACCTCTTTGTACCCCCATAAATCAATTGCTTGTTTTAGCTCAGGGGAATTTTGTGCAAATTCAACAAGTGACTTTCCTGTTAAGACTGCATCGACGGCGGCATTAAATGCTTTACCACCACCAACGGCACCGTCTGGATGTCCATGAACACCCCCACCTGCATTAATCACACTATCTTTTCCAAAATCATTGATAAGCAGTGGTACTAAGCCTGGATGAATGCCAGCTGATGGAACAGGAAATGAAGGCTTAAATGACTTATCAGTTTTTGTTAATTCTGATGCAATCGCTAGTGTCTGCTCTCTTTCAAGAGCAACGCTACCGTATGGTGAAGGGAATAAGACAAGGTCTGCCCCAGCATATCTAAGCAATTTTCCTAGTAATAGTTTATTTGAAAATCCATAAAACTCTGATGGTGTGAGTGTTCCACTTACGGCTGGGTGAGCCATAATTGGTATCGAAACTTGCGGATCCTCCACTAAACTTTGAAGCGCATCGATGCCATAAGCAAAAACGTTAAACAATAATAGGTCAGCGCCAAGCTCTACTGCCTTCCTTGCTTTTTCCTTTAGTTCGAAGGTTCTTCCTGTTAAGTTCACAGCATAAAGGGCTCGATGTCCGGTTTCAGCATAAACTTCCTCAAGCACTCTTTTTCCTTCTGTAATACGTAGTTCAAAAGGTGTTAAAGGATTCTCAAAGAGGATTTCATCATCCTTTATGATATTTACCCCACCAAGGGCTTGCTCCCGAAGTTGGTCCTTGAGGTACTCCATATCCCTTCCAATGATCCCTTTAAAAATGCTCATCACTAGTGGTCTATCAAACACTCCTAGTTTTTCTCGGATGCCATTAATTCCGAATTTTGGCCCTGGGAATGTGGATTTTAACTCATTAGAAAACTCTAAATCTAGCAACTTTACTTCTCCATCAAGGGAAAGTTTCCCGAAGGTAGTTGTTAAAATGGCTGGGAGATCTGTACTGAAGTTTGCTGATGGGTAGGCAATTTTGATAATGCCCCTTTTTACTTGTTTTCCTAGATATTGGCTTGCTCGGTTGTCGCTATCTAATTGTTTGATACTTTTTACTATACCTTTATGCTTTTTAAGCTGATCTTGTTCAATTTTAGGTAAATTCGTCCAAGAGCCGATTGTTAAGCCGAGTGCGATGCCTTCAGCTTTTTTCTCTAAGTTGTCACCGGTATCATGTACCAAATATGTAGCAATCACTTCACTCATTTTTTAACCCTCATTTCAAAAAGTGTTCCAATAAATTGAAAAAACCTCTTCATAAGAAGAGGTTAGCAAACTAACATCTTCTTATCTCTCAGCTTAACGCTGCAAGAATTAGCACCGTGCTTACGATTTGTAAGTCGGTTGCCGGGCTTCACTGGGCTAGTCCCTCCACCTGCTCTTAATAAGAAAATAGATTTTATTTTATATGTTGAGCCTCATAACGAGTTCAACCATTAATTTAATTTTCATGAAACTTAATTTAATTAGGATTATGACAGGAATTATTTTTCTTGTCAAACGTTTTTTATTTTTTGAACAAGTTCAATTTTTTGATTCGGTTTGCCGCTTCAACTAGTCTATCTTCATCCGTTAGAAGGCCAACGCGAACATAGCGATCACCATATTCGCCGAAGCCGATTCCTGGTGCAACAGCGACATGTGCTTTTTCTAGTAAAAGATCTGCAAAGCTAACTGATGTGTATCCTTCGGGCACCGGCAGCCATGCAAAAAATGAGCCTGCAGGTGCATTTACATCCCATCCGATATCTTTTAGTGCACTGATAAACGCGTCGCGTCTTGATTCATACTTATCAACTAATTCTTTTACACAGTCCTGAGACTCTGTCAGTGCAGCTGCAGCTGCAGCTTGAACGGGACTGAACAAACTCACATACATATGGTCTTGAATTAAATTTAGCGCCTCAATCACGCTTGGGTTTCCAACTGCAAAACCAACTCTCCAGCCTGCCATATTATAAGTCTTTGAAAGAGTGTATATTTCAATTCCGATATCCTTGGCACCATCAATTTCTAGAAAGCTTATCGGTTTTTTCCCTTCGAATCCAATTGCACCATATGCAAAATCATGTACTACACAAATATCATGCTCTTTTGCAAAGTTGATTGTCTCTTCAAAAAAATCCTTTGTAGCTACAGCACCGGTTGGGTTGTTTGGATAATTTAAAAACATGACCTTCGCTTTTTCAAGCTTTTCCGAATCAATCTCAGAGTAGTCAGGTAAAAAGGCATTTTCTTCTTTCAGTGGCATATAAGCCATTTCGGCTCTAGCAAGTTCAACCCCTGACCAATAATCGGGGTAACCAGGATCTGGGACCAATGCAACATCACCTGGATTTAAAAGGCATTGTGGAATTTCAACTAATCCTGCTTTTCCTCCAAAAAGAATAGCAACCTCCTTTTCTGGGTCAAGTTCAACTCCGTATTCACGTTGATAAAAATCTGCTGCTGCTTTTTTCAAAAATGAATGCCCGCGAAACGGAGAATATTTATGAAATTTCGGTTGGTCCGCAGCCTTTTTTAAGGCTTCTACAATATGTTGTGGCGTTGGCTGATCAGGATTTCCCTGACCTAAATTTATGACATCGTGCCCATCGGCAACGACATTGTTCACCTTTGCAACAAGTGAAGCGAAAAACTGTTTCGGTAAATTTTTCAGAATTTCTGATTGTTTGAAATTTTTCACATCTACACCTTCTTCAAAATACTTGAAATACTAGTCTAAAATCATATATTGTTAGAGTTAACTTGTAAAGTATCATTTCATAGGGAGGACCTTAAATGAATCTAAAAATTGCATGTATTCAGTATGATATTCAAATTGGAAAACCGCAAGAAAATTTTGACCTAATATCTAAAGAGATCAAAAAAACAATGACTACGGATAAACCCGATATTATTATCCTACCAGAGCTTTGGACAACGGGATATGACTTAACGAGACTAGATGAAATTGCGGATAATAATGGTGACGAAACGAAAGAATTTATGAAAAATTTAGCAAAACAATACTCTGTTAATATAGTAGCCGGCTCTATTGCCAAAAAGACTGAGCAAGGCGTTACAAACACTATGTTTGTCTTTAATCGAGATGGTGAAATGACTAGTGAATACAGTAAGCTTCATTTATTCCAGCTTATGGATGAGCATTTGTATTTAAAGGCTGGCGATGCAAAAGGTGATTTTACGATTGAAAATGTACCTGCTGCCGGGGTCATCTGCTATGACATTCGCTTCCCCGAATGGATTCGCGCACATACAACAAGTGGCGCAGAAATTTTATTCGTGGTAGCGGAATGGCCGCTCCCACGCCTTGAGCATTGGCGTACTCTCCTCCTAAGTCGTGCGATAGAAAATCAATGCTATGTTGTTGCTTGTAACAGTGTTGGAAGTAACCCAGATAACGTGTTTGGCGGGCATTCGATGATTATCGATCCTTGGGGAACCATTATTGCCGAAGCAGGTACTGATGCAACTACGTTAGTTGGTGAAATTGACCTTAGCAAGGTACAAGAAGTCAGAAAACAAATTCCTATTTTCCAAGATCGTCGTCCTAATTTTTATCATTCATAGAAATTAAAATCAAAAACACCTAGGAGTATTTGCACCCTGATTTTTTAGGCCCACACGAGGTGGGTCACAAAGACGTTGCCACAGGAAGTGGCGTTCTTAGTCTTTGATCCTAAGCGAGATACAGTGAATCTTCAATCGGTGAAATTTATTTTGCCGATTGTTAGTTGAACCAATCGGGCATTTACTGGTAGTTGTCCTCTATGAGGGCTTAGTACCAGTTAATGCGGGGAAAATTTCCTTTGAAAATCGCATGTCTCCGCCGGAGGCTTCACTTTATTTAGTCGGGATTTGAACCCCGCCTGAATAAAGTGAAAAATATATTGACAATTATGTGTATTCGTTGATATCATTCTTTTCAGTATTAACATATAATTAAATATCTTTAATATTGATCTCTTATCAAGAGTAGGCAGAGGGACTTGGCCCGATGATGCCCAGCAACCGACTGTAATTCCATCGTAAGGTGGGGCGCTTTTTATTAGCGCCGGGGAAACCCACAAGGCACGGTGCTAATTCCAACAGGAAGTATTGAACTTCTTGGCAGATAAGAGGTTTGATGCAGCGTCTTCAAGCCTCTTTCGAATGTGAAAGAGGCTTTTCTGTTTTAGAAAAGCCTCCAACGACTATAAAAATGTATTACTGGAGGTATATAAAATGTCAATTTCTTATCAATCAATTTATGAACCTTTAACAGAAAGTACTGCGGTGGCCTTAGCCAATCGACTTCGCTTGTTTGAAGAAGGAACAGTGCTACGATGCAAGGAAATCGGAGATGGAAATCTAAATTTAGTTTTTCATATTACCCCTGAAGATAACGCAAAAGGAATCATCATTAAGCAAGCATTACCTTATGCAAAGGTTGTTGGTGAGAGCTGGCCTCTATCCTTGAAGCGAGCAACCATTGAAGCTAATGCATTATTAACGGCTGCTGACCATGTTCCAGCACTTGTGCCAAAGGTTTATTATACGGATGAGCAATTAGCCGTTACTGTGATGGAAGACCTCTCCCGTTTACAAATTTCAAGAACTGGACTAATTGAGGGTAAAAACTTCCCTCTTTTATCAGAGCACATCGGGACATATTTAGCAAAAACTCTATTTTATTCATCAGACTTTGGACTAGAGCCAACAAAGAAAAAAGTACTTGTACAAAAATTTATTAACCCTGACCTTTGTAAAATTACAGAAGATCTTGTTTTCACAGATCCATTTTTTGATATTGATACAAACAGCTTTGAAGAGGAGCTACGAAATGATGTTGAGCAGATTTGGGCTGACCAACCACTTAAGCTTGAGGTTGCAAAGTTAAAGCAAAAGTTCTTAACTCAAGCAGATGCTCTATTACACGGCGATTTACACACAGGAAGTATTTTCGCAAGCGATGCAGAGACAAAAGTAATAGATCCTGAATTTGCTTATTTTGGACCACTTGGCTTTGACCTTGGTCAATTCATTGCAAATCTATTATTAAATGCGATTTCACGAGATTCTGAAAAACGTGAGCCACTCTATCAACATATTGAAAAAACATGGGATGTGTTTTCGGCAATATTTTCACAAGCTTGGAAAAATGAAGCTGTAGATCTATACCGTGATACTGAAGGCTATTTGGAATATGTTCTTGAGCATGCATTTGAAGATGCGATTGGATTTGCAGGCTGTGAATTAATTCGCAGAACAATCGGGCTAGCACATGTAGCCGATTTGGATGGAATTGAAAACTTTGAGCAAAGAATCTCAGCGAAACAACATGCTCTTCAATTAGGAAAAGAGTTGATTCGTGACCGAAAATCCATTAAAGAGCTTGGAATTCTACGAAACTATGTAGACAGAACAACTAAGGAGTGACACCATGACTTACACAAAAACAGTTCCACAATCTGTTGTTTGGAATGAAACCTCTATCAAACTATTAGATCAAACAAAGCTACCATTGGAAACTGTATTTATCGACCTTTTTACAACCCGGGATGTATGGGATAGCATTGTCTCTTTAAAAGTACGCGGAGCTCCTGCAATTGGAATTACCGCTGCCTTTGGCTTGGCTTTATCAGCAAAGAGCTATGATGAAACGAATCTACAAGAATTTAAGGAAAAATTGCTTGAAGATAAAGAATACTTGGCGAGCTCACGTCCAACTGCTGTCAATTTAATCTGGGCATTAAACCGTTTGGTTACAAGTATTGAAGATTCAACGTCCGTGAATGAAGCAAAGACCACTCTCATCCATGAGGCCATTCGTATTCAAGCTGAAGATGAAGCGGTTTGCCGGCTAATCGGTGAGCATGCCCTTGAACTCTTCAAGGATGGGTTTAAAGTATTAACAATTTGTAATGCCGGTTCCATCGCAACTGCCCGCTTTGGCACTGCACTAGCGCCATTTCATCTAGCAGCACAAAATGGCAAAAATCTTAAAGTCTTTGCTTCCGAGACACGTCCAGTTTTACAAGGGGCTCGGTTAACAACATGGGAACTCCTGCAGTCAGGCGTTGATGTAACTCTTATTACCGACAATATGGCTGCCCACACGATAGTAGAAAAAGAAATCGATGCAATCATCGTAGGGGCTGACCGGATTACAGCAAATGGCGATACAGCTAATAAAATTGGCACCTTTAATTTAGCCATATTAGCAAAAACATTCGGTATTCCGTTTTATGTTGCGGCACCATTGTCCACGTTTGACGTGTCCCTAGAAAGTGGTAAAGAAATTCCGATTGAGGAACGAAATTCGGAGGAAGTTACACATCTAGGTGGGGTTCGCATCGCACCAGAAGGTGTTCAAGTATACAATCCAGCGTTTGATGTCACACCGAATGAACTAATTACAGCCATTATTACGGAAAAAGGAATTTTACAAGGTGATCTTGAGGCAGAAATTAAGAGTTTGTTTGAAGAATAGGTAGTTTATGAGGAAATCCAGTGTGGGGCACACTGGATTTTTTCTGAATTTGCAGGTCTATCGGTTTTATTTTTGCTCTATCGATTTTATTTTGATTCTATCGGTTTTATTTTTGCTCTATCGATTTTATTTTGATTCTATCGATTTAATTTCAGTTCTATCGATTTTAGCAAGAAACCTAGAAGTCTACCCGCTCAAAGTACACCTTCTAATTCCAACAGTTTCTCTTTTAAGTCCGTTCTTGTGCCAGTGTATCCTGTTAGCGATTTGTCCTTTCCGATTACGCGATGGCATGGAACAACTATCGGGATTGGATTTTTCCGATTAGCTTGCCCAACTGCACGAACGGCTTTCGGGTTATCAATCGCATTTGCTACATCTGCATAACAACGGGTTTCCCCGTAAGGAATGTTTAAAAGTTCATTCCAGACCTCCTCTTGAAACGCAGTCCCACTAAACTTAATTGGGAAATTGAAAGTTTTGCGGTCACCATTAAAATATTCTTCTAACTGCCTTTTGATTTCCACGAGAACTGCATCATCCGGTGCATAAGTTACATCGTATTTTTTACTAGCCGCTACCCAGTCGTCTTCAGATAATGAGATATCAACTAGTTCAGTTTCGTTTGCGAGTATATAAATTGTTCCAAAAATATCTGTCTGCATTTCACTATATTTATACATCAAGCAACACTCCCTTCTCTTTCATTTATTTTACAAAACCTTTTCACATTTTGGTATGCCAATATTTTTAAAAAAGAGCCAGCACCCTCCAAGAGCACTAACTCATTTCTTTTAAAGCTTGAATTTACTAATCATTGTATTCAATCTGCTTGCTAAATCTGACAGTAGTTCTGAGTGATCAGAAATCGTTTCCATTGAACTATTCGTTTGCTGGATAGAGGCAGAGGTTTGCTCGATTCCTGCTGCAGATTGTTCGGAAACGGCTGCTATGTTATCAATTGACAAATTCATCTCAACTGTATTGCTCGCGATAGTATCAAGATTTTCGGAAATGCTCTGGATGTGTTCAACCATAATGGTAACCGCATCGTAAATATCCTTAAACGTTTGACCAGTCACTTGAATTTGCTTCGCCCCTTCATCCACCTGGCTATACCCATTAAGTAAACCTTGAACAACAGAATTTGATTCTTTTTGAATGCTGTTAACAATATCAGTTATGTCCTTAACGGAATGAGATACTTGCTCAGCAAGCTTTCGAACTTCATCAGCAACAACTGCGAATCCTCGCCCATGTTCCCCAGCACGAGCAGCTTCAATTGCAGCATTAAGTGCTAAAAGATTGGTTTGATCTGCAATATCGCGGATGACCTTAACAAGAGTGGAGATTTGCTTTGTTTGTTCATCGAGTCCTTTAACCTTTTCCACGGAATATTCCATGATGCTGTTAATTTTATTCATTTGCTCTGTTGAGGCATTCATGAATTCATGACCTTTTTTCGTCATTTCTAATACATTTTGTGATGATCCATTAATTTGGCTTCCATTTTGGTTAGCTGTTTGTATTTTGTCAGTATATTCCTCCATCATTTTTGCTAGTTGGGTTGACGAATATGCTTGTTCCTCTGCACCTGTTGACAGTTCTTGGACAGTCGAAGCAATTTGCTGGCTTGCTGCCTTCACTTCGCTTGATGAAATCATCAATTCAGAACTTTTTGATGCTACATTGTCAGAGACAGTTGATATTTCATGAATTATCGAACGAAGACTATTATTCATGACATTCAATGATTTGCTCAGCAACCCAATTTCATCCTGTCCATTAACTTTAATCTCATCGACCTTTAGGTTTCCATCAGCAATACGATTTGAAACAATAACCAAATTATTAAGCTGTTTACCAATATTACGACCTATAATGACTAGGCTCAAGATGGCGATAATTGTAGAAGCCACAATTGAAACGAGTAAAACGACAATCGTTCCGGATACGTTCGAATTCGCTGCTGAAACAGCACGTTCTGTATTAACCTTCATGATGGCTCTTAATTGATCTAATTGTTGAACAGTATTCTCAATTAATTTATCAGCTTCCTGACTAGCTTCAACAGAGCTTAATTTATTGGATGCTTTGACAGCAGGAAAAACTTTTTCATCAAATAGAGTGGTAAGTTGTTGTTTATTTTCACCCACTTTATTATAAAGCTGCTCAAGTTCGAATGTTGTGATAGCTGGCTTAAGTTGTTTTGATATCTCGTCATATTGTTTACTTAACTCTTGAAAGGCTGACACATGTTTTCCATTGCTATCTTGTATGTATATGCTTATCTCACTACCCAGTTGGTTAAAAACACTGGCCATTTCTGTAAGCAAGATCGTCTGCTCACCGTTATTTTTCATTTCTTTCATTTCGTTACTGATATTAAAGAGTTGTATGAATATGATGAAGGCTGATATACAAAATAGTAGTATCGTAAAGGTAAATGCCACTCCATATTTATAGCCAATCTTTAAGTTGTACCACCATGCAGTTAGTTTTAATGGTGATTTTTTGCGCACCGATTTTTCCCTTAATTTTCTTTTTGACCCCTTCAAATTACTTCCCCCTTGCTGACCACTCTCTCTATTTTTTAGACGTATTGATTATAAAACGTTTTCACTATTCACTATTATAGTGGAAATTGTCGAACTTTGAAATATATTCTGTGAATTAGTCAGGGAAAAACTTCCGGTATTTGGTGCAACTACCCTACTGTGGTAAAATATATAGGTTAATCGAAAGAATAAGGAGCAAGAGAATGAACATTGTTGTTAGTACACTAAATGCAAAGTATATCCATACAAGTCTGTCAATTAGGTATTTAAAGGCATATGCCGCGCCTGAATTTGATGTAAAACTGGCTGAATACACAATTAAAGATCCAGCCATGAACATCGTTACTGATTTGTATCAAAAAAAACCAGATGTAATTGGCTTCAGCTGTTACATTTGGAATATTGAAGAAACCATAAAAGTTATAAAAATGCTCAAAAAAATAAATCCGGAACTAGTCATCATCCTTGGTGGTCCTGAGGTAACCTATGATGTGCACGAATGGCTGGAACGCATACCAGAGGTTGATTACATTGTCATAGGTGAGGGTGAAGAAACCTTTAGGGATCTTCTTACGGCGATTCGTGATGGTGAGAGTACAGATGAAATTAGTGGTGTCGCATTTCGAAAAGAGGAACGATTGAAAATCAATCCACAGCGAAATAAACTTAACCTTAAGGATTTACCATCACCATTTCGTTTCGAAGAGGACCTTTCACATTTGTCAAAACGTGTGACTTATATTGAGACAAGCCGAGGTTGTCCTTTTAATTGCCAATTTTGTCTATCTTCTATTGAGGTAGGGGTTCGCTATTTTGATCGTGAAAAAATAAAAGAGGATATTCGCTTCTTAATGGACAATGGTGCCAAAACGATCAAATTCGTTGACCGCACCTTCAATATTAGCCGAAGCTATGCGATGGAGATGTTTCAATTTTTAATTGATGAACATCGACCAGGCACAGTCTTCCAGTTTGAAATAACTGCAGACATTATGCGACCTGAAGTCATCGTCTTTTTAAATAAAAACGCACCGGCTGGCTTGTTCCGCTTTGAAATTGGCGTTCAATCAACAAATGACCTGACTAATGAGTTGGTAATGCGAAAGCAAAACTTTTCAAAACTACAGCGAACAGTCATGATGGTAAAAGAAGGCGGGAAAATCGATCAGCATTTAGACTTAATTGCCGGTCTTCCAGAAGAGGATTATCACTCCTTCCGAAATACCTTTAATGATGTATTTGAGATGCGTCCTGAGGAACTTCAGCTTGGCTTTTTAAAAATGCTCCGTGGGACAGGGTTAAGAATTCGTGCAGCAGAACATGATTACAAATACATGGATCATTCTCCGTATGAGATTCTTGGGAACAATGTCTTGAGCTTTGATGATATTACTCGTATTAAACAGGTTGAGGATGTGCTTGAAAAGTATTGGAATGACCATAGAATGAATGAAACTGTGGAATATTTGGTGTCACATAGCTTCGAAACACCATTTGATTTCTTCCAAGACTTTGGGACGTATTGGGATGAACGTGGTTGGTCACGAATTGGTCACCAACTGGAGGATTTATTCAAGCGTCTTTACGAATTTCTTCAAGAAACTAGCAAGGAACAACTTCCAGTTATTGAAGCAATCATGAAGTATGATTACTTAAGAAATCAAAAGTACAAACCACGTAAACCATGGTGGGAGGATTTCGTAAGTAAACAAGATCGATCGATATTCTATCAGGAGATTGTGGAGCATCCTGAAGCTTTAGGTGAGGAATTTACTAAATTACAGCTTCAGGAAAAAGATTTATACAAGCATACAGTCCTTGAAAAAATTCCATTTGACCTTGAGACGTATAGACAAAGCGGTGAAATCAACTTTTCGGATACGTATTTGCTTGTTTATTTTGACCCTACCTCTCGACAGGCAAAGATATTTTCACGAAAGGTATCATAATGATTAGAGTCAGCCAAGCGCTGACTCTTTTTCATTATCTAGCTTTTAGGCACAGCTTTTCTTATTCCCCAGTACTATTGCCTTTTTTTGAATTACGATTTGCGCCCTTCATAGGATTTTCAGAATCCGCTTCTGCAGAAAATTCCGTGTCAGGCATGCTTTCTTTTGGTGTAAAATTATTCTTTTTCGCTGCATCAAACTTCACTTTTCGTTTCATGTTTTAACCCCCTTTTAAGCACTAGTTTTCACCACGAATGCTTCGTCCATAAATGGTAAAATTCACCTCAGCCACGAATTTGCTTCTCTGGCCAGATATTTGCGTCGGTATACTGGGAATTTGCTTCTCTGGCCAGATATTTGCGTCTATTCTTACAGGTTTGCTTCTCCCCCCAGATATTTGCGTCTATTTCCACATATTTGCGTCCTCACCACGATATTTGCGTCTAATCTCTCGGATTTGCTTCTCTGACCAGATATTTGCGTCTATTCTCGCAGATTTGCGTCTTATCCAATAGGATTTGCGTCACCAACCAATTATTTGCGTCGGTAAGCCATTTTATAAATTGCCTTATTGTTGCAAACACTAACGTAATAGAAAAAATGTGAGGTGTATTTGGATGACGAAAAAGAAAAAACAATCTGAAGAAATCGAATCACCGATTTTAGATGAAACAATGCCCCATCAAATTTCAGCCCCATCCTTTAAAGGAACCGGAATTAAAATGCAGGAGCCGTTTGTCAATGAACATGGAGTCGTGATTGGGGATAGCCTTTATAATTCACCAAACTCACCACTTAATAATTGGAGTGATGAAGTGAACCCAGAGATTATGGCCGGTGACCAGTGGGTCCATCCGACAAATGATATCGGCTGGAACACAACTGAAAACCGTGAGCTATTGGAAAGTAAAAAAAGGCCGAAAGGGGTTCCTTTCATGCATCCATCCAAGGATACAAGCTACGGAAATGACTGAAAAAAGAGCACCAGCCAAGGTGCTCTTTTCATTATCCAATAATTAATCTTTCTTTCGGGTAGTGGTAATTTACGTCCTTTCCTTTCTTTCCAATAATAAAGATAAAGTTCAAAATTCCAACCCTTCCGATAAACATGAGGAACATAATAATAAATTTCCCAAAGACACTTAAATCAGGGGTAATCCCCATCGATAAGCCACATGTTCCGAATGCAGACGCCACCTCAAAGAATATTTCAGTAAACGTAAAGTTTTCTGTAATCATTAATATGAAAATAGAGATAAAGCATGTAAAAAAAGCAAAGATCGTCACAATCAGTGATTTTTTAATGTCTTCCTCATGAATCTCACGTTTGAAGATTTTAATCGATTTATTTCCCCTTGCAAAATTGAATAAAAACAAAATATTTATCGCAAAGGTTGTCGTTCGAATTCCCCCACCAACAGAGCTTGGTGAAGCTCCAATAAACATCATTGCACCTAAAAACAGTAAAGTAGGCTCTGAAAACTGGTTTACATCCATCGTTGCAAGACCAGCGCTTCGTGTTGTAACAGATTGAAATAAGGAATAGAAAAAGGTTTCATGCCAGGCCATACCTTTAAAGAAATGATTGAATTCGATTAAAAAAATGATGAAGGTCCCAAAAACAACTAATGATAAAAACGTAACTGTTGTCAGCTTCGTAAATAAAGAAAAACGGTATCTTCCCTTTTTATGAAACAGAAAGTCTTTTATTTCAACTAATACTGGAAAGCCAATCGCACCTAAAATAATTAAAATGATCGTTATAAATTGGACGAAATAATCGTTTGCATACGGCACTAATGAATTACCTGTTATATCAAACCCTGCATTTGTTGTCGCACTAACGGCCGCAAAAATACCATGTATAAATGCTTCCTGCCATGTATCAAAAAACTGCATAAAATAAAGTCCTAAAATCAAACTACCGAAGACCTCGATCCCAACCATTATGATAATGATTTGCTTAAGCAGGTTTACCAATCCTGAAAGCTGAGATTGGTTTTGATCAACCATGATTAAACGTCTTTCTCGCAAACCAATTTTTCGGCGAAATATTAACCAGAAGAATGTACCCATTGTCATAATTCCAATTCCGCCAACCTGTAACACAAATATTAAAATAAAAATCCCTGCTACTGTGTATGTATCTTTAATAGATATAACGCTTAAACCAGTTACACTAACCGCACTTGCAGCTGTAAATAACGTATCAATAAAAGCAACATGAACACCTTCTTTGACAGCAAAAGGAAGGCTAAGTAAAATAACGGAAATCGTTACAGCCAAAAGATAGAACGCGAAAATTAATTGAGCCGGTGACAATTCATTAAAGTACAAATTAATTTTTTTCCACATTTTCTTACATCCTTATATCATTGTGAAATCTATTCCTCTATATTATATAATTCATTCTCATTTTGAAAGACTTTTTTCACTCAAAGTTTTTGATATCTAGCTCCAGCGCCTAGCCCCTCGAGGTCATAAGCAAATCCGTCAAGAAGGATAAACTGCATCCTTCCCGCCGGCTTTACTTATGCTTGTCGGGGCTGAGCAAGGCGCTTGCGCTTTTAATTTTAGTATGCATTTCCAGTATTGAAATTAATTATCTTCTTATACTAAGGATACAACGAGCTATACGTTGTTCTATAATTAATAAGGAGTGAGTGAAATGGCTAGAAGTAGTAATAAATTGCTTGTTCCTGGGATCGAACAGGCTTTAGATCAAATAAAATTTGAAATTGCCCAAGAATTTGGTGTTAAGCTTGGTTCAGATACAGCGTCTCGTTCAAATGGTTCAGTTGGTGGCGAAATTACGAAACGCCTAGTAGCACAAGCTCAGTCCCAATTAAGAGGCGAATAAAAACTTCATAAAATGGAAAAAAGCCGAGGTTGTCCCCTCGGCTTTACTGATTGTTTCCTTTATGGTTGTTGCCATTATTTTGATTCCCGTTATTGCCTTGATTGTTTTGGTTTTGTCCGTTATTGCCATTGTTTCCACGATTGTTGTTTTCTTTATTTTGTTTCTTGTCTTCTTGTTTCCGCTCTTTTTCTTCCTGCTTACGTTGTTTCTCTTCCCACTTTTGATCCATTTTTTCGAACTTTTTCTCTTTAATATGTTCCGGCATATTGGAATTTTCTACATTTTCTTTGACTTTATCTCTTATCTGTTCTTTTTTCTCTTTAAGTTCTTCTTGAACTTCTTCTGCTTTTTGTTTGTGAGTATTTTTAAACTCGTTCATATCTTTCTGATTGTTGGAAGTGTCCTGCTGGTTATTTATATTTTTATCTTGTCCTGCAGGCTCAGGTTTTTTTTCCTCAACTTTTTTTGGAACCTTGTTTTCTTTAATTAGAAGTTTCCCTGTAGAAATACCCTTTTCTTTAGCAGCATTCCTTGTTTCAAGCGTACTTGTTACAGAGGTAACAGCAATCTGTTCTTTTTCATACTCTTCTGTAATGACTTTAATTCCTTGCTGTAGTTCATGGTCCACATCTTTATTATGGGTGTCTGCCACAACAGTTGTAATGAGGATCTGCTTTCCATCTTCAAGATAGCCATTATCTTTACTTTGTTGAATGATTGTTTCCGTGATTGAATCTAGTGTGCGATCTTTCCAATCTGGAATAGATTCCAATAGTTTCTTTGCCTCATCATTTAAAGCTTCGAGACTGACGACGCGAAGTTTTTCATCAAATCCCACTTCAAAGCTTGGATTGATGTCAATGGACATATAGGCATACACTTCATTACGCGACGAAAAAGGAATAAATAAAGATAATAATAAAATTGCAACTAAAGAGCTTGCAAGTGCGTAACGCCATTTCTTCACCTGAAAGAAACTTTGCTTCGAAGTATTGCTTACACGTTCATTGATAGGAAAAAAAGTCATTTCCTCACCAATTTCATAGCTTTCCTTCGTGTGTTTGG
The DNA here is from genome assembly GCF_036962705.1 of Bacillus sp. JJ1562. Lineage (NCBI taxonomy): Bacteria > Bacillati > Bacillota > Bacilli > Caryophanales > Bacillaceae > Bacillus > Bacillus sp. JJ1562. The sequence continues at coordinate 90,171 of NZ_JBALOQ010000034.1, forward strand.
CTTTTACGAATTCACCGTTAGGGGTAAGCATCGTAATATATTCATCGTTGACATCCATAACGATCCCCTTTTTCAACTTTCGAGCACCCCTTTAAGATAATCTTTTAAATAGACATAGTCGCCAGATAAAATGATGGCCATTGCAATAATGTACTTTCGATTTCTCTCAATCGTTTTTCGACTGACTGTTACTTTCGATTCAAGCTGCTTAATTGGAAGCTGTTTTTTCTCAAACAACGTCACCTTCAGCTCTTCATTTTCCACAACAGCCTTTGATACCATAATAGCATTTAGTCTCGCATCTGCGTGTTTTGGTGAAATTTCAAGCAACTCTTGAAATGACAATCCAAATTCCTGTAAAGCTGTATGGAAATGAAGGATTTCTTCTTTCCTTTGTTCCTGCTCCACTTTCCTTTGGTAATCATCGACAGAAAGATGGGCTTCAATTTTCGATTGTGCCCCTTCCTCATCTGCTTCACCATTCGAGATAAAATTAATATTTCTTACTCGTGCTTCTTTGCGGATGTAGTCAATCACTCGTCGTTTAATAAGTAATTCACTAAAGGATAAAAAGGAGCTCCCCTTTTCCATCGAGTATTTTTCTATGGCCTCATTAAATGCGATAAGTCCGATACTAAATTCATCATCCGATTCACTTATATATCGTTTACAAACTGCAGACACATTTTTTGCAATAAAGGGTTTATAGTCTTCAATTAGTTTATTTTGTAATTTTTGATTTCCATTTTGAATCTGGGTAACGGTTTCTTCCAGAGTGCTTTTTCTTTTTCCAATTTTAAACAATAGACTCAGCACTGGTTTCACCTCTCAATTCTCTTTACTATCTGTTAATAGTAGCAAGAGTTGAAAGCCAGATTCAATAACAATTTTTCACATTAATAGGCTTATGCAAAAAATATTACAAAAGTACTAATACGAAAGACTACTCTCTTATTGAAATCATGACAGGAATTGTAATATATATTTCTTTTACGTTACATTCCCGATTTTGTCTGTAATGTTTGACTCATTTACAGTTTACGTCATCAGTTTTCTTTTTGAGGGGGTAAATATAATTTTTACTCATTTTTTTGTAAATTTCTTCAGGTTTATATTACCATCATCCTAGCGTCAGTTTAAGGAAACAATAATCCTTAAAAAGGAAAGTAGGAAAACATATGCACACAATGTGGAAAGGCTCGATCAGCTTTGGACTAGTGAATATTCCAATAAAGCTATTTTCTGCAACTGAGGATAAAGATGTAAAACTTCGAAACCTTCATAAAGAATGTAACACACCCATTCAATATGAAAAAATCTGTCCAAATTGTGAAAAAGATATTGGAAATGAGGATATCGTAAAGGGCTATGAATATGTAAAAGGGAAATTTGTTATTTTGAATGATGAGGAATTAAAAGAACTGAAGGACGAACATGAGGATAAAAGCGTTGAAATCATTGATTTTGTAAAACTCGAGGAAATTGACCCAATCTATTTTAGCCGTTCTTATTTCATGGGACCCGGTGAAAATGGTAGTAAAGCATATGCACTACTTCGCGAGGCATTACAAAAATCAGGGAAAATTGGAATCGCTGAAATTACCATACGCACCAAGCAACAAATGGCAATTATCCGAGTCTATAAAAACAGTCTCGTCATGGAGACGATTCATTATCCTGATGAAGTTCGCAATGTAGCAGAGGTTCCTGGAGTACCGGAAAATGTGGATATTAATGAAAAAGAGCTCGATACGGCGATTATGCTAATTGATCAGTTAACAACAGAGTTCAATCCCGAAAAATATAAGGATGAATACCGAACCGCCCTCATGGAACTCATCGAATCGAAAATTAATAATAATGAAGGAACAACCTCTAAGGAAGCTCCTCGTACAAATGTTGTCGACCTAATGAGTGCCCTACAGGCAAGTATCGAACGGACAAAATCCAAGGAAACAACTACACCAAAGAAAGCAGCAGCTCCTAAAGGAACTACAAAACCGAAAGCAAAACAGGAGGCACCAACTGGTACTGACAAGGCTACATCCGTAAAACCAAAAACAAGAACAACCCGCAAAAAAGTGGGAACATAAAAAGGGGTCCTTTATAAAAGGAGCTCTTTAAGGAGTGAGACGATGCTTAAGCCAATGCTTCCAACCTTAATTTTCGAAGCCCCCGCTGGACCAAACTGGGTATACGAAATTAAATATGATGGATTCAGGGCAATGCTGCATTGGGAAAATAATCGCATCCAATTGATTAGCAGGAACGGGAACCTACTTAATGAGCAGTTTCCGGAAATTATTAAGCAATGTGAGGAACTTTCGGATGTAATCAAATCGTACCTGCCGATTGTATTTGATGGGGAGCTTTGCATATTAGAATCGCCTTTCAAAGCAAGCTTTGAGCTCATTCAGCAACGAGGCAGGTTAAGAAGTGAGGATAAAATTGCTCAAGCATCTTTGGCTAAACCTGCTCATTATTTAGTCTTTGATCTATTAGAGCTTGGTGGCAAAAAACTCATGGAAAGAAAATTCCAAGACCGGAAAGCGCAAATTTTTAAGCTTTTTTCTGAAGTAAAACTTCCCGGTTTTGTGGACCCAAATAATCGAGAACTCATTCAATTAGTCACATATGAACAAGATGTTAATTCACTTTGGACAAAAGCAACCGGGTCTAACGCTGAAGGGATTATTGCGAAAAAGATTGATAGTACGTGGGATGAAGGCAAGCGCACAACAAATTGGTATAAAATTAAAAATTGGCAAGTTGGTGTTTTTTTTATTCTCGGCTATGACAAAAAGAATACATTTTTTCATGTCGGTGTTATGAGAAAAAATCAAATTTATGAGATTGGCTTGTTTTCACACGGCCTTTCTCCTGATGAGCGACAGGCCCTTCTCGGTGTTATTCAAGCAAATGCAATAGAAGAAACGTCCGGCTTTATAAAAGTAAAGCCAGGTATTTGTGTTGAGCTTTTTTATTTGGAATTGTATAAAGAACAACTGAGGCAGCCTAGTTTTTCAAAATTTCGGTTTGATGTAGATTGGCAGAACTGTACATGGGAAAAACTTGTCCGGAAATCCCCCCTTCTTCCTGAAGAGATCGAGATTACTCATCCCGACAAACCACTTTGGAAAGATAAATCCATAACAAAGCTTGAATATATCCAATATTTAGTTGATGTTTCTCCTTATATGCTACCGTTTTTAAACGATCGTTTATTAACCGTCATTCGTTATCCACACGGTATGTATGGTGAAAAGTTTTACCAAAAAAATTGCCCAGAGTATGCACCTGACTTTATCCAAACCTCGATGTCCGAAGGGATTGAATATATTGTTTGTAATGATCTAAAAACACTAACGTGGTTAGGGAATCAACTGAGTTTCGAGTTTCATATCCCGTTTCAAACGATTTATTCAAAAGGGCCATCTGAGATTGTTTTTGATTTGGATCCTCCGTCCCGTGATGCTTTTCCATTAGCCAAAAAAGCTGCGATGATTTTAAAAGATGTATTTGACGGTCTTAAATTGATTTCATTTGTAAAGACATCAGGTAATAAGGGATTACAGATTTATATTCCGCTTCCAGAAAATCGGTTTACGTATGATGAGACACGCCAATTCACTGAGTTTATTGCAAACTATTTGGTAACAATGGAACCCGATCATTTTACAACGGAGAGACTTAAAAAGAACCGTGGCAACCGATTGTATGTGGATTATGTGCAGCATGCTGAGGGAAAAACAATTGTTGCTCCGTATTCGGTTCGTGGGAATGATGGGGCATATGTAGCCACTCCACTTTATTGGGACGAGATAACGGATGATCTGATGATTGAAAATTTTCCATTGGAGACGATTATTGAAAGAATCAATGAAAAAGGCTGCCCCTTTACGCATTATTTTGATGCGAAAGATCAACAGCCATTTGAGCCAGTATTGGAGTTTTTGAGGCAGAGCTAGGTGTGTTACTGGGTTGGCGTAGCTAGGATGTGGATTGCTAAAAAAAGGATCGGATGAAAAGGATTTGACGTTAGTTTCTTGCTTGAAATGCTCTTCATCTGGCTTATGAAGAGCATTTAGCGGTCATATTGTTGTTTGAATTCCTCTTCATCTGGCTTATGAAGGGTATATAGCATTCGTTTCTTGCTTGAGTTCCTCTTCATTCGGGCTTTTGAAGGGCATTTGATGTCGTGTTTCCGCTTAAAATGTTCTTCATCAACCACTTATGACAATGCTTTTTCCATTACTATCCAAAAGTCAACCCATATCCGACACTTTTGTTACATTCTTTTCCAATAATATCCAAAATTCCATTCATATCCGGCACTTTTGTTATAACCATTTCCAACAATATCCAAAACCAAACTCTTATCCAACACTTATGTTATTACTTTTTCCAACAATGTCCAAAACTCTACTCATATCCGACACCTTATTTTATAGAAAAAACTGTACACCCATCAAAAGAGTGTACAGTTTCAGTAAGTTAAATGCTTATTCTTTTAAGTCTTCGATTGAATCAATATCCATGTAAGCTGGTACGACTAAGCCGATTTTTGTGCCTACAAGGTTTGGACCAAGGTCCTCGAGTTTTCCGTCAAACTTTTCTACATAATCAGCATGGGTAACTGGTAACCATCCCGAAACATGTGCATCAACAGACCCGTCTGCTACACCAGTCCACATTGGGCCAGCTTCAACTTGACTCATTTTTACTTTATAACCCAAATCAGTCAAAACTTTAGCAACAATATTTGTACTTGCAATTTCGCTATCCCACGCTACGTATGCTAATCGTACATCTTCACCATTTCCTTCTTGTACACCCTCAGTCCATTCTGCTACTTTATCAGGATTCGCTTCAATCCATTTTGCAGCTGCTTCTTCAGGTTTTGTTCCTTCATTAATATCTACCATTACATTCTCCATTTCCTCTGCCGTCCAATTGAATTGGTCAAGTAGTGTATGAACTCCTGGTAAATCGTCTTTTAACCCAAGTCGTGCAATACTATGAATGTTTTCTTCCCCACCATATACTCCTTTTGGATCTTCAAGATATTTTAAATCAAAAGCAGAAAATTTCCAGTGTGGAGTCCAACCTGTAATGATAATTGGATCTTCCTTGTTAATTGCTTTTTTAAGTGCTGCTGTCATTGCTGCACCAGACCCCTCTACTAGTGTCCAATCATCAAGACCGTACTCTTCAAGTGCTGAACCTGTTGCCTTCATGATGCCTGCACCTGGGTCGATTCCAATAATCTCATAATCTACACTTTCCCCTACTGATCCAGAAGAAGAACTAGTAGTTCCTGCTTCCTTAGATTCGCCACCACATGCGGCAAGTGCTAATGTTAATCCTATTGTTAATGATGCTGTTAATGCTTTTTTAAACATTATACGGTTCCTCCTTGTTTCTTTTTTCCTAAATTTTGAGTAATTCGGTCTAGGATGATTGCTACAATAACAATCGCTAAGCCAGCTTCAAAACCTGTTCCTGTTTGTAGCTGTGTTACTGCTCGGTATACATCTGCTCCTAAACCTGGTGCACCTACCATTGAAGCAATAACCACCATGGATAGTGCAAGCATAATGCTTTGGTTAATTCCAGCCATAATCGTAGGCATGGCTAATGGAATTTGAACTTTTAATAATCTTTGTTTAGTTGTTGATCCAAAGGCTTCGGTTGCTTCAATTAAATCCTTTGGCACCTGAGTAATACCTAGAATCGTTAAGCGAATCGTTGGTGGCATCGCGAAAATAACAGATGCCACTACCCCAGGTACAACACCGATATTGAAGAAAAAGATCGCCGGTAACAAATACACAAAGGCTGGCATTGTTTGCATGAAATCTAGAATCGGAATGACGATATTACCAACTGTTTTACTTTGAGAAGCCCATATTCCTAAAGGAATTCCAATGATAACTGATATTCCGACAGAAGTTATTACAAGGGCGATTGTTTGAAGCATATTGTCCCAGTAACCTAAATTATCAATAAGGAGTAATCCTATTAAACTAAAAAGAGCAATTTTCCAATTACAAATTTTCCAAGCTACTACACCCAAAATAAGTGTTAATAAAATCGAAGGAATAAATCCTAATCCTAAAACAATTCCTTCTACAAATCCTTCTAACCCAAATGTAATTCCTTCAAATAAAAATTCAAAGTTTGAAATTAGCCAGTCTACAAATGAATCAATCCAGTCAGCTATTGGCAGTTTCGGTAATAAACCATCCATTATAACGCCTCCCTTTCATCACTTAGAGGGAGTTGACTAGCCCCAAAGTCATTTATATATGTGTTATTTCCGGCAAGTGCACCAATTACCGCACCACGAATGACAATACCCTTGAGACGATTTTGTTCATCAACTACAGCAACTGGAATCGTCGCTTGTGATACATCATCAAATAAATCAACAAGTAATGTACCCGTTTCTACAGTTTTAAGATTTGTTTCCATGGCATCTGCTAAAGTCAGACTTTGCTCAACTGCCTTTGAAGCATCCACAGCACTGATTGCACCAAGAAGCTTATTCTGTTTATCTACAACATAAACGGTTGATAAACCATGATCCTTCATAATTTTAAGGGCAAGTCTTGCACCTTTATCAACCTGAACTGTTTCAGCACGTTTAACAATATGTCCAGCAGTTAGCACCTTGGACAAATCAACATCCTCGACAAATCTTTCTACATATTCATTAGATGGATTCATAAGAATCTCTTCTGGGGTTCCGATTTGGACGATGTTACCATCTTTCATAAGTGCAATACGGTCGCCGATTCGCAATGCTTCATCAAGGTCATGAGTGATAAAGACGATTGTTTTTTCCATCGTTCCCTGTAATTCAATCAGTTCATCCTGCATGTCCTTTCGAATCAATGGATCCAAGGCACTAAATGCTTCATCCATTAATAAAATATCCGGGTCATTTGCAAGAGCTCTAGCTAATCCTACACGTTGCTGCATACCACCACTAAGCTGGTCAGGATATTGATTTTCATAGCCTTCTAGACCAACTAGTTTAAGAGCTTCAAATGCTTTTTGTGAACGTTCTTGCTTGGCTACACCTTGGATTTCCAAGCCATATTCAGTGTTTTGAAGAACGGTTTTATGTGGGAACAAAGCGAAGCGTTGAAACACCATGCTCATTTTTTTCCGACGAACTTCACGAATTTCTTCTTTATTCATGGAGACGACTTCTTTTCCATCGATAAACACTTGACCAGAAGTTGGTTCTATTAATCTATTTAACAGACGAACCAAGGTCGATTTTCCACTTCCAGATAAGCCCATAATTACAAAAATTTCACCTGGATATACCTCAAAGCTCGCTTGATTCACACCAACTGTTGATCCTGTACTCTTTAAGATTTCTTGCTTAGTTTTTCCTTCCTTTAATAGTTGAATTGCTTTTTTTGATGAGCGTCCAAATATTTTCGTTACATTGGAAACCTTTATTTTTGCTTGTTTTTCACTTTCCATACTGTCACCTCAATTTTCTTGATGATTTAACCCGAATCATTATTTGATATTCTTTCAAACCCAATAAAATACCGATGTAGGAAGCATTTAGTAACTATGACCTATTAATTGTAGTAATGATTTCTAAATTACACAAAGCGGATATAAAGGGATATACCTCCATAAAGTTTGTAAAGTAAAAACTGTACGCACTATACATTCTTTATCCTTAAAATTCCTCCCATATCCTCCATAATCCTTTAAGCAGCTCCCCTTTACATTCGATGAGCAAATATGTAGGCTATAGATATTAAACACTTTTGTTGTAGGATGTGAATCTATTTGCAAGGCGTAGACAAACTAGAAAAAGCCCGAGAACGTGTAATAGATGCGATTGCTCAAAATATGAATTTATATGGGGTAACTCCTTCAGTTGGGCGACTTTGGGGGCTCATGTATTTTCATGAAGAGCCAATGACACTTGATGAAATGAAACAAGAGTTAGGTATGAGCAAAACAAGTATGAGTACTTCGGTACGCAACTTAATGGAATTAAAAATGGTTGATAAGGTGTGGAAAAAAGGAATCCGAAAGGACCTTTATGAGGTTGAAGAAGATTGGTATCAAACCTTTATTGATTTTTTTACGATAAAATGGAGAAATGGTATTTCCATGAATGTCAGTGCGATTCAAAAATCTTTAGCTGAACTAAAGGAGCTATTAAAGGACGACCAAGTTAGCGATGAAATTAAAGTAGAAGCAGAAAGTGATATTGTGAAGTTGAATAATGCGTTAGAATATTATTTCTGGCTCAACCGGCTAGTAGACAGCTTCGAATCTCATGAAATCTTTACATTTGTTCCAAAAAAGTAACGTTTATGAACGTTGCTTTTCTTTATTTAAAAATACTTTACGATTCACTTGTACACTTCATCGATTTTGTCCTAATTGCATACCCTACAATATGGGGGTGAAAATATGCCACTATGGGGCTGGCTGTTAATCTTTTTTGGCGGGTTACTCCTCGTTGGTTTTATAGCTGACCGGATTTCAAAAAAGAATCGTTCTACCGACTCCCACGAAATTCAAAAACAAGTCGATGAAGTTAAGAACAACCAAAGAGATTACCATCACTTTTTATAGACATGGAAAAAGCAGCCCGGTTGAATCTGGGCTGCTTTCTTCATTGCCTAGCTCCATGCGCCATCGGCTCGAGGTCACAAGCCAATCGCTTCTGAAGGCAGATGGCGCCTTCTGCCAGCACTAGTCTTGTGCTTGTTGCCGATGAACGGGCGCCTTGCACTTTTCTAATTTATACCTGTACTTCTTGCGATTCTGGGTAGTCATTGTCTACCCATGCCACGCCTTCCGTTAATTGATAACCCGCAATTGTTACTAGTCCTAGCATGAATAACAGCATTAATTTTTTCATCTTCCCATCTCCTTTTATTGATTTAAATGACTATGTTTTTTCAAAGATGAAATAGCCTTTGAAAAATAATAGCTTGCTAACTTATATTTATGATTTTCTTGATAGATTTTTCCAAGTTCCTCCGCATAATAAGCGACGTGGAGGTGATGGTCAATGCCTTCAAAATACGGCAATGCATCTTTTTCAATAAATTTCAGTAGGGTTTCAGACTTTTGAAGTAAATAATCATAATAGATGAAATGTATGTTGAATTCAGTAAGATCTTGATATTTCTCTACGATTGCGAACCCTTCCATCAACCAATTTCTGCACCCATCATAATCTCCGATTTTATAATATTCTTCGATTAAACCATGGATAGAGCGCAGTCGGCCGATGACCGAATGTTCTTCCTTATGTTCAAGGCTATTTTTAAATTGTTCGATGGCTTTATTGGACTTTCCAAGCTTCGAATAAAGGACGCCTTGATTATGATAAATCAATCCTAAAAGATCTGGATCTTTTATTCCTTCGGCTATCCTTGTTGCTAGTAAATAATTCTCTTCTGCCATCTCAAACTCATCAATTTTTTCATAGCAAATACCTAATAATATTTGACATTCAGCACTTCTTTTTAAATCGTAAAGAGATTGATAGATAGCGAGTGCCTTCTGAATGTACACGATACTTAAGGCTAATTTCCCCATTCGATTATTATTTAGCCCTTTATAGTAATACAGATCAGCCGTTTCCCAGCCTTCAAAGTGGACACTGCTAGTTAAAATCTCTTCCGCTATCTTAAAATGCTTCATTGCAACGGAAAACTGGCTTTTAAAATAATAATATTGACCAACAATTTTTTCATAAAAATAATTCATGCGGATATCAAATATATCTTTATACAAATCAATTTTCTTAATTTGGGCTTCAGCTTTGTCTAATTGCTTGATAAATATAAAATATCTTAGCTCAAAGAGAACGAAGAAAATGGCAACCCTTGAATCATTCGTATTTTTACATTCATAGGATTCGTAAAAAGTCATGGCTGGCTCCCGTTTTCGGGCAACCATTAAGTGGTACCATTCATTAAGCTCCTTTAATTGTTCATATTCTTCGCTTTCAATCAGCTTGATTCCTAATCGTTCACATAATAATTCAAGTACCTCTATACTTGCCGAGGTTTGGTTATTTTCAATTTTTGAAAGATAAGAAATTGAGATAATCTCCTGTGCCAGTTCTTCTTGTGTCATGTTATTTTGAATTCGAAAGAAACGTATTCTGCTTCCTATCTCCATATTTCATACCCTCTCATTGACTGTTATATATTCTTTTCTAGAAAAAGGGTAAAAATCCTTTTTTTATCATTAGGTAAAAAGACTCATTTTTCTATTTTCATAGAACTAATCCACTAAAATCCTATGCACTACATCTCCTACATATGTAAAAACATGGCTAAATAATCAATAAGTACTATATGAAAAAACGATCCCATAATCGGGATCGCTTTCTTATTTTTTCTTTACTTTTGCAAGTTCAGTTGAGCCGGCTGTTGCCTCGCCACTTCCAATCTTCTCAAATGTTTCAACTGCATCAAAATTAGTAATGACGATTGGAGTAATAGTACTTGCAGCTTTTTCTTTCACTAAATCTAAATCAAAGGTAACTAGATTAGTCCCAACATTAACCTTGTCTCCTTCTTTTACATGAGTGGTGAAGCCTTCACCTTTCATGTTCACTGTTTCAAGACCGATATGTATAAGGAGTTCCAAACCAATTTCAGTTTTGATTCCAATTGCATGTTTCGTTGGGAAAACTTGAATAATTTCACCATTAACAGGTGAAACAATTTTTCCTTCTGACGGATCGATTGCAAGTCCATCTCCCATCATTTTTTGAGAAAATACTGGATCTGGCACCTCTTCTAAAGCAAGAATTTTACCATTCGCTGGAGCAATTAAAATTTCCTCTACTTTTTTATCTTTACTACCAAATAATTTTTTAAACATAATAAACCTCCAAAAATTAAAGATATGTTTAGTTGTATCATACCCAGAACAAGAAAAAAAGAATTATGAATCGAATAAAATACTTTTACATTTTTCCGAAATATTATTCAATATGTCAGTATCAAGATGAAGGATTATTGGTGATTATGTCGAATTAAAAGAAGTAGTATTCGGAAAATTTAGATTAATGGGGGTGTCTCTTGAAATGATTGATCATATTGGACATGTTCTCTATCATGTGCTCATTGTTATCTTTCCTATTCTTCTATATTATTTACTTGTTATTCAAGACAATGGCTCTACACCAAAGCTCCACTTGAATAAATTACTTGGAATGATTGTCATTATCCTTCTATTAACAATGTCGTTTCCGGTAATTTATGCGGAGGGTTTTACATATGATTTACGGGTTATCCCTATATTCGTTGCATTTCTTTATATTGGATTTTTTCGAGGAATAGCCATTATTTTAATTATGCTTGTTTATTCACAAGTTCTTGGGAGTTCTAACTTTTTCATGCTCTTAATGAACTACACAGTTATTACAATCATTTTTTATTTTCTTATAAAAAAATATCATTCTTTTCTATTAAATAGGAAGCTATTGATTCTTTCTTTCATTTACTTTTTTATTGTCATAACGAGAACGATCACCCTAGTAAAAAATAATCTGACTGAGCAAATCATAGAGATGTTCATCTTTTCAATTGTTACATGGATTACACTCCTTTTGGTTGTTCTACTGATTGAAAACTTAAACCATCAAATCCTATTACAAAGGGAATTAAGACGTTCTGAAAAAATGAATGTGATTAGCCAGTTAGCAGCTTCGGTTGCCCATGAAGTTCGAAATCCATTGACAACAGTAAATGGGTTCTTACAGTTAATTATACGCGATGATAATATTACTGAAAAACAACGAAATTATATTGATATTACCCTTTCTGAATTAAATCGCGCGCAATCAATTATTAATGATTATTTATCACTTGCAAAGCCAAATAATAATAGTACGCAATTAGTTAACATAAGCGAAGAAATTGCAAAGACCGTTGAACTCATGACATCCTATACAAATATTCAAAATATCGAGGTCGAAACCCTTATCGAAGATACCTTGTTTATTAACGGAAATAAGGATGAAATTAAGCAAGTTCTGATTAATCTAATAAAAAATGCCATTGAGGCAATTGGAAATGATGGATTACTAACAATTGACGCCTTTTCAAAAGATCATGACATCATCGTAAAAATAACCGATAATGGACCAGGTATGACAAAGGAACAGCTCGCCAAAATAGGAACACCCTTTTATTCAACAAAAGACAAAGGAACTGGTGTAGGACTAACGATTTGTTTTCAAATCATTGAACAATTAAAAGGCTCAATTGAGGTTGAAAGTACTGTTGGCATAGGCACATCCTTTATTATTAAGCTACCAACTTATCAACCACCTTCTACGCAAGATTAAAAAGTGAGGTGAAACATGGAATGTGTGGACGATTTACACTATTTGCAGAGTTCGATGACATTCTAAATCGATTTGATATTGAAGCTGCGATTGAACAGGATTTATTTATACCAAGCTATAATATTGCCCCTTCTCATTCTGTTCTATCTGTAATAAATGATGGTAGGCGTAATCGCCTTGGGTATTTGCGCTGGGGCTTCGTTCCCTCATGGGCGAAGGATGAGAAAATTGGCTATAAAATGATCAATGCCCGCGCAGAAACGTTGGCCGAAAAACCAAGCTTTCGCCAAGCGTTTAAGCATAGACGCTGCCTCGTTATTGCGGATAGCTTTTATGAATGGAAAAAAGGTGCAGACAAATCGAAAACACCGATGCGGATCAAATTAAAATCGGATGAGCTATTTGCAATGGCTGGAATCTGGGAGCGATGGAAATCCCCTGAAGGAAATACCCTGTTTTCTTGTTCAATCATCACCACAACTCCAAATGAGATAATGGCTGATATACATGACCGAATGCCTGTTATTCTACAAAAAGAGGATGAACAAGCATGGCTTGACCCGTCATTGGATGATGTTTCAAAAGTATCACATTTACTCAAACCTTTTGCTACCGATCGGATGGAAGCATTTGAGGTCCCAGCCCTTGTGAACTCACCGCGTAATAACTCACCGAATTTGATACAAAAAATATGTTAAAGAAAGAACGACGACTGTGATCCAACTGGATACAGTCGTTTTTTTATGCTAGCCCCTACTCATATTGTGAAACTTCAATCTGTGTTATTTTTCTGTCCGTTAATGCGGGATAAATCGCCTTTATTTGGAGAAAAATAAGATGATTTACCAAAAGGGATTGGAGAAAGATGAAATGAAGTTTGGGCATTTAACATTCGAACTTATCCTAGGCTTCTTCCTTCTATTCATCATCGTAAAGATTGTTGGGAGAAAAATTATCAACCAAATATCACCATTTACGTTTATTTCAGGAATTGTATTAGGTGAATTATTAGGAAATGCATTATATGATGAAAAAATCAGTGCCATTTATATTGTTTTCTCCATGTGCTTATGGGGATTATTAATATTTATCGTTGAAATCATTGGTCAAAAAATTCTGTTTTTACGTGGACTATTTGAAGGAAAACCGATTGCTCTTATCAAAAATGGAGCCATTGATAAACAAGCCCTAAGAAAAGCTCGGATGAATATTAACCAATTGCAGAGCCTCCTTCGCCAGAGCGAAACATTCTCTGTTCGTGAGGTAGCCTTCTGTTATCTCGAAGCAAATGGATCCATTAGTATTTTAAAGAAGACAAAATATCAAAAAACAACGGTAGAGGATTTCAATCTACCCGATAAACCTGTTTTCGTACCCGTCACCCTTATTCGAGATGGAAAAGTTTTATGGGATGAGATACGGGATTTAGGATTTAATGAAGCATGGTTAATGAATCAACTTCACTCACAAAACGTATCAGATTATAAAGATGTCTTCTTAGCTGAATGGCAAGAAGGCGACGGAATTTTTGTTCAAACCTTTTTGTAAAAACAGCCTGGAGGGATTTTTTTGAAAAAAACATTGATGTCTTTATTGACTATTTTCTTATTAGGAACATTAATAGGCTGTGCGCCGCCAAAAGATAAATCAAATCATGAGAATACGAATCAATCGGAAAAGAAAAAAGATGATAAAAAAATTAAAATAAAGGTCGCGAACGAAGAAGATGATAAAAAGGAAAAAAAGCATAAATAACAATTCGAGGTGATAATTCATGGATTTCCCTACTATACATACAAATTTTTGGGATGCAGTAATTGCAGTACCGCTCGTAATGATCATCACACAAATTGTAAAGAACATTTTTAAAATACCCAAAAAATATGTTCCGGCTGTAGCACTTATTATTGGATTGCTAATTTCTGTTTTTTACAGTCACAAACATAACTTACCTGCTGGTTTATTCATGGGCTGGTTTTATGGTTCTGCTGCAATTGGCTCTTATGCTTCACTCAAAACAACTATATTAGCATATCGGAAAAACAGTGAATAAATGGTAATGATTTAACTCTACATGAAACTGATAAAAAGCAGAATGTTTATGTTAGAATATAGTCTATGCTCAACCTTGGGCTATAGGCTTTTTTTATGTGAATTCTTTAGTACCATTGAGCAGTTTCGAATTAGCAGAAACATTTTTTTACTATAAGAATTTCCATCTTTTAAAATTTATTCACAATTGACAATTTTCGTGTTAAACTTACCAATATTATATTTTTCTTATAATATTCATACAAGCAGCAAAGGATGTAGACAACTATGAAAAAGGGGGAAGAATATGAAAAACATGTTTCACAAATGGAATCAAATCAGCCTTGTTAAACGAATACTTGCCGGTATTATCATAGGTATTCTTTTGGCTTTAGTAGTTCCTGACGGAGCCAATTGGGTTTCCATCTTCGGTACTTTATTTGTAGGTGCATTAAAAGCAGTTGCACCGATTCTGGTCTTATTCTTAGTTATTGACGCTATTGCAAAACATCGAAGTGGAACCAAAACAAATATCAAATTAATTATTGGTTTATACGCTATTAGTACATTCTTAGCTGGACTAATAGCTGTTGTGGCAAGCTTTATCTTTCCAGTTACATTGACGCTCGTTTCAAGTTCAGAAGACCTTTCACCACCTAGTGGAATCGTAGAAGTACTCGAAACATTGTTATTTAATGTAGTTGACAACCCAATCAGTGCTCTAATGAATGCAAATTATATTGGAATACTTGCTTGGGCAATTGTGCTTGGAATTGCTTTAAAAAATGCCAACGACACTACAAAAAACTTGCTTTCCAATGTTTCTGATGCGATTACTAGAATTGTAAAATGGGTAATCAGCCTAGCCCCTATCGGAATCATGGGCTTAGTGTTCAATGCAATTGTAACAAGTGGGGTTTCGGCTCTAATGGAATATGGAAAAATCCTAGCACTTCTACTAGGTTGTATGTTTTTTATTGCATTAGTTGTGAATCCATTGATTGTTTTTTTCTATACTCGTCAAAATCCATATCCGCTTGTCTTACGATGCTTAAGAGAAAGTGGAATTACAGCATTCTTTACTCGTAGTTCAGCTGCAAACATTCCAGTAAACATGAACCTATGTGAGAAACTTGGGTTAGATAAAGATACTTATTCAGTGTCAATCCCTTTAGGTGGTACGGTTAATATGGCTGGTGCAGCGGTAACGATTTCTGTCCTAACACTTGCAACAGTTCATACACTTGGCATTGAAGTGGATTTTGGAACAGCTCTTATTCTTAGTGTAATATCAGCTATATCAGCTGCAGGTGCTTCAGGTGTTGCTGGCGGATCATTATTACTTATTCCTCTGGCATCTAGCTTATTCGGAATTCCAAACGATGTCGCCATGCAAGTAGTTGGTGTTGGCTTTATCATTGGAGTCCTACAAGATTCTTGTGAAACTGCCCTTAACTCATCATCAGACGTACTATTTACAGCAACTGCTGAATACGCAAAAAAGCGTAAAGAAAAGAAGAAAGTTTTTAGTAAATCGGCTTAATTGCTAACCTAAAAAAGACAAAGGGAAATACAATCCCTTTGTCTTTTTTAGTATAAACTCCATTATTTCGAAATTGGATCTAACCTAACATAATAATTCATAAAAATAGCACTTGAGAAGTCTCAAGTGCTTGCTTGATGATTCCGATTGGGTTCGAACCAACGACCTCTACCCTGTCAAGGTAGCGCTCTCCCAGCTGAGCTACGGAATCACTATATATGAATAATTTATAATATACATCCGTTTGGGAAGTTTGTCAATTAGTTTCTATTAATTTTATTGAATTTTCATCCTAAGAAAATGTTAATATGGTAAAAATTATACAAAAGTAGTATTTCATAATGGCAAATTATAAGATATAAATATAATATTGAGGAGAATTTTAACTTAATATTCGCTGAATTCCCAATTTTTATGGGGAACGGGGGAACCATTAACGTGCAAAAGGGCACTTGGGGTGAATCCTTTATTAATAAAGGTAGGAGATACTCTTCATCCGAATCCGACAGCTAACCTCGTAAGCATCCGGAGAGAGCATTGTTGCACAAATCAACTTCACGGCCACGAGCCATACTCTCGTGGCTTTTTGTGTCTCTTTAAGAAGTATGCTTTTCACCCCAATTCTCATATCCCTTTTGATCCCGAGACATTCAACTACATCTTCGAGGAGGGTTTTTTATGTCTTTAACTAAAAAGATTTTATTAGGTTTAGGTTTAGGTGCGATTGTTGGTCTTATTTTGAATTTAACTTCACCGGCCGCTTTTGACATCGTTAATACCTACTTATTTGTTCCACTAGGTCAAATTTTCTTGAATTTAATTAAAATGCTTGTTGTTCCAATCGTCTTAATTTCTATTACTCTAGGTGTTGCAGGTCTTGGTGACCCTAAGAAGCTTGGACGAATTGGTGGAAAGACGATTACTTACTTTTTAGCAACAACTACGATTGCCATTACAATCGCAATCGTACTTGCCTCAATTTTCAAGCCTGGTGCGGGTGGAGGATTTGATACAGAGGGCGCTACCTACGATGGGGCAACTGAAGCTCCTCCTGTTATGGAGACATTAATAAATATTATCCCAACGAATCCTATTACAGCGATGAATAATGCAGATATGCTTCAAATTATTGCATTTGCTATTTTTATAGGTTTAGCTTTAACGGTTTTAGGTGAAAAAACAAAAGGTATTTTAAATTTATTTGAACAAGCAAATGAAATCATGATGTATCTTGTTAATCTCGTCATGAAAACGGCTCCATACGGAACGTTTGGTTTAATTGCAACTGCAATTGGGGGCCAAGGTTATGCTGCAATTAAAGCAATGCTCGGTTATTTCTTGATTGTACTTGCGGGCTTACTCATCCATTCAGTTGTCACATATGGTGGTACGATTGCATTTATGGCAAAACGAAGTCCTATCGAGTTCTTTAAAGGTTTCGCGCCAGCAATGACAGTAGCATTTAGTACCTCGAGTAGTAATGCAACACTACCAGTTTCAATGGAAACTGCTCAAAAGAATCTAAAGGTTCCTGAACAAATTAGTAGCTTTGTTCAACCATTAGGTGCAACAATCAATATGGATGGAACAGCTATTATGCAAGGTGTTGCGACTATCTTTATTGCACAGGTATATGGCTTTGACCTCACATTTTCTCAAATTTTAGTGGTAATCTTAACTGCAGTACTTGCAAGTATTGGCACAGCAGGTGTTCCAGGCGTTGGTTTAATCATGCTTGCGATGGTACTTCAAGCGGTTGGTTTGCCACCAGAAGGTATTGGGTTAATCATCGGTATAGACCGGTTACTTGATATGACACGTACAGCAGTTAATATTACGGGTGATGCCGCATGTGCAGTATATGTTACAGAATCTGAAAAGAAACATATGGATAAAGTATCTGCTTAATTAGTTATGTGCGCGACAGGATTTTTCCTGTCGCTTTCCTTTTTTAAAAGATATAATAAGTTTGTAAATTCTTTGCTGGGAGGATTATTAAGATGACGGTTAATAAGGGTACAGTTAGGGAAATGACTATACATAGTAAGATATTAAATGAGAAGATTGAGCTTATTGTTTATTTGCCAGCAGCCTTCTCTCCCCTCTATAAATACAATGTTCTAATCGCTCAGGATGGGCGAGATTATTTTAATCTTGGCAGGGTTGCACGAGTTGCTGATAAGCTATTAGAAACAGGTGAAATCAGCAATACCATTATTGTGGGGGTTCCTTATAAAAGTGTTGCAGATCGCCGTAAGAAGTATCACCCTGATGGTGAGCAGCATCATTTATATAAGCGTTTTTTAGGGGGAGAACTTGTACCATTTCTTGATCAGGAATTTCCAACCTATCAAATGGGCCAAGGTCGCGCACTAATTGGGGATTCACTGGCAGCAACTATTTCCCTCTTAACAGCGCTGGAATACCCTCATACTTTTGGAAAGGTGATTATGCAATCACCTCTAGTAAATGAACAGGTTATCCAGATGGTTGAAAATTTTGAAGAACCACATCTACTTGAGTTGTACCATGTCATTGGAACAGGTGAAACTGAAGTGAAAACGACAACAGGTGATATTGAAGATTTTTTAACACCAAACCGAGAATTGCATAACATCATTGTGAAAAAGGGCTATCCCTATTTTTATGAGGAATTTAATGGAAACCACACATGGAAGTATTGGCAGCCTGATTTACCAAGAGCCCTTTCAAAAATGTTTAAATAAACTTTTTCTCGCATTAACGGGCAGGAAAACCCCCAATGATTAAAGTTTCACTTTTTGTATACTATCATTTTCAGATATTTGATATAATTGTGTTATTATTTTCGTAAAATGCGCATCAGGTACTTCACGTTTTCAATAATTAAACTATTAGGAGGGCAAAAGAAATGAAATATGGCATTGTTATCTTCCCGTCCAAAAAACTTCAAGACACAGCTAATTCGTATCGCAAACGTTATGACCCACATTATGCATTAATTCCACCACATATAACGGTTAAAAATGCATTTGAAGCATCCGATGAAGAAATTAAGGATATTACAAGGGAATTGGAAAAAGCCTCCAAACAGGTCGAACCATTTCAATTAAAGGTCCTAAAGGTTGGCTCCTTTTCCCCTGTTAATAATGTAATTTATATGAAAGTAGACCCTAATGAAGAGTTACAAAAACTACATAATGCACTTCACTCTGGTTATTTTGCAGGAAAACCTGAGTATGCGTTTGTTCCGCATATTACAATTGGGCAAAAGCTATCCAGTGATGAGCATTCAGATGTTTATGGTCAATTACGCATGTTAAAAATGAACCATGAGGAGCAAATTGATCGCATACATCTTCTTTATCAGCTAGAAAATGGTTCATGGACCGTTTATGAAACAATTCGTTTAGGAAAGGAAAATTAAATACAACATGGAAGCAAGAATAGTCACGAACAACAAAGAACTAGACGATGCATTCACTGTCAGAAAAGTGGTCTTCGTCGATGAACAAAATGTTCCACTAGAAGAAGAAATTGATCAATTTGAAGATGAAGCTACACATATTGTCCTTTATGATAACAATGAGCCTGTTGGAGCTGGACGTTTTCGTGTCCTAGACGGATACGGAAAAGTAGAACGTATTTGTGTCCTCGCTTCACACCGTAAAAAAGGTGCAGGTAATGTGATTATGCAAAGGATGGAAGATATTTCGAAAGAGCGAGGTATTTCAAAATTAAAGCTCAATGCTCAAACACACGCAGAAAACTTCTATAAAAAACTAGGATATGAAACCGTATCATGTCTTTTTATGGATGCTGGAATCCCTCATGTTACGATGATTAAAAAATTATAAGTTTAGAAAGGATGTCAAAAAAGACATCCTTTTTTTGATGGATAAAATACGTAAAACCTGCTCATTCTACCATAGAGGGGTGAGCATGTTGGAATATTTTAGAATTACATTTGATTTAGTGGTTGGTCTTTTAGGGTTACTGATTCTTACAAAAATACTAGGAAAAACACAAATAACCCAAATTACAGCTTTTGATTTTATCTCCGCACTAGTACTAGGTGAATTGGTTGGAAATGCCGTTTTCGACCAGAAAATTGGGATCTTCCAAATTCTCTTTGCCATCCTTGTTTGGGGAGTTTTAGTTTATGTGATTGAAATAATAACACAGAAAATTCGAAGGACCAGGCCATTTCTTGAGGGGAAGCCATCGATTATTATTCACAAAGGTAAAATTATTAGAGATCATTTAAAGAAAAACAAACTGGATATTAACCAACTACAGCATCTTCTTCGTTCGAAGGGTGTTTTTTCAATTAGAGAGGCTGAGTATGCCATTTTAGAAACAGATGGCTCAATCAGCGTCCTTAAAAAATCTTCGTATGAGCCACCAACACGTCAGGATTATTATATGGTGGAACAAAAGGTGCGACTCCCGATTACATTGGTGAGTGATGGTGTACTAATTAAGGAAAATTTAAAGGAAAGTGGCTTTTCTGAAAGCTGGCTACAATCTGAATTGAACAGCCAAGGTGTAGTCACGTATAAGGATTTACTATATGCGGAATGGCGTGAAGAGGAAGGCTTGTACGTTCAAGAATTCTAGCCTTCCCTTTATTTATATAGAGTCGTTGAAGAGCAAACCTTCGCCAGTATATTGGGCACGGATGTTTTCGAAATATTGGCTTTGTTTTTTCGTCATTGTTTTTCGTTCAATCTGGTGTAAATCGTATGAACGCTGATTAAAGTTCAATGAAATTGGGTTCACTGGATGTAGCGTCATCTGGTTAGTTTTATAGGTCGTAGTTCGGTGTACATATTGATTGTATTGTTCATTGTTGATTGGTAATATATAGCCCATGTAATACCCCTCCATCCCTTTTTATCGTTTTATATGTATTATTTGTTTTAAAGAATTATGATTTATTATTGAAAGAATTCGAAGGAAGCCTTTTATTTGTTGGGGTCATGATAGAAAAAGGCCTGACAATTGCGTCAGACCCCTTTCCTTATTTTTTGTTAATCATTTTAGAAATGGTGCCAAAGTCCATTTTTTCGTCACCATTTACAATACTGTTTACAATTTTGTCCTCTAGTTGTTTTGATACTGGCTTATTTGCAATCTGTGAAACCCTTCTAATGACAGAGCGAACTGTTTTTTCATCCTTAAAATTCGCATTTTGCAAAGAGTTTGCTAGCTTGAATACCTCCTGCATATCTACGCCTGTTTTCTTTTCGATATTCTTAAAAAAGTTATTATCCATTTCGAAGCCTCCTTACATTGTGTTATATCGTATGAGACCCGCCTAAAAGTGGTGCGCAAGATGGTGAAAAAACTATTTCTTGTTAATTAAATGTAGAAAGTACGAGTCAATTAACTCGTACTTCCATTGGGGGAATGTTGTGTTTAAAAGAAAGAAGCACCTACAATAATCAATAGGATGAACAATACGACGATTAATACAAAAGTAGATCCATGGCCGAATCCGCCATAACCGTAGCCACCAAAGCCACAACCACCAAAGCCGCAACCACCAAAGCCCATATTTAGCACCTCCTCATAAAAAGAGTACATTATAAAGTATGTTTTGAAGGTCAATTATGTGAGGACAGGAGCACAGGGCAAATGCGGAAATTAGTATTTTTACCCCTCCAAATTCTTATCTAACTCCTGCTGTTTTCTTGCCAACCATTGATTTAGTTTTTCCATCCTTGCTTCAAGCTCTTTTTCAAATTTTCTCGCCTCTGTATCTAACTGTCTTAACCCTTTTTCATTTTCTGTAGCCCATTTGTCCAGCTTCCCTTTTGCTTCATCATGGTCTTTGTTGTAATCCGCAACAAAGCGCTCGATTTCTTTTTCAAATTTACTCAAAGCGCACACCTCCGCTCTTCTCTTTTATTTAATGATAAAAACAGGCTCCATGAGCCTGTTTTTGCATAAAAATTACTTAATTGAATTTCTTGCAATAATATATCCTGCACCATACGGATTGTAATCAATGCCTTTCCATTTTACTGTTTTCGTTTAGGCAGTTTTATCAATTATCTTTTTTATAGGCATTCATACAGACTGCCATTAGGAAAATTCCATAGACTAATCCAAGACATGACGTTTGTCTATTATTTTTCAATTGAATGGTGGGAATAAATGTGAATGATTCAAGATCAAAGATTTGGCTCTCCGAAAGTGTGAAACCATCCCAACCAAACAAAATACAAAACCATCAAAAGCATCAAAATAATCCAGGTCAAATAGGGAATAAGAGTAATACACGAGGCGATGTGTGGGATCAAATTAACCTTAAAGAAATGCTGAAATCCGAGCATAAAAAATTATATCAGAGAAGGAGCAAGTTTCAAAAAATCCATGTTTTAGAGGCAAAAGAAATTAGAATGTTTTTAGATGAGCAACTACAATTTAGTTCATTAGATGAACGAATTTATCATGAAGCATTTGTTCACATCCCTATGGCGCTCACAAAGTCACGTGATCGTATTTTAATTTTAGGAGGCGGTGACGGTCTTGCATTAAGGGAAGTATTAAAATATTCAGATGTTAAACATGTCGATCTTGTTGACATCGACCCTGAAGTCTTAAGTATAGCTCGAAATGTACCTGAAATTGTTTCTCTAAATGAACGATCGTTGTTTGATCAACGTGTCAATATTCATGCTGAAGATGCACGTGATTTTTTAAAGACGAACAAAGGGACATATGATCTTATGATCATTGATTTTCCAGATCCTGCAGATCCTGAGCTTGCAAGCTTATATTCACTTGAATTGTTTCAAATGTTAAGCAGATATTTAGCGAAAGACGGTAAAATTGTCTGCCAGGCAATTTCTCCTGAGGATACACCTATAGTATTTTGGAGCATTGGTTTAACAATGGAACGTGCCGGTTTTTATACAGAAAGCTATCATACGATTGTCCCTTCCTTTGGTGATTGGGGGTTTCAATTAGCATCTAAAGTACCTTTCTCTACTCAATTTAAAAAAATAACAGTACCTTATCGAACACTTCCTACAAACTTAGCTAGCTTATTTCATTTTAAAAGTGAAATTTTAGCTTACAAAACCGGTGCGATTGTAAATAATTTGAGTAATCCACAACTGCATACAATCTATAGAGAAGAAATCGTTGATCCCTACTGAATTATAGCGAAAAAACTACTAATTTTCGTTATCTCTTTTTTGTGAATTATTACAACCATGAAGTTATAATTAGAAAAATCCATAATTCTCATAACTGATATTGATTTTGTTTCGATTCAAAAATCAGATAGAATACGATAACGTTTAATCTTAAAACACTCTATTTGTGATATCAACCAAAACCGTGTTTTGATCTGTTTGAACATTACCTATATTCTTTGAGATTTTATAATAAAATGGCAAACTGAACATTTCTCTTAATTCTTTCGTTGACAAATACTTTGCTTTTACAAGCATGTTAAAATTATTAATATTAATATTTGATGTTGTAGCAAGACAAAATAACCAATCCTCACCATCATCTGCTTCGAAGTTGTGATAAGGCTGTACATTGAAACCAACTATTCTAAGAGTTTCATATATACTCCAAAGGTATTCCGCCGTCGAATCACCATTAGAACAAGCTATACTAATTGCACCCCCTGGTTCTAAACGGTTTTTCAATAGGCTGTAAAACTCCTTACTATAGAGACGGGATAGCTGAGTAAATTTACCAATGGGCTCTGGAAGATCCACAATTATAACATCCCATTTTGCTGAGTTCTTCTCTAAAAACCCTCTCCCGTCTTCAATTACAGTCTTAACTTTAGGATTATTCAATGACCCATTATTAAATTGGACCATAGGCTTTAGTTTTTTACCGAAATTAACCATTTCTTCGTCGATGTCTAAGGTAACTACTTTTTCTACATCTTTATAACGAAGAACCTCACGAGTTGTTACCCCACCACCACCTCCGATAATTAAAACACGCTTTCGTTTACGTGCAGCAACCATTGGAACGTGTGCTATCACTTCTGAATATCTATCTTCATCAGGCGCCGTGCTAAACATGACGTAACCATTACTATATATCAGAAAATCACCATTATAACTAACGAGAGCAATATTCTGGGTAGGAGTTTTGTACGTGCGTAAAATTTGATAATCCCCTTCAGGCTCTTCATCATAGCTAATATAATCACTTATTGAATCATACCCAGAGTCTCTAAAACTACTCATAAATATCACTCCTTATTTGTGGATACCCTTTTTAAATCCTATTCCATGTATATTATGGATGTTCGAAAAATCCGCATTTATATCACCTAAAGGAGCCTACTAGAAATGCTTCGTCCATTTAGGGTTTGGTTAATTCGCTTTCATACTAATCTCCATATTCTGTTGCCTGTTTACCTATTAAGTTATGATATGTAAACAGTAGCTAATTGCTTGGACGATTCTCCATATTAATTGCTTATTAATTCATACTACAATTAGCTGCACCCCTACAAAGGACTATTTTCAAAAAATAAGGACTACTGTACAATCTATTTTTTCAGTAAGCAATAACATATATTAATAAAGGATTATTGAGGGGAACGATGAGATTTTGAAAATAGAAGGAAAGCATATTATAATTGACGCATTCGAGTGTGATTCATCGTATTTAAACGACATTATAAAAATAGAAAAAATGTGTATAAAAGCTGCTAAAGATGCCGATATGGAGGTTTTATCTTCACATTTCCACCAATTCGAGCCGCAAGGATTAACAGGCATACTAGTTTTATCCACTTCTCATTTGTCTATTCATACCTGGCCTGAGGAAAGATATGCTTCATTAGATTTTTATACATGTGGCGATCAAGACCTTAATGGTCAAGTTGAATATCTATTAAAAGAATTGTCTTCAAAGAAAGCCATGGTTAGCTCAATTTCCCGTGGTGTATTCAATCCTCAACTGATAAAGTTTGATGAAATATCAGCTGTTCATAATTTTAAGAGTGAAGAAACATGAGAACCAGAATCGTTGTTAAAAATAACAAAAAGCAGATTTCCTTTATAAGGTAATCTGCTTTTTACTTCTATTTTGATGATGTAATTTGAATTTTGTGCATTATTATCATTGTGCATAAAATTATTACCGAATTGCCCTTTACATTCCATCTATACTTACATATGAATATATGAAATTCAATACTTTCGAAAGGAAGGAGAAAATTGGGTGATTTAAATATTTTACTTTCATTCGGAGCAGGTTTATTATCGTTTATTTCTCCTTGCTGCTTACCCTTATACCCTGCATTCTTATCATATATTACGGGGGTATCCATAGAAGAATTAAAGGAAAATAACGGATTACTAAAAAAACGAGTAATACTTCACACATTGTTTTTCTTAGTGGGATTTTCAATCATCTTTGTTGTCTTAGGCCTTTCAACCTCTCTCATTAGTCAACTTTTTCACCAATATAACGATCTTATAAGGCAAATCGGGGCAATTCTAATTATTTTTTTAGGTCTTTTACTAAGTGGTTTTTTAAATTTCGATTTTATCACAAAAGAAAGAAGGTTCACTTTTAAAAACCGTCCGTCAGGCTATTTTGGTTCAGTATTAATTGGTTTTGTTTATGCCACCGGCTGGACTCCCTGTGTTGGGCCCGTTCTAGCAGCAGTAATTGGTATGAGTTTATATACAGGTAATGGTCTACTGTACATGATTGCCTACTTTTTAGGATTTGCTATACCATTCTTTGTATTGTCATTTTTTATCGGTAAATCAAATTGGATTAAGAAATTCAGTAGCAAAATCATGAATATCAGTGGGTATTTTATGGTTGTTATGGGGATCTTTCTTTATTTTGATTGGTTAACGAAAATCACTACTTATTTAACAACATACGTATTTAATGGATTTACAGGTTTTTAAACGAATCTAGTCGCACGTATATCAGTCAACTAAACTAAAAGTAACATGGGCAACCAAACTATTAATGGTTGCCCTTTGCTATACCCTCTATTAAAATTTTCACTACCTCAGGTCGACTGAATTCCTTAGGAGGTATTTGGCCGTCGCGAAGCATTTCTCTTACCTTAGTTCCTGATAAGATGAGATGATCCTCAGAAGAATGAGGGCAAGTTTTGTAAGAGGCCATACTTAAACATTTTTTACAATAAAAACTGTGTTCGAAAAACATAGGGGAAATTCCTAGTTCATCATTAGAAAACTGTAAGAAAATCTTCTGTGCATCATATGTTCCATAAAAATTTCCAACCCCTGCATGATCTCGCCCTACAATAAAATGGGTGCATCCATAATTTTTCCGAACAATCGCATGGAAAATGGCTTCCCTTGGTCCCGCATATCTCATCGCAGCAGGAAATACGGAAAGATGTACTCTATCCTTTGGATAATATAAACTCAATAATTTAAGATAGCTTTCCATTCTTACTTTAGCTGGAATATCATCAGCCTTTGTTTCCCCTACTAATGGATTCAAAAACAAACCATCAACAGTTTCCAATGCACATTTTTGGATATATTCATGTGCACGATGGATTGGATTTCGTGTTTGAAATCCAACGACTGTTTTCCAGCCTCTATTTGAAAATTCTTCTCTTGTTTGGTGGGGATCCATGTAGTAAGAAGATGCATGCTCTTTTTCTGGATGTTTTACTAAAGTGATAGGTCCTGCTAAATAGACATTTCCCCTGTTAAATAGCTTCTTTACTCCTGGATGCGTAAGGTCCGTCGTACCATATACTTTCTCTGCTTCAATTGTTTTATCTGGAATAAACTTTTCTTGTAGCTCTATAACCCCATATACAGCCTCTTCGTAGATTAGCTTTATGGTATCACCAATTTGGAGTTTCTTCGCAGCTTCTTCTGTAATTGGTAAGGTAATTGGTATACTCCATACTAAGCCGTTTGACAGCCTCATATTGTGTAAAATACTTTGATAATCGTTTGATCCAACAAACCCCTGTATCGGACTATACGCACCATTTGCAATTAATTCAAGATCTGATAATGAGGTACGATCAATCTCCACCTCCTGATGGTACAATGAATCATTTAAATCATAACTCATTCGATTCACTAAAGTACCACCATGAGGTATGTTATAATACAAATTCATCACTTCCTTTACAATTATATACTAGGAGAAAACGAGTTGCTTTTTTAAAAACAACTCGTCAACATGAGAAATTCAGCTTAGGCTATTCTTATTCTTTGGCTTCGGCTGTTTTTGCTTGTTTCTCAGCACGCTTTTCCTATTTCTTCGCTTTATCTTTTTGCTTCTTTCCCTTCTTTTTATTTACCTCTTTCTTTTCTTTCGCCATTTCTTCATCCCCCCTTCCTAACCACAATATATTCATTCTGGTTAGGAAGGGACTAGACGTAGATATCATTTTTCAATAAATATACTATTTCATTACTAGATTATTGTACCGGGAAATAGCCAAACTTCCCTAAATTATGATCATCCGTGTGGAAATCAGATCCCCCAGTCATTATTAAATCCAACTTCTTGGCGATTTCAATAAATTTTATTGCATCCTCTTTGCTATGATTCCTGTGCCAAACTTCAATTCCATCAAAGGGGAAATGAAGTAAATCATCAATCATGTTACCTTTTAAATAAACTGGATGAGCTAACACAGCAAGTCCCCCTGCATTTTGGATAAGCTTAATTCCCTCTTCAGGGATAATAATCTTTTTATCGATTGAGCATGGCTTTCCATCAGCTAAAAACTCATCAAAAACAGTTTGATAATGTTCTACATAGCCTTTTTCAACGATCGCCTTCGCAATATGAGGTCTTGAAATGACCTCACCCTTGCTGTACCTAAATACATCTTCAATCGTTATTGGCATCCCTATGGCCTTAAACTTTTCAATTATTTTAATAGCCCGAGTTTCTCTTTCTTCCCTAAGTTGTTTTAACACTTGTGAAAGTTCAGTAGTAGGTGACACATTATATCCTAAGATATCAACTGTTTTTCCGTTGAATTTTGTACTTAATTCGATGCCTGGTATCACCGTTACGCCATATTTTTTTCCCGCCTCGATTGCTTCATGTAAACCATCTAATGTATCATGGTCAGTGATTGCAATAGTATTCAAGCCTATGCTTGATGCTTTTTTCAAAATATCCTTCGGTGAATGATCTCCATCTGATGCAGTTGTATGAATGTGGAGGTCAAAACTTCCCGACCGGACAATATCCATAAGGTTCATCATCAATTTCCCTTCCTTTTCCATCGAATAAAAAGACTGTCGAACTAATCACGACAGCCCTGGTTATTGAAAATCATTTCTGTTCATTTAAAAACGCGAGTAGTTGTTCTTTTTCCTTTTTGGTTAGAGTTTTAAGTTTTCGTTCAAAAAGCTCTTTAGCAAACTTGTAAAGCTCGATGTCAAGTTGGTTTTGTTGTTTGATATATGAGATTATTTCTTCAGGGAGTTCTTGTGTAGAGGCTCTTTTTTTAGTAATATTACGAGTTTCATATGATAAGGAAGGGAAATTATATTCTTTTTGCATAAGAAAAATAGACTCTTTAAACCTTTCCGTAATACCTACAAAAGAAAATTCCTCCAATAAATGTTTTTTTGCTAATTCTAAATCCACCTTATCTCCTGCAATTCTTCTAGTTTGATAATTACAGGTTTTGGCTTGATATTCATCCATGAACTCCTTTATATCCATTTTGCTTATACGTCTATCTACTCCTTCTTTTTTTTCTTTTACAAAATAATAATAGGACAAGACACGGTCTACAGGTTCACGAAGCATGGTGACATAAGTATAAGGAAGATTAAAATTTTCATGTACCCCATATGCAAAATGACCACCAATACATTGCAAATCTCTTGTCTTTTTGATTTCTTTTACCCGAGATGACCTATCAAACCAAATTTGATCTTTGTTAAATTGATTTTTTAAGAATGTTTTAAACGAACTTCCTGCAGTTTTTTGAATATGCAAAAAGATTAATAACTCCTCTTTACTCCTCATTAATTTGATTTCCCCTTTTGGATTTCAAAATAATCCGGTGCCAAAGCCTTCCATTCTAAATAAATTGATTTATCGATATCCCGCACCTGTTTTAAAAATGATTGCAACTTATTGTATCGTCTTAATCTATTGAAGAGCCTCGCTGGATATGGTTGATGTTTAGACATTGAATTCTCATGATCAATTAATTTAAAGTCTCCTTTGGCTGTAATAATTAAATGGCTTGCAGTAACATCCAGCCTCGAAAATCCTAACCTTTTCATTTCTTTCATCATTTCGATAACCTTTTTAACAATGGATGAGGGCAATTGTTCTACCTCTTCATCAAGAATCATGTCATTTAATGAACGACCTGGAATATATTCCATCACGATATAATTATCTCCTACCTGATAAATACGAGGTAAAAGGTTTGATTCCCCCACGTTTTTATACACATCTGATTCTTTTTTTGCTAGTCCGTCTCTATAAAATACTTTTACACACTTTTTTGAAGATAGCTTAAATACTGCACCATGTTTTCCTTTTCCAATAAGGGGATAATTAGTGGGGTTATCTACCGAAACTTCAGAATCACCAATTTTGCTTATACCTATTTTATCGATACCCTTGATATCCTTCATCATGAACCCTCTTTCATTAGTAGTTATATTCTATCCTATGAATAAAAAAATGAGATGTACAGGCTAATCCCCTATTTTTTACTAGGTTTTCATTTCATTTTTATAATTGTCTCAAAAGTTTAGTTTTTGCATATTCATAGATTTCAAGATCCATTTGATTTAATTCTTCTAATTGTTTAATAACTTTCCTCGAAACATCCTCCACTGCTGGGCGCTTTTTTGTAACATTTGCCTTCTGATACGAAATATCACCCCATGCAAATAAATCTTTCATTACGGTTATTGACTCATCAAACATCTCTGAAAGTCCAACAACTGCAAAATCTGCTTCTATATTTCTTTTTGCAACCTCCAAATCTGGTTTATGAATATTTCCTGATAATCGTCTGGTTTGCTGATTTGATGACTTTATTGGAAACCGATGAATAAACTGTTCCAAATTCATATTCTTAACTTCTAGATAAGCTTTATGGCTTGGTCTTTCCAAAATGTAATAATACTCCGAGATGACACGATCGATTGGATTTCGTAGCATCGTAAAATACTTATAAGGTCTATCAAAATGGGCATGAATTCCATGCCAGCAATGTCCACCTACACATTTTAATTGTTCGATGTTTTTTTGCTCCATTTTTGGGTTCATGTCCTTTTCCATATGAAGCCAAACATCTTGTTTTCTATATTGTTTTTGAATTATATTTTTTAACGTAGTACCACCAGTTTTGGGGATATGCATATAAATTAATAGCTCTTCGCTGTTGGTCATTTACTTTCTATCCTTCCTGTTATTACGCTTATATTCCTCCAACGCTTTCTTTGTTCGCCTAGGCAATTGATTAATATTTTCAACTAGTAACTTTTTCGCGTATTGATACAATTCCAAGTCTAACTGATTTTTTTCTGCGATAAGCGCAATTGTGTTCTGAGGTAAATCTGCTTGTTTTGGCCAATTTGATGTTACATTTTCTTTTTCATAACTGATATCTTCCCAGTCTAGATATTCCTTCATTAGAAAAATCGATTCATCAAACATTTCCATAATCCCTACAACCGAATAGGATTCATGGATGTTTTCAATTGCCTTTTCAAGGTCTGGTTTCTTTTCGCCTGAAACAAATCTTGTTTGATGATTTTCAAATGCTGGATTGTTTTGGCTTAATTCCCACTCAATAAATTCTTTAAAATCATAGGTATTTGCACTTTCATACATCCGATTCTGTGGCCTTCTTTTTGCGAAGTAATACGTTGATATGATTCTTTCGATAGGGTCTCTGAGCATGGTAATATACTTATAAGATCCCGTAAACTCCTTATGAATGCCAAATCTACAATGTCCGTAAATAACCTCTAGTTCCTCATACTGCTGTTCAGACAATGTATTTAATTTTTGATGGCCAATGATATTATTTTTATTATATTATTTATCAATAATTTTTCGGATCGTTGAGCCTGTAGTCTTTGGGATATGGCTAAAAATTAATATTTCTTTCGGGTGATGAACGAACCTCTCCATTTACATCCTTCCTTTACAATAAAATTTCAAAGCTTCCGTTTAGCTTAACGGCAAGTCCTTCGGTAGGGAAAAATACATATCCTGTTAACAAATGTTCCCCTTTTGGTAGAAGGTTTTGGCTAGTTACAGTTCTCCAGCCTGCAATCAAAAATTGTTGGTTATTAAATTTTTCCGCAATATCAACCCTTTTTCTATCAATCTTTGTATGGGCAATTACATAATCTTCTTGATTCGCCACAATTATTTCCATTCTTTTATCTGGGTCGTTTTCGTTGATTGCCCACCCGAATAGTTCTATTTGTATATCTTGCAGCTTTCCATTCATTCGCCCTTTAATGGCATTTTCTTCAATGACTTCTTTTACAAACTCGCTCATCTTAATTGCTTCGTTCAGTTTTAATGCAATTGCAAAATCGCCGTTACTTAACTCAAGATTTTCATTATAAAATGGATCGTTGTTAATATAGTTTCTCCATCGCTCCCTGAGGATGCCTGCTTCCACTTTACTTCTTTCTATTCTTTCTGGTGATCGTGCAATTCCACGAGACTTAGACTCATGATGATATAACACGACCTGAGGTAATAAAATATTGTAGTATCCATGTTTATATAGGCTGATGCAAAGGTCTACATCATTGAATTCAATAGCAAGCTCCTCATCAAGTCCACTTACTTCTTCAAATAATGATTTTCTCACCATCAAACATGCTCCAGTAACCGCTGAAAAATTAGAGGGCCCTAGTAATCTCCCAAAATATCCTGGGTATTCGGAATCCTTGCCCTTATAACAATGGTCACAAAGACCTTGTACCCCAAGGACCACTCCGGCATGTTGGATCGTATCATCAAAATAGAGTAATTTTGCACCTACCGCACCTATCTGAGATCGAAGTGCCTGACCTGCCATCTCCTCCAACCAATTCGGAGAAATAACTTCCACATCATTATTTAAAAATAATAGTAATTCTCCGTTTGCTATCAACGCTGCTTCATTATTTAAATAAGACCAATTGTACGGTTCGTCAATTCGTTCGATTTTAATTTTATTTGGGTACAAAGTCTTCCATTTTTTAAATAATGTAATTGTTTCTTCTTCTGTACTTCCGTTATCGATGATAATAATTTCAAAATTTGTGTATGTTGTTTTATTAAAAATTGATTCAAGACATCTTTCAAGAACTTGAGCATAATCCCTTGTTGGAATAATAATTGAAATAAGTGGATTCCCGACAGGATGATAGGTAATCGGGAAATGATTTTCTGAATGAGGGCTTACCGTTACTGTTGCTGATTCTCCTTTTCGTTCTAATGCTTTATTAATTGCTTTCATGTATTTCCTTCCTATGAAACTATTATCATTCGTAGCTTTTTCACGTTTGTGATAAAGAACCTGTGGAATATGATAAATGTGCTTTGTATTTTCACTCAATCGTAAAATGAGTTCCTGGTTTTCTACCCCGATATACCGTTTTTCAAACCCTCCGAGCACCTTTATAAGGGAAGTTCGAAAAACAACAAAATCTTGTACAAACGGATATGTCAAGAATGTATCGGGTGACCAATCGGGCTTGAAGAACGGTCTAAATCTTTGTCCATCAGAGCTGATTACATCTTCATCACAATAGATCATATCTGCTTCTGGTTGCTTGTTTAATAATGCAGCTACCTGAAAGAGAGCATCTTCTTGAATCTCATCCTCTAAATCCAGTAGGACGATGAATTCACCACGTGCAACCTGTAAGCTTCTATTTTTACCAGCAGGTATGCTGTGATTCCACAAGGAATTAATGTTAATTCGGCTATCATCTGTAGTTAAATCCTGTAAATCCTTACCTATTCCCTTACTTCCCCAAGGAGCTGCAATAATCCATTCAAATAATGGATAAATTTGATTCTTCACTGATGCAATACATTTTTTAATATGCTCTAGGTTTCCATCCTGAACTGATGTAATAATGGTGAATAAAGGGCTATAAGTAAAATTATTCAATTTCGCTTTCATTTCTTCTCTTTTTAGTTCTGTTAATGCATTATATTTCTGCCAAATCTCATATTCATTCAAGATTCTCCCCTCCTTTAAAATATATTTTATTTTATGCAAAAAGGAAGGCTGTCGGAATAAAGCAACAGCCTACATTATAGATGACCTTTTCGAACTAAATAGTCTGTTAATGAATTCCGCCAGCTTTTCATTTGGTAAATATTATTTATTTTAGTGTTGTCTAAAACACTGTAAGAAGGCCTTTTGGCTTTTGTTGGAAAAGCTGTGTGAGGAACTGGCGTCACGTTAACATTCATATATAATTGTTCAAAAATCTCTGCAGCAAATTCATACCAACTGCACTCACCTTCACCAGAACAATGGTAAACTCCATATTCCTCTATATTTTCCTCGATAAATTTTACAATGGTTATTGCAATCTCTAGCGTATGGGTAGGTGACATTACTTGATCGTCTACTACCGTTAATTTCTTTCCTTGCTTTCCAAGCTGAATCATTGTTTCAACAAAGTTATTACCTTTGCCACTTGGACCAGCCAACCCAAATAATGAGGAGACCCGAAAAATGAAAAATTTATCATGGTAGCTCTTTATAAATTGTTCTCCAGTGAGCTTACTAACCCCATACACATTTAGTGGATTTGTACAATCATTTTCCACATATGGTTGGTTTTTCTCACCGTCAAATACAAAATCCGTTGTAAAATGAATGAATAATTTGTTATGAAGATTACAAAACTTTGCCATTTCCCTGACAGCTATTCCATTCACAATAAAAGATTTTAAAGGAAAATCTTCACATTCATCTGTTTTATGGTAGGAGGTGCAATTAATGAGAACATCAAAATCTATTTGTTTAAGAAACTGGTAGATATCGTCTTTCTCTAAGTCAAGGTCTTTACGAAAAACATTAATGAGTTCGTATTGGGGATAAAAGGAGAAAATATATTGAATGTCTGTTCCAAGCTGCCCATTCGCACCTAAAAGAAGTATTTTTTTCATGTTGTCATTTCACCCTTATTTCTAAAGATCAAGAATTCCTCCATACATTTCAATATTTTTAATAATTTTGTGCCACTTAACTAAATCCTTATACCAATCAAGAGTAATGGTTTGCTCTGATTTTGTTAATTCTCCACTATTTAGCTTTGAATAGATTTCAATTGCACCATCAGCACCCGACTTTTTCGCCTTCCACCCTAACAATTTTTCA
The DNA here is from genome assembly GCF_036962705.1 of Bacillus sp. JJ1562. Lineage (NCBI taxonomy): Bacteria > Bacillati > Bacillota > Bacilli > Caryophanales > Bacillaceae > Bacillus > Bacillus sp. JJ1562. The sequence continues at coordinate 124,452 of NZ_JBALOQ010000034.1, forward strand.
ATCTTATCAAAACTTACACGGTATGAACGGTAATCAGGATCTCCATACCAATCTATTTGAACATCTGTTGGTAAGGCGTTTGCAATCTCATTTGCAAGGTTTCCAAGCTGATAATTATTCGAATTTGAACCTACGTTAAAAATTTGACCATTTATTAAAGTAGGGTCAGTTTCGAGTAAAAGGCACATGATATCTGTTGTATCCTCGATATGCACAAAAGGTCGCCATTGGCTTCCATCGCGCATTAATGGAATAACACCATCTTTCCATGCACCATATGTCATGCCATTTATTGCTAAGTCAAATCTCATTCGAGGTGAGTAACCAAAAACAGTCGCTTGCCTTAAAACGGTAACAGTAAAATCCTCATCTGCTAGCGGAAGAATATGCTGTTCAGCCTTTTCATTCGCCTTTGCATATACGGTTATTGGATTTGTCGGTGATTGTTCATCCACTATTGTGTCCTTATCCTGAAATCCATATAAACTACAGGAAGATGGTAAAATGTATTGCTTAACTCCTAGCCATTTAGCCAAACATGCAGTGTTAACCCTCGAAATATAATTAATTTCATTTGTTGCCTTCATAAAGAGCTCGCCACTTGGATCATTCGAAACAGCAACAAGATCTATTACTGCATCTACTCCCGCAAAATACTCTGGTTTCATTCTTCTTGTATCCTCTTGAATGACTTCTAAGTTCTTATGTTCTGAAATTTTATCTATCCCAAAAAAATATCGATCAACTGCTTTAACTTTGTATCCCTTTTTTAATAATTTTGGAACTAAAATACTTCCAATATATCCTCCAGCACCTGTAACTAAAATTTCCTTCATTTATGAGTCCCTCCATTCATTATTTATTTTTCCTTGTTGTTTTTTACAAATTTCATCCACCACATAGCTTGCAAATGGAATTGAACAAGTGAAACCAGGTGATACCGCGTTTAGCACGTGGATTGATTGCCCGTCACCTTCAAATACAAAATCCTGTACAAGCTCCATTGTTTCTTTATTTAAAAGCTGGGCACGTATACCTGGGCGAATCGATTTATCAAATGCTTTTACATCTATTTTATTTACGAGGCTTTTTGCTAAATGAACAAAGTACTTTTTCCGATACTTTTTCATTTCTGTAAAAGCAAGTTTTCTAAAATTAAATGCATTTTTAACAAATAATTTTGTCTCATAATATNNATATAGTATTCTAATAAATTCATTAAAACGAAAACGGTCGATACCCTTGTAATTTTCACGCCAAAAAGCTGGTATGGCTGTTGGACCAATTTTTATTGTGCCATCAACGGTTTTTGTGAAATGGACACCTAAAAATGGATTATTTAAATTTGGAACTGGGTAGATATTAGTTGTGACATTTTCCTGGTCGATATTGTATTTTAGATAGATTCCTTTGAAAGGAATAATTGTATATTTTGTACCAAAACCAAATTCCTTCGAAATCTGATCAGCGTATAAACCCGCAGCATTTATAAAATAATCAAAGTAAAAATCACCCTTGTTTGTGACTATTTTATTATCTACTTTTCTTCTATATTGTGTTTGAAAATAAAATTGTACTCCTTTTTCAACCAGTTCATTCTTCATCGTCTGACATACTAAGTTTGGATCAACAGATGCGGTTGAGGGTGAATGGAGTGCTTTTTTATAGGTTTTTGCATTTTTATCATACTTGTAAATTTCATCCTCAGCTACCCATTCTAAGTCCACACCATTAAGGTCCCCTCTTCGCTTAAGCTCCTTTAGTCCATCCAGTTCTGCCTCATTTGTAGCTACAACAAGTTTTCCACATTCATTTATAGGTAAATGATGAACCCGACAATATTCTTTCATTGCCAAATTACCTTCTTTTGTAAACTTTGCTTTTAAACTATCCGCGCTATAATAAAAACCTGCATGGAGGACTCCACTATTTCTACCGCTAGAATGGAAAGCAACATCTTCCTCTTTTTCTAAAATACATACCGATTTCATTGGCATCCTAGATTTTAGTTCACGTGCAATTGTTAGACCAATGATGCCCCCTCCTACTATCACGTAATCAAATTTCTGCATGTCTTCACCCCGTTAAAAACCTAGTTAATTTTGTAACGATTTAATAGGAGGTTTAATTGCCTCTTAGATCTCTTATCTAGGCTAGATAATTGTTTTTCTAATCGTTCCTTTTCAGCATTATACAGTGTTATATCAATTTGATTATTTTCTCTTATAGCTTGAATGCATTCATCTGAAATTCCATTCCTGTTTTGAGTAACATTTTTTCTTGAATAGGTAATGGTATCCCAATTAAATTTTTTCTTCATTAGATACACTGATTCTGTAAAAAGCTCTGTGATACCCACAAAAGCAAAGTGTTCTTTGATTATTTCGGATGCCTTTTTGTGTTCATTCTCTTCTAACGCTTCCTCCAACGGCTTCCCACAGATAATCTTACATTGTTTATTCATATTAACTTGTTCACCTTGAAACTCTAACAAGTTCATTTTCTTTACCTTGTTATGGAGATGGTGATTTGCATGTCTAAGAATAAAAAAATACTCCGAAATAATTCTATCTACAGGATCCCTGAGAAAAGTGATATATGTTGAGGGTATCTCTACATATTTGTGAATTCCAAAGGATAAGTGACAATTAAGCCATTCCACAACATCAAGCTGTATGTTTTTTAACCTTTCAACTACCTCTTTATGATTCTGAAATGACTCATATACATCTAGAATTTCTTCATCACTGTAGTTTTTACTTAAAATACTTTTAAAAGTAGTTCCCGCTGTTTTTGGCATATGAAGATGAATTTTTAGTAACTGCTCCATCATAATTACATCCTTTGCAATAATAAATATTTTTTATAGTTTATGAGAAAACGCTCTATTATGTACGGTACAAAAAACTATTTTCCTCGAAATAGGTAATTAATTAGGCTCCTTTAGCAAAAAAAAGTAGACCCTTATAGCAGAGCCTACCTTTCGTTAGAACGCCTTCTTCTACCACACCCACAGCCACGTCTTTTCTTTGTCGCTTTTTTTTCTGTTTCCCGCTTATCACTTGTAGCTTTTATTTCGTTTTTATATTCATCTCTCATAAATGATTCCTCCATTATTTTTGGACCTTTTTCTTACTAGTTTATGTTTTTTCTTAATGTCTGGTTCACCTTTACCAAAAAACAGGCTTTTAATCTAGTAATTTTGTATTGATTGTTTCGATTAATGCTGCAATCCCCGCAATTGCTAAAACAGCAATAATAAATTCAGTACCAATCGGCCATATTATCCAGCCCGCATATAAGAATGCAGAAATCCAAATCCCTGTACACCAATAGCAGCTAATTAATTCACCTATCCATGCTCGTAATCCTTTCCCCTTGACCTCAACATAAGTAGCAGTTGTACCGTCGGGATCAGTCTCTTCATATTCATGGATAAACGGCTTACGGATAAATGCTGTTATTTTATCAAAGACAATTAAGCGAGTTAAGCGAAAGCTTGCTAAACCAAATAGTGCGAACTCTAACCACCCCTCAAACATGAACATACCTCATTTCCATTTATTTATTTTCACGCTATATCTTATGCTTTCACCATTTGATAAGGAACTTTGATAAAAGCTTTTCCATGTAGGCAAGGATGGATTTTTCGACAGCAAGGGAATCGTACATGCGTGAGTTGCTACAATCTCATAAACTATCATGACATTTTTAAAGTGAGGGGATATGAAGGGGACATCAATACAAATACCGCAATCAGAACAAAAAAAATATGCAAATGTAGATTCCACTGTCCTTCCTTATGTCATTGTGATTCCTTCTTGTAAACCGTGCCATTGTCGTCCAATTTGTGGGAATCGACATGACTTCCACCATTGCTGTTAATTCAAGCTGTGCGAACAAGAATTTTCTTGTTCGCAATTCAGGCATTTGTACCTTTCACAAGTCTTCCATTTACATAAACTAAAATAAGGGGAAAAGTTAGGACGAGATGAATTGTCACATAATTTCGATCAACATTGTAATTGCCATGAAGATGGTTTTGATCATCAACATTCATTCGGTCACCAAAACTATAAACACTCCCATGATCATGGTCGTTTCAACAATTACAGAGATGAAAATAAAGAAGACCGCTTTAATGCTAACAATATGAATCGTCGTCATTTTAATCAAATTCACCATTCAGCTAGTAATCATAACAATAGTAGAAATCGTGGGAAAATCCCACCACTACGCAAGCGAATCGAAAACGATCGGTTAGATGATCGACTTGACGACTTACGTAATCAGGACCTTAAGAGAATCCTAGATTTAGACGACTTACGAAATTTACGAGATTTACAGGATTTGCAAAAACGTCTTTACAAACTTAATAGGAAAGACGATGACGATAAAAAGAATATAGTTATCATATTTTAAAGGAGGGGAAAAAATAACATGAGTCATTTTTATTGTGATAAATGTGGAAAAGTAAAGCGTGGTCAATTCCATCACTTTGATCATCATGGACATAATGATTTCCACCATCATGATAATTTCCATAATTGTGATTGTGATGACTGTCGCAACAAGCACCGCCATGATTTTATCTGTGATCGTATTATTTGTGACGATGATTTTCGCTTACGTCTTGGTGGACTACAGGGTGGACTAAATTTCCGATTACGACAGCATGTAGGTTGTAAAGTAAAACTAGAATTAGAAGGAGGAAGAAAGATTCAGGCTAAAATTTGCTTCGTAGGATCCGATTTTATTGAAGCCGAGGTTATTGAACCTAGAGGAGCCACAGAGCAAAGAAATAATGAGAATAACGATAATCACCAGGACCGAGAAGATCATGAAAATATTGAAAATCGCAGACAACAAAGAAATAACCGAAATAAGCGCAGACAAAATAATCGTGATAAAGCATTAATTGTTCCATTTTCTGGAATTAAATCCGTTGAACTAAGGGACGATTGTAATTGTGGCCCTGATGTGGAATGTAACTGCCACGATTAATCAAAACAATAAAGGAAAAACACGGGATTATTGCCCGTGTTTTTTCGTTCCTTTAAGATTTAATTTTCCTTTAATATATTGATAAACCTGGTTTGTAGATTCTGATAAAGAAGAATTTACTGAATCAACTATTATTTCGGGTGACTCCGGTTCTTCATATGGTTGGGAAATTCCAGTAAAGTTCTGAATCTCACCTGTTCTTGCCTTTTTATAAAGTCCCTTTGGATCACGTGCTTCGCATTCATTCAACGGGCAATTTACGAATACCTCAATAAATTCATCTTTACCAAAAATATTTCTTGCTGCAGCCCTATCTTCGGCATAAGGTGAAATAACTGCCACTAACACGATGATTCCTGCATCAACGAATAGTTTCCCCACTTCAGCAATTCTACGAATATTTTCCTTCCGATCCTGTGAACTGAATCCTAGATTATTATTAATACCATGTCTAATGTTATCCCCATCTAGCAAGTATGTGCGTATACCTTCTGAATATAATATTTTTTCTACTGCATTCGCAAGTGTTGATTTACCGGATCCGGAAAGACCCGTAAACCAAATGATTAAGCTTTTATGGTCATTTAACGATTGTCTATCATTTTTTGTGATAGACCCTTTATGCCAAATTATGTGTTCATTGGATTGTGTAGATTCCATCGTCTCCACCTTTCTTGGATTTAGTTACTGAAAATGAAATTAATATAAAAAGCTATTTTCTGCGTCTTTTAATAATGGTAGACTTTGATCCTTCTCTGATAAAATCGGATTTTTTACAGGCCATTCAATATTTAAAGTTGGATCATTCCAAACAATACCGCGATCATGTTCTGGTGAATAATATTCATCAACCTTATACATGATTTGAGTATTTTCAACTAAAGTACAAATTCCATGCGCAAACCCCTTCGGTACAAGAATTTGCCTTTTATTACTCTCGCTTAAAATAACACCTACCCATTCTCCGTATGTTGGAGAGCCTTTTCGAATATCAACGACAACATCGTAAATTGCTCCAGTAAGGGCTCTTACAAGCTTCGTTTGAGCTTTATCGGGTAATTGATAATGAAGTCCACGTATCGTTCCTGCTTCCTTAGAAAGGGAGTGATTATCCTGTTTAAAATCAAAATCTATACCTAATTTTGTAAATTTATTAAGGTTATAGCTTTCCATAAAGAATCCACGATGATCACCATATACATCTGGTTCTAAAATAAACACATCTTTAAGCTTTGTTGGTATCTTCCTCATTTGTTCCATCCTCTCTCTGTAGCTTTTCTTCACAATAGACTAGATGACTTGATAGATACAAAGATTTAGGAGTACCTGCATCAATCCACCAGCCACTTAAAATGTCGTACTTTAATTGATTACTTATTATGAACGAGTTATTAACGTCTGTAACTTCTAATTCACCACGTTCAGAGGGTTTTAATACCTTTATAAAGTCAAATACTTCAGGACCGTACATATAAATGCCTGTTACACAATAATCTGATGAGGGATTCTCAGGCTTCTCCTCAATTGACACAATCCGTTTATTCGACTCATCCAAGGTAGCTATCCCATATCTGGCAGGATCGTGTACACGTTTTAATAAAACCCTTGCTCCTTCAGATTGCTTTTTAAATGACTGAATATACGGTGTCAAGCAATCTTGAAAAATATTGTCTCCTAGTAAGACTATAAATTTTTCATTATTCACAAATCCTTCTGCTAGGTTTAATGCTTCTGCTATTCCACCAGCGTTTTTTTGAATTTTGTAGGTTAATGAAACACCCAACTCTTCACCTGTTCCCAGAACCTTCTTAAAAGCATCTAAATCATGCTCATTTGTAATTAGTAATATATCCAAGATACCAGCTTCTTTTAGTTTTTTAATGGGCCAATAAATCATCGGATATGGGCCTACCGGGAGCAGATGCTTATTCATAATTCGTGTAATTGGCCTAAGCCTACTTCCTGTTCCACCTGCTAGTATTACTCCTTTCATCCATAAACCTCTCCTTACTTTTTTGAACAACCTCCTCTAGTAAGATATGAGAAAGGGATTAAAATTGTATTAATTCAAAAATCTATTTTTTGACCATTTCTTGCCTAAAGAAACATGCATTTGTACCTTTCGGAATGGCCTATAAACTAATAAGTTGTTATAAGTATCACGGGTTGGGCTAACGTTATGTATCCTTAAAGCCAGCATCCGCACCGTCCGATGTTAGTACATCATAATCCACTTCCTGAAAATGCATACCGGTTGAAAAAGGTAATTTATTTTCAAAAAAATCTCTACGATATCACCCACATTCGCACGAATGACAAGTGGCTGGACTAGGTCCACTGGAGTAAAAGGATTTTTACGAACAAGTTCCTTTACTTTTCGTTCATTTTCTTTTAAGACATACATATTTCCATCTGGATCATGCTCGCAGAAATTATTAACTACGATTCTGATTGGAATGGCGACGACATGATAGGGGCGTTTCATTCTTTTTCCTCCTTCGATTGATTCTAAAAAAGGCTATTTGATATAAAAGGCTGCACCATGGTGCAACCCTTTTAAGCTAGTACAGTGATAAAACAAATATTGTTAAGCGGAATTTCACGGTGATTATCTTTCATATTAATTGTGAGTGATTCCTCATGAAACTCACTAATTACTCCCACCATACTCTCACCATCAATATCAATTTCCACTTTTTTTCCAACGAGTACAAGAATATAGATTGTAAACCGGAGCCTAAAGAAAATTTGGATTAGCTCTGGAGAGGAAGCAACCTTTTCACCGAAGTTAAATGTAATGCCTCTTCTAAGACAAGGTTCGATATCAAGGAGTTGTGGCTTATCGATTGGTTCTGCAAAACGACCTTTATTCAATTTTATCAGTTTTATTTTTTCAAACTGGATGATGACCTCGCGATCATTCCTATTTCGAATAACAACAAAATCGAAACCAACGAGAAAAACTCTTCCTGTTCTGATAGTATTTTTTTCAGAATTTTGTTCTAAAGGATAGTCTATTTCGATACTTACTTTTTGACCTACAAGTCCATCAAACGCTCTTTGAAATATTTCATTTGGTTCTCTCTGCTCAGACAGTGCAAGATCAAGCAGAAAATTGTTTGCCAAAGCAATTCTTGCTTCTAACTCCTCCAGCTCGTCTAATGGTAAACAACTGTTTGGGGAAGGGAACTTTGGTTGCTTTTTTCGGCGTGGACAGCAATCCTCAGGGATACAAAAATCATCAGGAGCATTTGCTGGTACAAATTCAGGACAACGAAAATCTACACACTCATTTTTTTTTGTCAATTATGGTTTCACCACCTTGTTTAAAATGGGGGCTTTATGCCCCCGTATTTTTCCTAATTATTTAATGGAGGGAAATGTTTCTGTTGTTTATCGTGTACTCGAATAATCCCCCACATTCCTTGTTCAATATCCCAAAGCATGTTTCCTGAACGATACATATAGTCACCAGGGAATTTATATAATCCTCCTGCTCCATAAAATAACTCAAGATTCCTTGAGTTACCAATTACATTAAATCCGACAAACGATTCAACCCTTGATTCAATGTCTTTCACATCAAACCGGAAATAGTGACCGTGGATATGGAACGTATGCGAACGCCTTCTCTCTGCCGGAACGACCAGTCTAACAGTTACTGGATCCCCAGCATATGCTTCAAATACGGGAGTAGCTGGGTCACCAAATACGTCTGAGCTAAATAAATCATCTAAATCTGGATGCACGTTGAAACGATTAATGAGTCTTTCTGTCCGATAGTTAAATCCACGAGATCCCTCATCATACGTATCCACTTCAATTTCAGCATCTGGTGGTGGTAATAATACACCATCCGGTGGATCAAGAATAACTTCGTCAAATTTGTTTAAAAGTCTTACGCCATCATGCATTAATAAAGTAAATTCTCGTATTTCTGGTAGGAATGGATTTCGTAGAATTACATTGGCACCTGTTTGCACAGGCATTAACGAATAAGGATCCAAATATTCGGTTCCACGCGGTTCAGCAATAAATGCACCAAATGCGCCCTGTGAACGGTGGTTCCGAATATCAGCCATATCCCATATTGGACATACACCCACCTGAGAATCTACGTACCAGCGATACGTAATCGTTTCACCCGGTCCCACGGTTTGGTCTGGATTAAAACCAACAGTCTCCCCGCTAGAGGTCTTTACATCGTAATCTAGTAACTGGGGATGTAAGGAAATTCGTAGTGATGGTGGATAAAATGCCTGTACCTTTACGCGTGGATAAGGATAAATACCATCTTTAAATGGAAACTTTTCAAATTCTAATAAACTAGTAAGTGTAACTTCAATTAAATCTCCTTGGTTTCCACGAAGAATTAGTGGTTCTGGATTTTTCTTGCCAGATAAAATATCCTTCATATCTTCTTTTAACGCGAACACGATACCAAATGGATCATGGTCTCCAAATGAGTTATAAACTATATTTGTTTGAAATGCGACTACATCATACCGACGAATTGGTGCACTCTCTGGGACGATTTCTAGTATTCTGTCTTGCTCTTTTGGTGGACCCGGCGGGTTTCCAGTGCATTCCGGTAATGATTTTGTTCGTTTTGGCGGTGGCTCGCGATCTGGTAATGGGATTAAATCTTCTACTTCCTCATCAAAGGCGCGAATCAAACCCCATAATCCTAGCCAAAGATCTTCTTCGGTTTCAAATGTCCACAAATAGTCTCCTGATCTAGGAATAAAGGTTTCCATCGTAAATGACTCTGATATTCCGATATGCTGCTGGGAATCTAGTCTGGAATTTAAATCCCCACGTTCAAGAAGCCAGCGTAAACCGTGGACATTAAAACTATGTGATTCCTCCTGTGCACCTTGTAATAATCTGATACGGATTGGATCTCCCTCATATGCTTTGAAAATAGGTGTAACTGGATCACCTGCAACAAATGAACTAAAAGAATAAGCTGGATCATTATCTTTACCCAAACGAAATTGTAACGGCTCATTTTTATAGTTCACTCCAAACACACCTGGATCATCCTCCGAGCCTGGGAATGCAGCTGGTTCAAGTGGATTACCATTTTTGTCAAAAAGGAGAGAGAAATCCTGTGCGAACAATGCATAGTCTCGGTAGTCTGGAATCAGTGGGTTAATTGCTGTTACTTCAGTTCCACGTCTCGTCTGTTTACCTGTTTTGGAATCCAATACTTTTGTAAAACGCGGGTGTATAACTCCAGAACCAAAGATTCCGTGTTGTTGATGAGAATTAGGGAACAGATGGTCATGGATGAACCATGCTTTTAGTTCTACATCTGCAAAATATTCATAGCGAATTGTTTCATTAGGAAGCACGCCTGAATCGTAGTTCCAGCCAACATTTGCACCATCACATACAAGAACATCAAATTTAACAAAGTGGATGTGCATTCCGGTTTCATACGTTCTCGTAACGAGCTGGAAGGCATCCCCACCCAAAAGGTGTGGAAGACGATTTGTAAAATTAATTCGGAGACAGGTGTTTGCAGGGGCATGGAAGACGAGTGGTTCAGGTTCTTTTTTACCACTGCAAACATCATCAATATCCTCATCTAATATCATGATTCTGCCATTAGGATCATGCCAGCCTTGTCGGTTGTATATTATAGGTAATTCAATCATTGATACATTAAATTCTAAAATATTCGGATTTTTCAAACACGGATCAGCAAACACTGCCCCAGGTCTCGCATTTCGAACGGCTGCATTTTTCTCAAGCTTTGTCAGTTCCCTTCCGCCAACAATACCTAATGGTGGTCTTGGAGCTTTACACCCAACCTTCCCTGGAATAAAGTTTGGAAACCCTGGACGTTTCTTTGTTGGTTTTGGTGGTGCAGGTCGATCTGGCAATGGTTGAAGTGCAGCGATTGGAACGCCATTTGGATAGCATTGACTACCATCCTGTAACGTATTGAAAATCCGGTTCATTCCCCACATTCCCCCAGCAAAATGTGGATACAGGTGACAGTGAATAACGACATCGCCAAATGCTCCTTGAAGACTACCAAGACCGTATAATGGTTGAATATTATAATGTGATTGTGGACTTATCGCTTGCGCATCAAATATTTCTGAGTCTAAGTTTTTCGGGTCACTAAACCACTGATGGACATGATAATGGAATACATGAGTTTCCTTTTCACCACCGTGGATTAATCGAACCATCGCTGGGTCACCTACATATCCTCTTAATATCGGAGTAGCTGGGTCACCAAACACCCATGAGTCATGATGAACTTCTTCTCCTTCACAATCTGGACAAACCACTCCTTCTTCTATTAATCTTACACGGTTATATTCTGGTTCAAACCGATAATTAACTCCCTGAAAAGACTCTGCATCCTGATTCGTTACAGGATTAATTGGTCGGTTACCTGTTAAATCATCTACTTCTAACTCATCATGAAAAAACCAAGCATATTCTCGAAATGAAGGTAATAGAGAGTTGTGTACATCAGCATAAATACCACTATTCAAGGGACCTCCTGTAATAGGATCTGTCCATGTGGAACCTCGCTTTTCAACAAGTAATGCACCAAAAAGACCATGAATATTTGACCCATTTTCACCGCTTGACGGATTTCCTAAATCTGTAAATTTACTAATTCCCTCGATTGTTGTTTGTAGTCGATATAAAATGGTCTCTCCTGTTTGAACTGTTGTATCAGGATTAAAGCCAACATCTGCTCCATCTGACGTTAGGACATCATAATCAACATCTTGAAAGTGCATTCCTGTGGCAAATGGCATTTTATTTTCAAACAATATTTCTACTGTATCACCTGCATTTGCACGGATAACGAGAGGTTGCACAAGGTCTACTGTAGTGAAGGGATTCTTGCGAACAAGATCTTTAACCTTTGACTCGTTTTCTTTTAATACATACATATTTCCATCTGGATCATGCTCGCCGAAGTTATTCACAACGATACGAATCGGAATAGCGACGACATGATAAGAACGTTTCATTCATTCTCCTCCTTTTTTATGGAATGTCTTTTAATTCTGGAATTTGTGGACCATCTTCGCGCTCGATGAAAAAAACTTCAATATTATGAATGTGAATGTGCCAAATTCGATCTTCTAACTGGGCTACTTGTGTAGTTTCAACATCAATCTCGACAAGATCATCAATTACATCTAGAATCGTACCTATAAACAGAAATGGAAAAGCTGGTGATAAAATCAAAACTCTTTGACCTATTCCATCTTCAAAATGATCAACGATTGCTTGATCACGCATTACATTTATATCTGGAATAGACTCCTTTTTTTGCCTATTGTTATTACTTTTTGGCATCGTAAATTTCCTCCTTATTATGTTAATGGGAATACAGTATCACAATCAAAATCAGTAGTAAGAGCGACAATTTTTTCAATTGGAATACTTAGTGGTATTGGAAACTGAAAAAAAGGTGCATTAACCATTTTTATTGTTACAGGATTTAATGTAATATGGCCTCCTTCTACTTCTGCAATTGTTCCACAGAAAATCGGCCGAAACGTTTGACCAAGAATATTGAGCTGAGTTGATTCTGTAATAATGAGAATATCTTGACCAAGCATATCCTCTAAATCTCTAAAAAAATCTTCTCCATTTCCATTTTTCATTGAACTTCCTCCTTTGATTAAAGGTAATTATTGGTAATATATTCCATACAAGTATTCTTGCATAAGCAATCAAACTATTTTTTTCAATTAGGTCCCTATTTGAATAGTCTTATAAGAATTTGTAAGAATCGAAGGGTTTCAATATATAAGATTTCTTTCAAAGGGATTTCAATCTTCTTATTTAACAATGATAATGTTAAATTTTCATCGTTCGTATCCGTTATTTTCCCAGAAATACTCTCCTTTTCTAAAAATACTTCCACCCAGGAACCTTTCCAAGATTTTAAACTTGTTCGTAATGACTCCTCGTAAAATTGCTGAACTAGAGTATCCCTGGATGCAACTGTTGCTCCAAAATTTGTAATCAATTTTGTGCGTAAATCATTATCAAATAAATAATGCTGGTGTGAGTTCGAATAAGAAGGTATTCCATAAGGAATATTTGCCGAATCAATTGCTGTATATGGAATCCAAATACGGTCCTTTAAGTTTGTAATCATTACAAAATCTCTTCCAATCGCAGCAACTTTTCCTATTGTTAGCTTTGTTTGCTCACCTATTGCTGAATACACTTCAACCTGTTGATTTCGTTTCATTTTAAAAAACTTTTTTAATACTAAAATCTTTTTCTTATGGGGTTGGGATTTAGATGTGTTAAATAAGTTTTTTTGCATAATATGTTCCATTAATATTCTTGTTTCTTCTGTAGAAACTGCACTTGTTGGGGATGTTAGACCTATCCCTTTTGCGATATTTTCTTCATTAATTGGATCTCTTTTGATAACTTCTTTTTCTCTTTCTTCAAGTAATTTTTTTGTATATTCATCAAGACGAATATTATCTGTCATCTGACTCTCCCTCCTTTATGACAGACTGTTATTACATAAGGTATGCGGCTTCATAAAAATGGTATCAATAAAAGGAAAATATATCCAATCCCTGTGCGAACGCCCTTTCTTTTAAAGATAGACGACAGCCCATACATTATATATGTCTACTTCATACCTTATAAGAGACTAGATAAAGTCTAATTAATAATAAATAGATGAAATCTTTATGAGTCATAATGACAAAGACAGAAATTGCGTATGTGATGCTGTTGAATCTATTCTAGATGCTCAAGAAGCTGTTGAAGACAGATGTGCAACTTATTAGATCCTGTTGTGAAACCAGGCAGAGATACAAATCCTTTCCTTCTTTTCACTGAAAAAAATGTGATGTGTTCAGTGAATTCGGCAATGATGGGTTTACGACAAGATTGCCTCCGCAGCCCATTCTTCCGAGTAGAAAGTCTTCGTGGTTGCTGTGCTACTTTACCCGTGCTAGAACCAGACCGTGAAGTATGCCTGAAACTGGAGAATGCGATGTATGTGGAGCTCAGAAAAACTGACTTCTGTATCGAAGTTGACCTAAATTGCTACTGCGCAATCCAATGCTTATCCCCAGATTTGGTAGTTCGTGCGTTTTCAAAAGGCAGAGGAAACTAGCAAAAAAAAGGACTGCCATATTATTGAACTATGACCCGAATAATGGACACTTAATAAAAAGTGACCGTTATTCGGGTTTTTCTATGTCCTAAGTGAGAAAACCCGTTTATAATTAAAGAATTATTACGGACGGAGAATTTTACACTATGAGTAAACATTTATATACCCAATCTCAAATTGAAGAGCTAGAGAATAACCCTTACGTATTACGTGTATCGGAACGTTCAATTACTTATCATCCAGACTTTAAAATTAAAGCTGTAATGGAATATGAAAGCGGAAAGTCGCCCTCTCAGATTTTT
>NZ_JBALOQ010000035.1:0-39095 GCF_036962705.1 Bacillus sp. JJ1562
TTTGTCGACACTCTGAAAGAACAGTCCCCTAGGACTGTTCTTTGTTTTATAAAGGTAGATCTTGTTCCGTTTTTTGAATTGCACGCTGTTTTTTAGATTTTCTAAAATAAAGTAGCTCATAAATGCATGGAATGACGATTAAGGTTAGAAGTGTAGCCATGGCTAGGCCACCAATAACTACGATTGCTAGACTTTGTGAGACTAGGCTACCAGTTGCGGTTTCCTTGAATAATAACGGCAGCATCGCACAGATTGTGGCGATGGCAGTCATAAATATCGGCCTCATTCTGGTACCTGTTGCTTCAATGAGTGCTTCACGAATCGTCATTTTTTGTTCGTTTTGTTTAACGCGATCGAGAAGAACAATTGCATTTGTGACGACAATTCCGATGAGCATTAGTGCGCCTAAAAGTGCTGTTATATCAACTGATATTCCGCTTATAACGATTCCTAATATAGCCCCAATTGCAGCTAGCGGTAGTGAGAATAGAATAGCAATAGGTGTTTTAATCGACTTAAATGTGATAACCATAATTAAAAATACGATCCCAATTGAAACAAGCATGATGAGAAACAAATCAGTAAAATCTTCTGCTTGTTGTGCGCTAGATCCCCCAACAAAAACTTCTACATTATCTGGAAGCTCCATCGCTTTCTGATCCTTGTTGTCTCCAAATATTTCAAAATTCACCTTACTTGATATCTCAGACAGCTTAGCAGCATCTACAGCAGCTGTGACACGAAGATAGGTTTCTCCATCTTTATGAAACTGGTTTGTTGAACGCTCTTCACTTTGTAAAGAAGCAATAGCTGAAACTGGTACAAGACCACCATCCGTTAAGACTGGAATATTCTTCAGATCATCCGGTGTTTTTGTGTCAATAACAGGTTCTAGAACAACAGGTGTTTGTTTACCATCTAAAGTAACTGTTCCAATCGGTGTTTGATTGATCATCATACCTAATTGCCCAGCTATTTGTTCTGTATTTCCTTTCACAGGATCGACTTTCAAAGAATAAACAGTTTTCTTTTCATCTTGGTTGGTAGTTACTTCTTCAACACCATCAATGTTTTCAACTTTTTCTTTAATATTGTTTGCAACAGTTTCAAGATCTGAAATATTTTCCCCAACTACATCAATTGTTATCGTAGTACTAGCTCCTACCATCATAAATGAAGATGCGAATACTTCTAACTGCGCGTCTGGATATTGATCCTTTTTCTTTTCTACCTCTTTTATAATTTTGTCTGTGCTTTCCTTATCTTTTAACAAAATACTAAAGGTTGCTTCTGTAGGAGAGCCGACTTGGCCGAATTGAGCCGCTTCAGCGGACGAACCCACTTGAGAAAATAAATATTTGACTTCATCCATTTTCTGAATGGAAGATTCAAGTTCGATCGTTTTTTCCTTTACCACCTCAATTGGTGTATCATTCGGATAACTTAGAGTAGCAACAACATAGTCGGCGGAAGAATTGTCGACCGCACCCTTTGGAATGGCAAAGTATGTCCCTATAGAACCGACAAAAAGCAAGAATGAAATAGTGAAAATAATCCACTTATGATTTAATGACCATGTGACCATTTTTGGAAAACGAACAGCTGGTTTATGTTCAGGAAGCTTTGTATTTTTCAACAGACCTGCACTCATTAATGGGACAACAGTCAATGCGACTAATAAGGAAGCTAGCAAGGAATAAGTAACCGTTAATGCGAATGGTAAAAGAAATTCCTGCAGTCCTCCATTTAACAAACTCATTGGCAAGAAAACAGCTACAGTCGTTAATGTTGAGGAAGTAATGGCTACCCCTACTTGTTTTGTAGCGTCAACCACCATTTGGACGGAAAACTTCTCAGTTTGCATTTTGCGAAAAATGTTTTCAATGACAACAATACTGTCATCTACAAGACGTCCAACTGCTACCGCAACTCCGCCTAAAGTTAGAATGTTCAATGTAATTCCAGACCATGATAGCAAGAATAATGTAAAACAAAGGGAAAGCGGGATCGAAACAATCGTAATAAAAGTCGATCTGATATTTCGTAAGAATACCATTATGACAATGGTAGCAAATAAAGCACCGAGAAGGACTTCCTTCATCATTGTTTGTACCGAAGTTTCCACCATATCAGCAGATGATACATAGACAACAGACTCCTGCTGGTCATACTTTTCGTTGATTTCCTTTGTCACTTTTTCTACTTCTTTGCTGACTGTTACAGCATTAGATTGGCTGTCTTTTGTGATGCTTATATCTAAACTATCTTTTCCATTAAAACGGCTAATGAAATTTGCATTTATTGTTTCTTCAATGGTTGCGATGTCTCCAAGCGTAACATCCGGGGCTACATATAACTCTTTTAGTTTTTCCAAACTCGTTAAGTCGCCAATTACCTTAATATTGCTTGATTTTCCGTCAATATTTTTTTCTCCGACTGCTAAGGTTGTGTTTTGACCTTGTAAGACACCCATAACAGCTTGAAGTGAAACTTGATTTTCGGATAATTTTTCATTATCAATTTTTACGGAAACGACGGAGTCTGTAATCCCATACATATCTGCACTGGAGACTCCTTTAATATCCTGGAAAAGGGGCTGGAGTTTTTCCCGTGCAAATGCCATGTTTTCTGCAGTCATACCTTCTTCAAAGGTTACAGCAATGTTTACAATGGGAATCATAGATGTATTAAGCTGTGTAACGATAGGCTTTGATATGGTCGGCGGCAATACGACATTGTTAAGTGCATCCTGTACCTCTTGTTTCGCCTGCTTCATATCTGATCCTGCTTCAAAATATAGGTCAATTTTTGAAAAACCATCCCCTGTTGTGGAGTAGACAGATGTTTTTCCGTTTACTCCATTAACAGATCTTTCCACCGGAATTGTCACTTCTGTTTCCATTGTTTTGGAGTCTGTCCCTTGACCCATTGCAATAATCGTAACTTGTGGATTATCAGCTTCGGGTAAAAACTCCATTGGCAGCCTAAAATAACTTACAACACCGATAATTAATATTAAGATGGTCATTAATGCAACTGCAGCCTTATTGCTAAATGCCCATTTCGTTATGAACGACACTGGTCAGTCACCTCTTTAAATTAATAATTTTCACACGATAGAAAAATTTCTATAAATCCAATTTTTAGTTATTACTAGTATTGTCAAAAAATTATAATTTTTACATTAAATTCACATTTTTCCCTCTTTTCCAATTTAATTTACTTCATTATCATTTTAGAAAATGTGAACTATTTAAGCATTGAGCCGTAGTATTAACTTTTTCTAAGACCTGGGACCTATGGGAATTTTATGTATATTTGGATAAATTATTAAAAATGTGAACTTTTTCACAGAATTTATATGGAAAATAACCTAAAATAGATTTCAATGAAAATTGGGAGGGAATAAAATTGGATAGAAAAAATTCACCTATAGTGTACTCATGCTCAGGCTGTTCATCAGCTGCACAAACTGCCAATGCGATTGCGATAAAAATGGACCGAGAAAATGTAGCGGAAATGTCTTGCATTGCAGGAGTTGGTGGGGATGTAAAACCATTAGTTAAAACAGCAAAATCAGGTCGAGATATCATTGCAATTGATGGTTGTCCTCTTGCATGCTGTAAGCATATTTTAGCAAGACATGAAATTGAACCTAAGCATCATTTTATACTAACCAATTTTGATGTTCCGAAAAAGCAACATCAAGACCCAGACCCTCAACTTACCCAAAATGCATATAATCAGATTTTAGAGCTAACGATTTAATTTTTTAATAAAAAAGAATGGCAGTTAGACTTTTCCATGAAAAGGACTAACTGCTTTTTGTGTTGTCTAAAAACTACCATAAAAGAATTAAGCTTTATATAATGCCATAGTGAAAATAAGAGAAAAGAGAAGGATAGACGTGATAATAGATTCTGTGTACGTTTACATAATGATTTCACAGAACAGTAATAATCCGATATACTATGATTTGTTCACGACGGTCCCGACTTTCATGAGAGTTGAAAGTCATTAAAAATGCGAAGGCGAAAGCCGAAGAATTAATCATAGTAAAAAGAGGTGCTAAATTGAATTTATCGACAATTAAAAATGAATGGGTTGGCAATGTGCGAGGAGATATCCTGGCAGGGATTGTTGTTGCACTTGCACTTATTCCAGAGGCAATCGCCTTTTCACTTATTGCAGGGGTTGACCCGAAGATTGGGTTATACGCTTCCTTTTGTATTGCGGTAACAATCGCTTTTGTCGGGGGAAGACCAGGCATGATTTCTGCAGCTACTGGTGCAACTGCACTATTAATGGTAACTTTGGTTGCTGAACATGGTCTGCAATATTTACTTGCTGCGACGATTTTAACTGGGATTATCCAAATAATCATGGGTGTGTTAAAGCTAGGCAGAGTCATGAAATTTGTTCCACGTTCAGTCATGACAGGCTTCGTGAATGCACTTGCCATTCTTATTTTTGTTGCTCAACTGCCGCATTTTGTAGGTGAATCTTGGGCAATGTATGCAATGGTAGCGGGGGCACTAGCGATTATATATATTTTCCCGCGTTTTACAAAGACTGTTCCATCGCCATTAGTTGCGATTATTATTATGACAGTTATTGCAGTAATAACCAATAGTGGAGTACGTACGATTGGGGATATGGGGGAACTCCCATCAACTTTACCCATCTTTTTACTCCCAGATATTCCATTGAATTTTGAAACATTAAAAATTATTTTTCCATATTCATTATCAATTGCGATTGTTGGATTAGTTGAATCATTACTAACGGCATCGATTGTAGACGATATGACAGATACAGAAAGTGATAAAAATAAAGAAGCACGTGGACAAGGGATTGCGAATATTGTCTCTGGTTTCTTTGGGGCTATGGCTGGTTGTGCGATGATTGGGCAATCTGTAATCAATGTAAAATCAGGTGGACGTGGAAGACTTTCTACATTAGTTGCTGGTGTATTTTTAATGGTATTAATTCTTTTATTACAAGACTTCTTAGTCCTGATTCCAATGGCAGCCCTTGTTGGGGTAATGATTATGGTTTGTATCGGAACATTTGACTGGTCTTCATTACGTAACCTTCATAAGGTTCCGATTACGGATACAATTGTTATGATCGTAACAGTCATTACTGTTCTACAAACTAATGACCTTTCAAAAGGGGTTTTAGTTGGAGTCATTTTAAGTGCAATTTTCTTTG
Organism: Bacillus sp. JJ1562; assembly: GCF_036962705.1. NCBI lineage: Bacteria > Bacillati > Bacillota > Bacilli > Caryophanales > Bacillaceae > Bacillus > Bacillus sp. JJ1562. The sequence continues at coordinate 5,215 of NZ_JBALOQ010000035.1, forward strand.
CATCTAAGATTTCAAAAGTAAAGGTCACGAGTCTTTCTGCAAAGGATTCACAAAAGAAAGTGTACCATGTATCAGGACAGTTGTTCTTTGCATCAGTTACTGATTTTGTAAATAGCTTTGATTTCAAAGAAGATGTGAAAGAAATTGATTTAGATCTATCAAATGCTCACCTTTGGGATGACTCAGCGGTTGGGGCAATAGATAAGGTCTTCCTTAAATATCATCAAAATGGAGTTAAAGTAAACATCAAAGGCTTAAATACAGAAAGTAATAAATTGGTGGAGAAACTCGCTGTCTACAAGACGCCAGGAGCTCTTGATAAAGTCGTAAATCAATAAGATTGGGAAACACGCTATTGTTTGGTAGCGTGTTTTTTTCTATGAAAAGGTGAAATAACTGACAAAGGTTGCTTTTAACATGAAGCAACCTTTTTGTTTATGTATTTACGCCAAAGCGTCTTCTTTACCAAAGGTTAGGATAATCTTTCTTATGATTAATCCAATCAAAATCCCTGGAATGACACAAATCATTGGGAAAAAGACTGGCCCAAATGTGATTCCAAAAAAGATTGCTTTTGGTGATACCATTAAACCGACCGTAACACAATAAGCACTGAAGGCAAATGGTAAAAAGGAATAAGGTGCTTTCCCACCGCCAGCTTCTTTAAATGCATCCCACATGGCGAAAAAGTAAAGACAGGGGTAAAACATGAGCCATCCATAATTTGTAGATGTAAGTGCCCGCTCTGTTTCACCTAAGAAGCTAAGCATAATTGCCTCATTAAAATTTGCAAACGAATTGACCACAATCTCTAAAAGAATAAAGGTAAGTCCCTTCACATATTGTTTATTTAATAATTGTCCGAACCCAGGTAATGCAATACTCCAAAAAATACGTTCTACTGCCTTCACATTCGTTTAATCCACCACACTTCAGTTTCTATATACATATCTTCTTTTATTTCCCAGTTAATTATTCATCGACTTTCAAGGAAAAAAAGCACCCGGCGATTCGGGTGCTTCATTTTAAAGGCTACAAATGCTCATTTGGAGGTGCTGGCATACCATGGATGCTGGATTTGTCAAAGGAATTGTTGTCAGGTGTTTTTTCTTGGTCTGGTGCTTCTGCAAATTCATCAATCTGTGCATTCGCTTCTGGCTGAACCTGTTGTGGTTCGACTTCTTGTGAATTAGGGTCAACGTTTTGATTTGTATCATTTTGTTGAAAATCATTTGGTTGAGCCTGGTATTCTTGATATTCGTTTTGAATATTGTTTGGTTGGGTTTGGTGATTTGGATACTCATTTTGTTCGAAATTTGCTGGGCTTGAGCCATCTGGTGGTAGTTGGTTGACATTCGTTTGTTGCTGAAGATTCCCTTGATATTGCTGAACATTACTTGGATTTTGATTTTGGGGTGGCATTCCTTGTTGGCTTGTAGGAGACTCGTTTTGATTTTGTAGTTGCTCAGCAACTTGTGTTATGGCTTCTGCTGGTGTATTTGGAATTTTATCGAAAAATCCTTTCCCTTTATCAGGGTTTGAAATAATACCTAGAGTGGCAAGTAAACCGATGATAGCCGTCACATATGTTTCCCATGTCGTTAAATCTATTTGCATACCTAAGTCTTTAAACACCATATACAAAATCGATGCAAGTGAGACCCATAATCCGTAATTTTTCCATTTCATAAGCCGATCACTCCTTTTAGTAGTCTCTTGAGTATCCTATTCGGTTTTTGAAAAAAACGTGAAAAATTGGGATTAGGTTGTACTTTTAACTAAAAATAGCCCCTATGAAAGGGGCGACAATGGAGAAGCGGATTCATCTTGTAATCTTTCTAAAATTATTCTTTTGCGGTATAACATATTTCCAGTCTCGGTAAGATCCTGAATCATTGAACGGTTTGAGATGGCTCCGAAAATAATACCTGCGATTGGTATCATCTGAAAAAGCTTCTTCCAACCAAATTGATCGCGATATGTATACACAACCTCACGCCATCCTTGGAGTTGCAACATCATTTCGTTTGAAGAATTTCTGCCGTGATAAAAGGCTGAAAGCTCCTTTAGAATCGCTTGCTTTCCAACGACATCTGCAGATGAAAACTGTAAACATTTAATAATAAAGATTCGTTCATTTTTTTCTTTTGGGTCAAATCCATGAATAATGGCTATTTCTTGTAGTGTTTTTAATGACATTCCAAGCAAAGCGGGAATATCGATTGCAAGTGTAAATATTCCACCGATTCCTGTAGTTGCTCCTTGAAGTGTAGCTACCTTTGCCCATTTTTCCGCATGCTCTTGACTGGCTGCAATCATGGATTGAAGCGGAATTTGCTTAATATCTGAGATACTTTCAATCGGAGTATTGGCTTTTTTTTCGACAAGATTTAAGATCGCTTTTTCTTGTACGAGATATTTGCCACCGGTTTGTATATAGCTGCCAATTTCATCGAGGAGTAGACCTATTTTTTCATGGATAAACTTTGGAGTCAGTTTATCAAGAATTTTAAAAGGGATTCGACCAATTCGTTCCCAAAACCATAATCCACCTTGGCTTTTTTCCCAGGCTTCTATCTTTGCTAATTCAGTTTCAAGTATTTGTTTTGATTCCATTTGCATTCCTCTTTCTTTATTAATCCATAATGAGTATTACGTTTGTATGTAAAAATAGTTTCAGAATTTATATCTACAAAGACATGTTTTCCTAGTTAGGAGTGTGCTCAATAGCGTTTGGAAAACCCTCTGCATTCTAAAAACAGGAAAGTGATGTCACTCCAAACGGATTCGAGTACCATCAGCCTCCTAAAAACAGGAAAGTGATATCACTCCAAACGGCTTTGAGCACCATCATCCTCCTAAAAACAGGAAAGTGATGTCGCTCCAAACGGCTTCGAGTACCATCAGCCTCCTAAAAACAGGAAAGTGATGTCACTCCAAACGGATTTGAGTACCATCAGCCTCCTAAAACAGGAAAGTGTTTCGGTCCAAAGTACTCGATCACCGTCAATCACCTATTATTAGGAAACTGATGCCCCTTCAGAACAGTCAATCTAAATCACCAACACAATCCTAATAATAAAATGGTATAATATTCAAACCATGATAAGGGCAGTGATTGTGAATGAATGTATTTTTTGTTATGATCGGTGGATTTCTTGGGGCTACCTGCCGATATTTACTTGGCGAATTAGTACCTGCACCCAATGGTTTTCCGATTGGTACCTTAACTGTTAATTTAATTGGTTGTTTATGTTTAGGATGGTTATTATCTTTTATAGCTAATCAAAAAAATGTGAATCCGAAAATATCTCTGTTGTTTGGTACAGGATTCATTGGATCGTTCACGACATTTTCTACTTTTTCCCTTGAAGTTGTTCATTTACTGGAAGAAGGTAATGTGGGCCTTGCTTTAATATATGTCGTTTTAAGCCTCTTTGCAGGAATCTTGCTTTCTTTTATTGGGTATCGATTGGTCAATATACGAAAATTGGGTGAGGAATCTTGATGATACTAGTGGGAATCGGAGGCGCAGTGGGGGCAGCAAGTAGATACCTTGCGGGAATATGGATTGGCAAGAAGACCGGAACTATATTTCCATATCCAACCTTATTCATCAACATTGCTGGATCCTTTTTATTAGGAATTTTAACTGGAATGAAACTAATCCAGATCCTTCCTGAGTGGTGTTGGTTACTGTTAGGAGTAGGCTTTTGTGGTGCCTTCACTACTTTCTCAACTTTTGGTTATGAAGCCATTCAATTATTTCTATCTAAGCAATCTGACAAAGCATACCTATACATAGCGGCATCGACCATTATATGTACCCTTTCTGCTTTTATAGGAATCCTCATTATAACGTAAAAAAGCCAGGTGAACGTTATGAGCACCTGGTTTTCGTATGATTACAATTATTTTTTTAATACGTCATGGTCAACATAACGTTCGCCATTCATTTCACTGATTACATTAATTGCAACCTTAGCGCCGTCACCAGCAGTAATAATTGTGTGAACACTCACACCTGCACATGTACCAGCAGCCCAAATGCCATCAACATTCGATTTACCAGATGCATCAACATCAAGAACTGTTTTAATACGTGGCTCAGTACCTTCTTTAGTCGCAACTCCTGCAGCAGCAGCAACATCAGTTAAAGCTCCTGTTGCAAAGATTACGTATTTTCCTTCGTACTCACCGTTATCAGTTACAACCTTAAAACCGTTCTCAGTTTTTTCAACGGAAGTAACCGCTTGTTGAACAACTTCAGTACCAAATTTTGCTGCTTGTTTTTGTCCAATTTCCACTAACTCTGGACCTTCAATTTCCATAACGCCATAATGGTTTTCAACCCACGCGCGTTTAGTCATCCCTTTATCACTATCTAAAAGTAATGTTTTCTTCCCAGCTTTTGCAGTAAATAAAGCAGCACTTGCACCCGCAGGACCAGCACCGATAATCACAACATCAAACATTGTCCAATCACTCCTTATGTAAAATAGTTTTTCACAGATAATTATACCCGTTTACATCATGCCAATCTATTTTTCTGCTTAAAAAAGTAGGGTAAAAAGGGAGAACCTTTTTACCTTACATGGTTTCTGATGTTTGGTTATAGGTTTGTTTTGTATTTGAAACAATTTTATTTTTACGATCATGTAGAAAATAATAAAGCACAATTCCGAATAACACATAAAAAGCACTAAAGAAATAAAACGTTCCAAGCCCGATTTTCGCGCTTAGAAGGCCGACAATGGTTGACCCTAAACCGATTCCAGTGTCATAGATAGATAAGAATGTAGCTGTTGCTGTACCTCTACGTCTTGGCGCTGCAGCTTGAACAGCAATCGTTTGGAAGCTTGGAAATAATGTTCCCCAGCCTAAACCGATTAAGGCAGCAGCTAATAAAAACATAAAGGATGTTGATGAAAATCCAAGGAACAGCATTCCGATCGCAAACACCACGATCGATGGATATACAATTTTATTTGCTCCATATTGGTCAAACCATTTTCCAGTGAAAGGTCTGGATACGAGAAGTACGACTGCATATACCATGAAAAAGAAGCTCGAAACCTCTAATAATCCAATTTCCTGTGCGTAAACAGAAACGAAGGATAGGAGTGACGAGTAAACAATCCCTAATAGTCCACCGACAATTGAGATTTTTATCGCAGGAACCTCAAAGAGATTCGCAAAAGATAATTTTGTTTTCACAGCTTGATGTGTTGGTTTTTCTTGTGTAATTGCTGGAACTTTTACGAAATAGCCTGTCAGTAATGCGAGGATAGCACAAATCGCACCTACGATAAACACACTATCCATTCCAGCTTGATTCATAAGGGTTAAGCCTAAAAATGGGCCAATTACCATGGCTAGGTTGTTAGACATGATAAAGTATCCCATACCTTCACCTTTACGTGTATCAGGTATGATGTCTGCCACGATTCCTCCAGCAGCTGTTGTTGCCATACCGAATCCAATTCCATGAATCAAACGTAAGAGTAAAACGGAATAAATAGAAGGAGTGAAAAAATAGAAAAGCGATGAGATCATGAAAATAAGTAAGGAAAGGGAAAGGACTTTCTTTCTTCCAATGGTATTTAGCCATTGTCCCGCAAATGGACGGATGATGATTGCGGAGAATAAAAATACTGTAACCATGAGTCCTGCTTCTAATTCATTTCCACCTAAATCATTTAATGTGAATACGGGTAATGTAACCAATAAATAATAAAACGTTAAAAAAACAAAGAAATTACTTAAAGAAAGATTGAGAAAATCTTTCGTCCAAAGCTTTTGTTTCCCCATAATGACTCCTCCTGTTGTTATTTGGTAATTTGTTGGAACCAATGGTTTAAAAGCCCATTGAGCTGGTCCTGCAATTCTTTTGGAAAATTCTCTACTAGCCTTTGATTCATGTCAATCATAGCTTGTTCCCAATTTGGATACTCAGCTAACGCTTTTTCCGTCAATTCAATTTGTTTTGTACGCTTGTCGTTTCCTTGTACTTGTTTTACAAGCCCGAGCTTAACAAGCTTTTGAATGTTTCTTGTCATAGGCGGCGCTTCAACAGTTAAATAGTCACATAGCTCAGATTGTGTTGATGTCCCTTTAGTTTTTAAAACAAATAAAACGGACCATTGTGCACTAAATAGTCCGAAGGGTTCCAATGTTTCATTCACATGTTTTGTAAGCTGACGAGATAACTGATGCACTGCGTGAAAAAGGTTGTGACCTGTTTGCATAAAATCACCTCAATGCATATTTCTTCACAAATTAGTTACCTAGGTAACTATATCATCTTTTACGATTAAAAGGCAAGTGGAAGGATTATAAACAATTTTACGCTATTGGGATAATTCACTTACATAAATCAAAAACTAGTCGTAACGAATGAAATAGGGGGACTTTTAAGTGATATCTAAAGAAATTCTTTCCATTTTACAAGAGAAAATTCAGCTTATTGAAAGAGGAGATAAAGCTCTATATTTAGTTGGGCCGATCAAGCTCCCAGTAAATTTAGATGGAGAGACTGTCCTTTTCAACTGGTATTGCTGGCTTCTTTGTGATGAAGTGACAATTGACGCTAATCGAATTATTGAAAAGCTTTCATCTACAAACCTAGCTGAAAGGCAGCAATCAAGTGTTTTAGTATATGGAGATTTCGAAAATGCGGATGAAGCATTAATTCGGATGCACAGTATTTGTCACACAGGTGATATTTTTGGAAGTAAACGTTGTGATTGTGGATACCAACTAAAGCAATCGATGAGAATCATTGTAGACCATGGGGCTGGGGCATTATTTTACTTAGCTAATCATGAGGGACGTGGGATTGGATTATTCAGTAAAGCAATGGCCTATATCCTTCAGGAAAATGGCTTAGATACAGTTGAAGCGAATATTCAACTTGGGTTTAAGGATGATGCCAGAAATTATGATGATGCAATTCGCGTTTTAAAAACATTACGGACTAAGTCTGTTTCATTAATAACGAATAATCCGAAAAAAATGAACGCCTTAAAGGATTCCGGTATGAATGTTTCTGAGCGGATGCCAATCTGGGGGGATGTATCTGATTTTAATCGAAAATATTTGAGGACAAAAATAGAAAAAGCCGGACACTTAGTCGAAATGGCTCAAGACGAACAACCTTTCTAAAAAAATTGGAAATAGCGAACCTGTAGAAGCGTCAAAGAGGTTCGCTTTTGTATAAAATTAGGGGGTAGAGAACCAGTAAATGTGAAAAAGATGTACGCAATTGTATAAAATTAGGAGACAGTGAACCAGTAAATATGAAAAAAAAGTTCTTAATCGTAAAAAACAGGTAAGTCCAATCCGGTAACTACTACCTAAAAGTAGTCACCAATGTGATTTAAACTAGATAGAACGCCTTGCACCTTTAATCATATGGATAATTATCTCCCTCTGTATTCCGAAACGGAGGAAGAAACTGAATCACAATGACCACAGGTAACAAATAGCCAATCAATGCTTCAGCAATTGCTACGGCCCTTGAAACCCCAAATGGAGTCACATCACCGTACCCAACCGATAAAAGTGTAATCGCACTAAAATACAAGGATCGGGTCACGACATCAAGTGGTTGCTCTTGATGAAAATCTGACGCGTAATGGTCACGTACAGCTCCAAGATCAAGTAAGTCCAACAAAATATATAGAATGGCAAAAGTTAATAATGTATTAAGATACACTACAATAAAGATCAACGCTCGATACAGAGTCTTCCGGCGATGAATGAATGACTTCATCATATTCACATCCTTACACCCAGCCTTTCTATATGTATATTAAGAAATCAGTAGAATAGACTAGCCTCCATAAACGCCTTTTCTCAAAAATAAAACCCGGCAAACTTAGCCGGGTTGGGTATAATACGTTATTTCTTCTCTTCAAGATAGTAACTCAATTCATGTAAAAATGCCTCTTTGTCATCGACTGTTACATAAAGTTTTGTCATTTCTTTTTTTATACCAAATGGGAGATTGGCTAGAACTGGTTCCGCTAATTCAATTTCGAATTGTGGATCCTCTTCAAAAAGGTTTGGTAAGGTGATTGCAAAGCTCTGTTTTTCTCGAGCTCTTTCCTTTTTACCTGTAGTGGTTGGTTGAATTGATTTAATTGTCTTTAAATCAACCACAATTTCCCGTCTAATCCCAACCTGTGCAAAAAGCTTATCATCTTTTATGACAATCGGTGAAAGTCGTACAGCGTGGTAGTCTGCGATAATCCAAAGCAATGCATATAAATCCAATGCTGTAAAAATCCAAGCAGCAGTCGGACTCCAGAAATGAGCGATTAAAAAGTGGACCCCAATTACCTCTATGACCATTGCATGGACGAGCATGATAAAAAGACCGAAATAGCCGGAATTTATGTGGAACGTAAATGAACGAATCTGATTTCTTTCCTTCCATTTTTTCTTCCACGAAAAGAAGCCATAATAGAAGATAGAAAAATCATATACGAGAATATCGACTACCTTTCTAGTTCCAAACGTCTTATTCATTGCAGTACGCAATGTTTGAGGGTAAAAATAATCGATTTCTTTTTGTTTTTTATAATTTTGAGATAGTGTAGGAATTTTACGTAATAACAGGGCCAACAGAAACAGCTCAATACCAATAAAGAGACCCTCAAGTCCAAATATCCCGTATTTTACATATTCAAAGATAACTAAATTATGATGTGGAACAATGAAGTAAGCAAACCAAAAGCCACCAATAACAACGGGAAGAAGTGTAATCAAAGAAAGGCGGTTTCGTATCACAAATAAATAAAAAAAGAGGGGTAAGACAATTGTCAAATCAAACAAGGTAGCGAGTATCAATGTATCTGTAACAGGCTCAAATGGTTGAATAGTCATCACGGTATAATTGGAACCGAGAATTAAAAGGGCAAGGATCATAAAAATATAAATGGACCTGTTCTTTTTTTGAGTATACGCCATTATAAATCCTCCTTAATGTTATTCGTTATCATCTGAGGTTGTAATAATCGTATGAAGTTTTCTTACTATAGTTTGGAATTGAATCATTTCTTCTTCTGTGAGCTTTGAGTAATATTTCTCCATAATTTTTTGATCAATTTTATCGCTTTCCCCATATAGTTCTATTCCTTTGGAACCGAGAGAGATGAGAATTTCACGCCGATTGTCTGGGTTAATTTCTCTTTTAATGTAATGGTCATTTTCTAATTTGTTTAGCAATTGACTTACAGCACTTGCTGATATATTCATAAGTTGAGCTAATTCATTTACTGTAATGGTTCCTGCTTGATGAACATGATGAAGAACGATGGATTGTTTGGTGGTGATGTCATAGTGAAAAATAGATTCAAATTCCTTAAGGAGTAGAGAGTTAACCTCATCCAGTAGATTAAAGGTGTCCTTCATATATGCTTTGATATCCATGGTTAATCCTCCTTTAAAATTAATACTCATAAACATTTAAGTAACCTTAAATATATTATAAACTTAAACGTTTTTTTTGACAATAAAAAAAGGTAGCTTTTGCCACCTTTTAGAAAAATATGTTAAGAATTTGGTAAATTATCGCCGCTAAAGCAGCTGAAATGGGTAATGTAATAATCCATGTTAGGACAATTTTTCGTGCAACTCCCCATTTAACTCCTTTTACACGTTGGGCTGAACCAACACCCATAATCGCAGATGATATAACATGGGTTGTACTAACTGGTAAGTGAATATAGGTAGCACCAAAAATAATCAGAGCAGAAGAGAGGTCTGCGGCGGCCCCATTGATTGGACGAATTTTCATTATTTTACCGCCGACTGTTTTTATAATCTTCCAGCCACCAACCGATGTACCGATCCCCATTGCCGTTGCTGCAGAAATTCTCACCCATAATGGAATATCGGTTGAGGTAGTAAATCCACCTGCAATTAATGCCATTGTCATAATCCCCATCGCCTTTTGGGCATCATTTGTACCATGGGTAAATGCCTGAAGGGATGCTGTAAATATTTGAAAGATCCTGAAACCTTTATTTGTTTTATAAAGATTTGTGCTTCGAAAAATGACTTTAAAAAGGCTCATCATGAGAAACCCAATCGCTAATGCAATAAAAGGTGAAAGTAAGAGCGCTTGCAAAATCTTTAAAAAGCCACTGTAATTCAGGATTCCAAACCCTGCAGCGGAAATTGCAGCACCTGCAATGGAACCAATTAAGGCATGTGAGGAACTACTTGGAATCCCATAGTACCATGTTATTAAATTCCATGCGATAGCAGCAATTAAGGCAGCCAATATTGCGATAGATCCATTTTCAATCGCGAAAGGATCAACAATATCTTTTGTGATTGTTTTGGCAACTCCAGTAAACGTAATGGCACCGATAAAGTTCATTGAAGCAGCAAGGACAATGGCAACTTTTGGCGAAAGTGCCTTAGTTGATACACTAGTCGCAATCGCATTAGCTGTGTCATGAAAGCCGTTGATGAAGTCAAATGCTAATGCAAAGATAATAATTAAAACTGTTAGTAATAGTAAAGTATCCATTAATTAAGATTCTCCTTACGCATTTCTCATGATAATGGTTTCGAGAGTATCTGCAACATCCTCACAGTAATCTGAAATGCCTTCAAGAATCTCATAAATCTCTTTCACCTGGATAATCTTAATCGGGTCTTTTTCTGTTTGGAAAAGTTGTTTAATTGATATCCTTAAGATTTCGTCACATTGTGATTCGTAATCATTAATTTTAATTGCATGCTTACGCATATCTAATAGCTTTTTATTTGAAAGCAGTTCAATGGCATGGAAAATTTCAATCGTGCTTTTGTGAATCAAATCAGCGTATGTAGTCATGTATTCGTCAGTATCTGTCAATGAATACATCTCAAAACGTGCCGAACATTGCTCTATTCCATCTAATACATCATCCATTTTCATAGCCAATTGGAGAATATCCTCACGCTCAATCGGAGTAATGAAAGATTTATTAAGTTCAGTAATTAAGCCATGAATGATATCATCGCCTTTTTTCTCGAAGTTTTTCATTTCAATTGAAAATTCTTTCAGGTCACTTACATTTCTTATTTTAAATTGTACAAAGTAGTCTGCGGCTTCCTTTACATTTGCCGAGATTGATGTAAGTGCGTCAAAAAATACATCCTTTTTCTTTTTTGCGAACATATGATTGTTCCTCCAATAATGAGATTAATAAACACAAAGAAGATTTTCGCCTAAATTTGTCGAAATTACAATGAGAAATTTACAAAGTTTACAAAAATGTAATGAAAAATTTATTAGGTGTCTTTATGGAAAATGCAACTGTGTTTCAAGGTGGTCTTTAATAAACATAATTGTTTTATTATCTATAGAAAAATAAGGAAATATACTTGAAATTTATCTAAAAAAGTGTAAAATTACACTATAGAGAAAATGGTGTAATTTTACACCAAAGGAATTGGTTGGTGAAGATGTTGGCGCAGATCATTAATATTGAAAGGATCGATACAAAGCAATTACTTATAAAACAGAAAGAAGAAATGATATCGCTCTCAAAGCGTGTGTGTAAAGTCGGAAATGAATACCTTACTTCGAGATTTGAAATATACGACCAAGTCATTTGCTTAAGAAGGAATCAAAAGCTTTTAGCCTTTCAACTTGTTCAAACCTTTGAACAGAGAGATGAGAGGTTTGTATACTTTGGTCCTTTGTTTTCGAGAATGAGTTGTTTTCTTGACCTTTTTTTGACATATCTTCAAGTGGTCTTGGAAGAGAATCAAGGGCGGAAGATTCATCTTCTTGCAGAAATTGAGAACCCAGAAGTGTTAGTGCTGTTTAAAGCGTTATTTGAGGATTACGCTTATCCAAAATTCCATGGAAATCAGGTTCCGGAAGAAATAAAGGAGAAGGTTCGAATTTATTCCGAGAAGCTTTCTCATATTAACGACCTTGTTGTAGAAAGAATGACCACTAAATCAAAGGAATCACTTTATCAGTATCGGCCTACTCATTCTGCAATTGAGAAGTGGCTTCGTGCCAGAAAAGTAGATTTTTCACAAGGAATGAATATCGTTTTGTATTCGTACGTTCCAACCGAACCAATTGCACGTGAAGATTTTATGTTTCAGTTGGAACGCGGAAGATTCCGGTTGACCAATTGGAAGGAAGGGAAAAAAGAAGTGCGAGCTTTATTTGAAGAAGGGAGTCTGAGCAATGTCTAGTATCTTTTTTTCGCAAATTAGAGAGGATAGTTTAGTAGAAAGAGAGATTTCAAAAATTGCAAAACCGAAGAAAGTTCTTGTGATCGGCTCTGGTGGATGTACAGCATTTTCCATCCTGAATGACTCAGTTGATCAGGTTCTTTGTGTTGATGTGAATCCAGCACAATGTGCTTTAATTGAGCTAAAAAAGGCAGCTATCCAGCATTTGACCCGGAATGAGTTTCTCGCTTTTATTGGAGAAGTCGCATGTCAAAACCGAGTTCAATTGTATGATGCAGTAGTGAATGACTTACCTGATTACGCAAGGGAATATTGGAAAAAGCATATTCACGAAATTGAATTGGGTATCAATCACTGTGGTGTAAATGAACGCTTTTATAGATTCATAGGGGAAAATATTTGCCGGAATATATATGATGAAACAGTTTGGAGAGAGTTGTTTTCTGCAAATAATTTAAAGGAGCAGCAGGAGTTCTATGAAAAATATATGACTACATCGGAATGGAGAACAGCTGCGAAAATTCTATTAAGTAAAACAACACATCTTCAATTTTTTCCGAGCTTTATGTTTGCAAATGCTAGTGAAAGTGATTTTGCCGAATTCTTCTTAAGTCAATTTGAGAAAGAGGTGAAAACGAAGCTGATTCACAATAATTACTTTTTAACTCAGATTTTGTTTTCTTCATATTTGTTTGACCATGACGAAGGAGTTCCGTTTTATTTATCTGAGGAAGGGTATGAATCCGTAAAAAGGAATATTGAAAAACTTTCAATTCATTCTTTGAGTATTCAAGAATTATTGAATAAGGAACATTCCATTGATGCTTTTTATTTGTCTAATGTATTTGATTGGTCAGATATTAAGGGAACGGAATCGATTTGCAACGGAATTTTACGGGCAAAGTCAGAAAAAGCAGTAGTGTTGTTCCGAAATATGCTCAGCACAAGTCAATTGCCTGATGTTTTTATGAAACATTTCATTTATGATGAGGAGCTGTCAATGCGTTGTGAAGGGTTGGAACGTTCGATGCTATATCAGAAAATAACAGTGGGGCAGTGTGTATGACCTATGAATTTTTGGAGTTAGATAAAACCCATCACCACCAATTACTTCAATTAACGAAAGAGACAAATACGGGAAGCGATCTTTTCTATGTTGACCGTTCGCCTAATTTTTTTGGCTTATCAGAGGAATTTGGGGTGACAAGGCATTTCGGGTTGTTTAAGGAAAATGAATTAATCGGCTGTGTTGCGGTGAGTGAGCAAAAACGGGTTATCGATGAAACATGCGAAAAAGTGTTTTACTTAAATGATTTAAGAATCCATCCTAACTATCATCGGACTTTTGCCTTTTACCGCTTGGCAAATAATTTATTATCTCATTATCGATATGAAGGAAAAGTGAATTGGATGTTTTCCACTGTACTTGATAGCAACACAAACAAAGCCTCAATGACTAAAGGAAATGGTCTCCTTCCTGGTGGAATTGAAATTGGTAAAACTATACATATTGGCGTGCCGATGTTTATGAAATATAGAAAAAGCCTTCTTAATATTAGCGAAATTGACGGGGAAGAAGCATGGGGGATCTATAAAAAATTGGCGAGGCTCCAACCATTTGCTCCATGTGGAAAACAAATGTTTTTAAAAGAAAATGGTGTGTTCTTAATTTTAAGAGATGAGAACAAGGAGAGTCTTGCTATCTGCAAGCTTGTGGATCAATTCAATGCACGAAAGCTAAGGCTTTCTAGGAAACTTCCTTTTTCGTTTAAAATAGTCAATTTGTTTTGTAAGGTTGCAAGTTGTCCACCACTTCCAGATCAAGATGAGGTATTTCGGCACGGTTATATGGCGTTTTTCGCTGCAAAGGATAATCACCAAAACTATCAAAAGGAATTTATCTCTTATATTCAAAGCGAGTTTAAGCAAAGATATAGCTACTTGTTTTTAGGTGTATCGGCCGAGGAAGCCGGGTACTTCCGAAGTAATCCATTTTATATAAAACTTTCATCAACGACGTTTGCATACGGAGATCTTCCGGCAAATCTTTCAATGGATTTTCATGAATTAACACTAATTTAGGGGGATTTTATTATGGATAAATTTGTAGAGTTAAAGAAAGTGACAGATCGTATGTTTCAAGAAAAGAAAATTGAAGAGCATCCATTGTTTATGGCTTTAAATAACGGTGAATTCTCTGATGAACAACGAAAGGAAATTGCCCTTCAAATTTATCACGTTGTACTTTACTTTCCACGTTTTTTATCAGCGATATTAACCAATATGTCAGACTACCGAATGAGAATGCCACTTGTGGAAAATTTGTTTGAAGAGCATGGAAAAATGAATGAAAAATATGTTCATAGCGAGACGTATAAGGAGTTTTTACAAGGAATTGGTGTTTCAGAGGATGAAATCAAAGAAAGTGAGCCAAGCATCCCAGTTCTGGCCTATAATCGAGGATTGACCGACTTATGCCTTCATTACCACTATTTAGAGGGACTTGCGGCATTAGGTGTCATTGAAGAAATTGTAGCTCGAGTATCTCCATTGGTTGGTCAATTTGCTAAAAGTAATTATGGTAGTGAAAACAAATCACTTGTTCATTTCACTGACCATGAGGTACTTGATGTTCAGCACGCGAATGAAATTTATGAAGTCGTTGCTCTAAGCTATGAAGGAGATCAAAAGCAAATCATTGAACGTGGCTTGCAATTTGGCATGTACTATCATTCAAGAATGTACATGGATATTCTTGAGGACGTTCGTCGTCACGACATCGGCTGATTTATTATATTTATACGTATCCCCACAAAAAAATTTCCCATTCGAATTAGTATATGTAGCGCAATTTTTAATGGATTTTTCGTGTCTAGCTCCAGCGCCTAGCCCCTCGAGGTCATAAGCCAATCCGTCAAGAAGGATAAAATGCATCCTTTTCGCCGGGCTTTTCTTATGCTTGTCGGGGCTGATCAAGGCGCTTGCGCATTTCTAATTGGAGGGCATTCGAATGGGAAAAAACTTCATCAAGACTTTGTCTGAGGTGGGAAGAGTAAAAATCATCCTGTTAGTGGGGCTGCTTTTTATTTTATTCGTTGCTATTGGACTCAACATGTATATCAATTCTCGGGATGTTAGTGCTTTAAATAATCCATTACCGGAACCAACCATTATTTATGATAAAAATGGGGAAATTGCGAGCAAGGTACCTGGACCTAAAATTGAAGGTATCACCTATGAAAAAATTCCCCCACATGTTATTCAGGCTGTAATCGCCATTGAAGACCGGAGATTTTACAAACATCCTGGTGTGGATTACATCGGGATCTTTCGTGCGCTTTTCCGGAATTTAAAAGCGGGTGAAATCGTTGAGGGTGGAAGTACGATTACACAGCAATTAACAAAGAATGTATTTCTAACTCATGAACAAACATTGAAAAGAAAAATAGAAGAATTCTTCCTTGCACAAAAAATTGAACGTACTTTTTCAAAAGAGAAAATCATTGAAATGTATTTAAACCAAATTTACTTTGGTGAAGGAGCATGGGGGATAAAAAACGCTGCAAGAACGTATTTTGGTAAAGAGGTTAACGACTTAACGGTGAGTGAAGGTGCAATACTTGCAGGTTTAATCAAATCACCTTCTAGAATGAATCCATTAATTGATCAAGAAAAATCAATAAACAGAAGAGATCTTACCTTAGCAATGATGGAGGATCAGGGATATCTTACCTCTAATCAAGTAAAGGAAGCAAAAGCGCAAGAGATGGTGTTTGAAGGGCGCCAGCTTGATCAGTATGAAGGAAAGTATCCATACTATATTGATCATATTATCGAAGAAGCGATTAAAAAATATGGTCTCACACAAAATGAAGTCATGTCTGGTGGCTTAGAAATTTATACAGAACTGGATCCTCACATGCAGGAATCCGTCGAAAACATTTTTAAAAACGACAGCCTATTTCCTGCTAGCACGGAGGATCAATTACTTCAAAGCGGTGCTATATTAATAGATCCTAAGACTGGTGGAATCAGCGCTTTAGTTGGGGGACGAGGTGAGCATGTGTTTCGAGGCTTCAATCATGCGACCCAATTAAGAAGACAGCCAGGTTCAACAATTAAACCACTTGCTGTTTATACGCCAGCACTTGAGCAAGGCTATAGCATTTATGATGTATTGCCGGATAAACCAATGAGTTTCAATGGCTATCAGCCATTAAATGTTTCCGGAAATTTTAAAGGCAGTGTTACCATTAATGATGCGGTAAGGGACTCTGATAATGTTCCAGCGGTATGGCTTTTAAACAAAATTGGACTGAAAACAGGTATCGATTCTGTAAAAGAGTTTGGGCTTCCGATTACAGAAAATGATCAAAACCTAAGTATTGCACTTGGTGGCCTTGATAAAGGCGTTGCTCCGATTCATATGGCCGAAGCTTTTACAACATTTCCTAATGAAGGGAAAAAAACGAATGCACATGCCATTTCAAAAATTGTCGATGCCAATGGTGAAATAATTGCCGAGTGGAATGAAGAGCCTGTACAAGTTACGACCCCTGAGGTTGCTAAAAGAATGACATTTATGCTAAAAGGTGTTGTTGAAGACGGTTCTGGTCGTCATGCTAAAATTGAAGGAAGAGAAGTGGCAGGAAAGACAGGTTCTACCCAGGTACCCATTGAGGGCATTGATGGAGCTAAGGATATTTGGATGGTCGGATACACACCAGAGCTCGTTGGTGCAGTATGGCTCGGATATGACAAGACAGATGAGAGTCATTATCTAACAAATTCAAGTGCTACTGCAGCCACTATTTTTAGAGAAATGGTTCAGCAATCATTAAGTAATGTATCACCAAGTTCTTTCAATCTTCCAGCCTATCAGCCTCCTATTAGAAAGAGTGAGAATGAGTGGAAGGAAAGCAATGGGCAAGAAAAGAACAAAGATAAGTGGAAAGAGGAACAAAAGAAGCAGAAGGAAGAAGAGAAAAAACGGAAAAAAGAAGAGAAAGAACGGAAAAAGGAAGAAAAAAAGAAAGACAAAGATGATGACTAAACTAGCAAGTTCCCGAATAATGGGAACTTGCTTTATTTTTTGTTTTTTGAATGTCGTATAAGAAATACTTATGAAATCCTATAATGAAAAAAGTATTTATTCGGGAACGATTGTAGAGTATTGTAGGATTAGGAATAATTCGTGTGACTTTATTCCTATTACTTCGAATCTATGAAAGATGTTGGTGCTAATGAAAAAAGGATTACTTTTTGGACTTGCTTATGGCTTGTTTATCCTTTTAGCAGTTGGAATTGGTCTATATTATTCCACTTTTGAGGTACCTAATAATAAAATAGTCAGCGATGCTAAACAAAAAGTGGATACTCAAAGTTTTGAGGAAGCCCTTAAAGCTGATAATGAGAGAGTTGAAAAGAAAAAAGAGGTCCAAAACGATAATAGATGGAAGCCATCTCCGACCTTTGTTTTGGTCGCCATATCCATTGGGGCAATTGTCGATATCGTGATTGTGATTCTCTGGGCACGTCATGAGAATAAAAAAAGGAAATTCGAGAAAAACGAAATTCTGATTAATAAAAAACGGATCACTGACTACAACATCTTCTGGTGGATAATAGGGTTAGGCATTGTCCAAAAAAAGAATGACAAATTGGTTATCTACTGGAGATATGTGATGGCGTATATTGTGATTGGGTTCTTACTTAAGGCTTGGATTACGAAAGAATTCATGTAACGATACATAGTCGACATACTTTTACAAAAGTTTGAAAAAAATTCATAAAAAAATGAAACCTTTTTCAACTATGATTCGTAAATGAGAATGTAAAGAAAATTACAAAATTATCAATTGAATATGGAGGTGAAGCTATGGAGTTATTTGGGTATGATATTCAAACGATTTATTTGATTGGCTTAGTCATATGTGGAATTGGTACCCTGCTGTTTATCTTATTTGGTGACTTTTTAGAGGGAATTTTCCCAGACAGTTTTTTAAGTCCAACACTCATTTTTTCTTTCCTCACGTTTTTAAGCGCATCTGGTTACATTTTTGAAAAATTGCTTTCCTTTCATAGTTTCTTAATTTTTGTTATTTCACTCGTATTAGCACTTATTTTAGTCACATTATTGAATGTTTTCGTCTTGATTCCATTGTCTTCTGCAGAAGAATCGATGGTTTACAGAGAAGAGGATTTGAAAGGACGAATTGGCAAGGTCATTACTTCAATTCCAGTTGATGGCTTCGGTGAAGTAGTCATTGAAGGAATCAGTGGAACAATCGCTAAATCTGCAAAAAGCTTTAATAATGAACCAATTCCATATGATGAAAAGGTTCTTATTATAGATATTAAAGAAGGCGTTGTATACGTCTTACCTTACCAAAACATGAGAATTAAAGGGGGAAATGAACTATGACAACAGCTATTTGGATTGTAATTGGAGTTGTCGCATTTTTACTACTTGCACTTATTGGTGTATTTGTTTCAAAGTACAAAACCGCTGGTCCCGATGAAGCTTTAATTGTAACCGGAAGCTATTTAGGCGGGAAAAATGTTCACGTTGACGAAGGTGGAAATCGAATCAAAATTGTACGTGGTGGCGGTACCTTTGTGCTACCAGTATTCCAACAATCCGAACCATTAAGTCTCTTATCTAGTAAACTAGATGTTTCTACACCTGAAGTATATACAGAGCAGGGTGTACCAGTAATGGCTGATGGAACTGCAATTATCAAAATTGGAGGCTCTATCTCTGAAATTGCTACAGCAGCAGAGCAATTTTTAGGGAAACGAAAAGAAGACAGAGAAAATGAAGCAAGAGAAGTATTAGAAGGTCATCTTCGTTCCATTCTTGGTTCGATGACTGTAGAAGAAATCTATAAAAATCGCGAAAAATTTTCTCAAGAGGTTCAACGAGTTGCATCACAGGATTTGGCAAAAATGGGTCTCATCATTGTATCATTTACAATCAAGGATGTTCGTGATAAAAACGGTTACCTCGATTCATTAGGGAAACCTAGAATTGCTCAGGTAAAACGTGATGCAGATATTGCGACTGCAGAGGCTGATAAGGAAACAAGAATTAAGCGAGCAGAGGCAGATAAAGAAGCCCAGAAATCTGAGCTAGAGCGCGCTACAGAAGTTGCTGAAGCAGAAAAAATCAATCAATTAAAAGTTGCGGAATTCCGAAGAGAGCAGGATATTGCAAAGGCTCGTGCTGACCAAGCCTATCACCTGGAAGAAGCTAGAGCAAAGCAGGAAGTTACCGAGCAGCAAATGCAAATCCAAATCATTGAAAGACAGAAGCAAATTGAGCTTGAAGAAAAAGAGATTTTACGTCGTGAAAAGCAATACGATTCAGAGGTTAAGAAGAAGGCAGATGCTGACCGTTATGCAGTTGTTCAAGCGGCAGAGGCGGAAAAAGCGAAACAATTGGCGGAAGCAGATGCGAATAAATACCGAATCGAAGCAATGGCAAAAGCGGAAGCAGAGAAAATCCGTATCGATGGTCTTGCAAAAGCAGAAGCCCAACGTGCACAAGGGGAAGCAGAAGCAGACATTATCCGCTTAACGGGTCTTGCAGAAGCAGAAGCAAAACAAAAAATCGCAGAAGCATTCGAGCAATATGGAAAAGCGGCTATCCTCGATATGGTTATTAAAATGCTACCTCAATATGCGAAAGAAGTGGCTGCGCCATTATCAAACATTGATAAAATTACGGTTGTGGATACTGGAAGTAGCGGGGAAAACAGCGGTGCCAATAAGGTAACAGGATATGCGACAAACCTAATGTCAACCCTCCAGGAATCGTTGAAGGCATCCTCTGGTATTGATGTAAAAGAAATTATTGAAAACCTGTCAGGAAAAGGAAATGTTAGAAATAGTATCGACAATTTAACTGAAGAATTAGTTCAAACAAGAAAAGCCACACCAACTGATAACGAGTAATCATACTAGGAAAAGAAGCCAAAACATGTTTAAGTTGGCTTCTTTTTTGGGTTAAACTAGGCAAAAAAGAATATAACAAAAATATTTTTTAAAAATGAAATGAACTTTTTGGTTGCCTCATTCGTACTACAAACGAAAAATAAAGATAATCAAATTTTCTTGGGGGAGAATTCATTGCATGGATGAAAAGGAACTAATTCGCAGTGCAAAGCGTGGTGACTCACTCGCGTTTGCGATGCTTTTTAAGGAGCATTATCCTTTTTTAGTAAAATACTTAATAAAAGTTACAATGAAGCCTGATATTGCCGAAGACCTGGCACAGGAAGCAATGATGAAAAGTATGGAAAAAATCAAAATGTATAACGGAAAAGCAAAATTCTCCTCATGGCTCATAACAATTGCGACAAACTTATACATTGACGATCTTCGAAGAAAGAAACGCGAACAAAACTATCAGCATCAGGAACAAGCATTACGCAAAATGAAATGGCAATTTGATAACCATTCTGAGGATTGGAATGATGTTCTTAACGCTTTAGGAAGGCTTTCTGATGAAATTCGGATTCCAATTGTTCTAAAACATTACTATGGCTATTCATATGAAGAAATAGCAGATATGCTTCATATCGCCCTTGGTACTGTTAAATCGAGAATACATAACGGAATCCAAACAGTAAGAAAGGAGTTGAGACCCAATGAAGAAAAACAAGCTATTCCTATTAAAGAACGAACCACAACATGAAGAAGACATAGAAACGGTTCAAGTCATAAATGAAGCACTTGCAAAAATAGATAAACATTTTTCGGTTTTCACTCCTGATTTGCGAGCTTTTGAACAAATGGTAGCAGTTGAACAACAGAAAGAAAAGAAGAAATTTAGACGGGATTTAACTGCCTTTATCTTGATTGCATTATTCATTATGACAGGTTTAATCACCGCATTTTTCAAACTGCCGCTTGTCTTTATCGTCATTCAAGGGATCGCAACAATTAGCTTCCCGATTTATAGCCTCTATCGATATCGAAAACGGGTGATGCGTACATGAAAACGGATGATATCAAATTCTGGATATTAATAGCCATCATCCTACTTATTCAAAGCTTTTGGTTATTTTTAGACGCAAGAAAGCGGGGGCATAATTACTGGTTTTGGGGAATATGGGGATTAATCCAAGCACCAATGCCGATCGTTTTTTATTTCATAGTTGCAAGAAAAATTTATCGACGCGGAGCAGGTAGAGAATGATGAGAAATATTGCGAAATATATTGTATTGATGATAGCCATTGTTGGACAAATAGTAGGAATTGTATTTTTGTTCATTGATATTTCAAAGGCGCTGATGTTCTATGCGTTTTACATGGTTGCCATTGTTCTATTATTTGCTTTATTAGTTTGGGAACGAAAACGAGAAAAAGTGGAGGATGACGAAAATGATTATCGTGACTACTGATTATGTACCCGGAAAAGAAGTGAAAGAACTAAAAGGATTTGTTAGAGGAGGAACTGTTCAGTCAAAGCATATTGGAAGAGATATTATGGCTGGATTGAAAACAATTGTTGGGGGTGAAATTTCAGATTACACTGAAATGCTGGAGGAATCCCGTCAAAAAGCAATTGGACGAATGGTAGATGACGCGAAGGCAAAAGGAGCAAATGCTGTTATTGCGATGCGTCTACAAACCTCATCTGTTATGCAAAATGCATCTGAAATTATCGCATATGGTACGGCAGTATATGTTGAATAGTAAAAACTGCAACTTTCAAAAAAGGCTTTTATAAATCGTATCTTCATGTTAGGATGGTACAAAGGAAAATATTTAAATATTTTAGTAGTTCCACTAGGGGTGCCTTAATAGGGTAATAATATTTTGTTAGGTCAAATACCTACGAATCTATTACTGAAGGCTGAGATTGAGGATTGAATTTTTTCATGACCTCAAGACCCTTAGAACCTGATCTGGTTTGTACCAGCGTAGGGAAGTGGGGAAACGGTCAATATGTTTTTTTATGCCTAAATCCAAACCACTTTCTTTACACTGCGTAGAGAAGGTGGTTTTTTATTTTGCTAATAACAATAAAGGGAGGAAAAATGAAAATGTTATTTTCAGAGGAAATTAGAAGAGAAGCAAATCAAATATGGGAGGCAAGCTTTGAGCATCCATTTGTAAAAGGAATTGGGGATGGTTCATTACCAATCAAGTGTTTTCGATATTACGTAAAACAGGATGCCTATTATCTTACTCACTTTGCAAAGGTGCAGTCATTAGGGGCAGCGAAGGCCGAGGATTTACATACGACAAACAGGATGGTAATTCATGCACAAGGGACCTATGAAGCCGAGTTATCCTTGCATAAAAGCTTTTCAAAGAGACTTGGAATCACGGATGAGGAGCGACATAACTTTAAGCCGGCACCTACAGCTTATGCATATACATCACATCTGTATAGGGCGGCATATTCTGGACATTTAGGTGATATTATTGCAGCTTTATTGCCTTGCTATTGGCTATATTACGAAATCGGTGAAAGGCTTCAAAGTTGCAAACCAGAAGAACCGATCTATCAGGAATGGATTGCTGCCTATGGTGGTGATTGGTTTAAAACCCTTGTTGAAGAACAAATTGATCGGATAAATGAATTAGCAGAAAAAGCAACGCAAGCAGACCGGAAACGTATGAAGGAACATTTTATCATTAGTAGCCAGTACGAATACTCCTTTTGGGAAATGGCCTACCGTTTAGAAAACTGGCCGGTTCAACACAAAGTAGAAGCATAATAGTCTACGAAAAAAGGAGAATTCTTCATGAATAAAGGACTAAAACTAACTGATATTTTGGTTACAATTGTAATTGCAATTGCATTCGGAATTGTTTATATCATTTGGGGCTCTTTGTATTATATTGTAAAGCCAATTGGGTTACATGCTGATCAGTTTCTATATGGTATGTGGTTTATTGCAGCGATTATTGCATACTTAGTTATTCGTAAGCCGGGAGTTGCCTTATTAGCAGAGATTGCAGCAGCCTCAGGGGAATTTATATTAGGGTCTCCATGGGGCCTAACTGTTCTTTTTTACGGTGTTGTTCAAGGGCTGTTTGCTGAAGCTGTATTTATGATATTTCGGTATAAAAGATATAATCTTGCTGTTGTTGTGTTAGCAGCTTCAGCATCTTGCTTAGGGTCTATAATTATGGATTTTGCTTATGGTGAAATCGTTGACTTAGCTACGTGGAATCTGGCTTTATTCCTAGTTGCTAGATTTGTAGGATCCATCCTATTTGCCGGTTTATTTGCACACTACCTTGTAAGAGTGTTAGAGATGACGGGAGTAACAAATCTTGTACGCCCACTATCGAAAAATGATTTTGATGCACTTGATCAAAAATAAAAGGGTGTCGAAAATGGAATCAATTACGTTTGTTGAAAAACTTCGATTAAAATTTCCGGGAGATGAGTCCTTACTTTTTAAGGACTTAACTTGCCATATTAAAAAAGGTGAGAAGGTTTTACTTCTTGGACCTTCAGGGTGTGGGAAATCAACACTCCTTCAGGTATTAAGTGGGATTATTCCGAACTCAGTTGAAGTACCAATGAAAACGGAATGCTTGCAGGTCCCATCAGAATGGGGTTATGTCTTCCAAGATCCTGATTCCCAGTTTTGTATGCCGTTTGTTGATGAAGAACTTGCATTTGTCCTGGAAAATCTAAAAATTCCTAGGGAACAAATGGAAGAGCGTATTAAAAGATATCTAAACCAGGGTGGGTTGGACTTAGAAAACATCCATACAAGCATTCAAACTTTGTCTGGGGGAATGAAACAACGTTTAGCCATTGCGGCAGTGTTGGCGCTAGTTCCTGATGTATTATTTTTAGATGAGCCAACAGCAATGCTTGATCCTGATGGGACAAAGGAGATTTGGGAGGTTATTAAGGATGTCGGGCATGATAAAACGTTGCTAATTGTCGAACACAAGCTTGATCATGTCCTTGAGATTGTGGACCGAATTATTCTTTTTAATGCTGAAGGAGAAATTATTGCTGATGGTAATAAGATAGAAATCTTATCCAATTTTGAAACGATCATGCGAGAGCAAGGGATTTGGTATCCAGGTGTCTGGGATCACTTTGTTCAAGACTTTGAATGGGTGCAACAAGAAAGTCCCGGCATAGATAATACTCCAGTTATTAGCCTTAAACACTTCAATGGGTATAGGCAGAAGAAGGAAAAAATTTGTGTGAATGATGTCAAGATTCACTCAGGAGAGTGGATTGTGATAAAGGGGAAGAATGGTGCTGGAAAAAGTACATTACTAGACTCACTGATGCAGTTTATTAAAACGACAGGTCACTATTCGCTATATGGGAATAACGTAAAAAATGGTAAGCGATTAAATGAAATGATGACCTTTGTTTTCCAAAACCCTGAGCTGCAATTTGTCACAAACTCTGTTTATGAGGAAATTGCATATTCCTTACGAGTTGATAAAAGAGATGAACAAGAAATCACAGCCTCGGTAGAGGAACTTTTACAAATTTTCAGTCTCACAAATCATAAAAACAAACATCCTTATCAGTTGTCGATGGGACAAAAAAGAAGATTAAGTGTAGCAGCCTCAATCGTAAGAGGTCAGCAAATTCTTTTGTTAGATGAACCTACATTTGGACTTGATTCAAAAAATACATTTGCACTCCTAACATTATTAGAAAAATACAGACAAAAGAACAAGACGATTATGATGGTTTCTCATGATATAAAAATTGAGATGTATTTTGCGACAAGGGTTTGGACGATTGAAAATGGTAAATTGATAAAAGATCAATTGGCTAAAAGGCAATTGTCAACCTTAACATCGTAACAGTGTAATGGGAGAAAGGAATATACAAATGGAACTTTCAAGTAAAATAACATGGCTTCATAGAACTAACCCAAGTGTAAAGCTGTTTGTATTGGTCAGCTTATGTATAGCTGTATTATTTATTGATAATCTTTATCTACTCATTCATACTTCGTTGGTCGTATTTATCTTATTTTTTGGTTTCACGGGACATTCGTTTAAAAGAATCATTTTACTTACGTTACCATTTTTCCTCATCTTTCTCTCAACCTCATCATCTATGATTCTATTTGGAAAAGGAGAAATGGTATTGTATAAGTGGGGACTGATTACAATATCAGAGGAAAGCATATATAAAGGATTAATTGTGGGATTTCGAGGAATTATTTTTGCGGGGCTTGGCCTGACCTTTGCATTAACTACAAGACCTGTTTTCCTTTTTTATTCTTTGATGCAGCAACTAAAGATGCCACCCAAATACGCATATAGCTTTATGGCGGGATTACGATTAATTCCTATTATGATAGAAGAGTTTCAAACAATACAAAATGCGATGCGTGTTCGTGGGGTTGAACGTCAAAAAGGGCTGCAATCTATCTTTTTTAAACTAAAAGCTTATTCAATTCCCTTATTATCGCAAAGTATTAGACGTGCTCATCGAATTGCGGTAGCAATGGAGGCAAAGCGATTTTCGAACCAAAAAAAACGAACCTTTTACTATGAGCTTACTCTATCCAAATACGATATGATTTTTATCCTATATTTTATGCTTATGTTAAGTCTTGGATACTATTTCTCCATTCAATTCTAACGATATATCATCAAGCTGCAAAACAATAAATGATATACCGCAAACGGCATAAACGATATATCATCAAGCCGCAAAACGATAAATGATATACTGCAAAGAGCATAAACGGTATATCATCCAACTGCAAAACGATAAATGGTATATCGCAAACAGCTTAAACGGTATATCATCCAACTGTAAAACGATAAATGGTATACCGCAAACAGCATAAACGGTATATCAACCAGCCGCAAAACAATAAATGATATACCGCAAATGACATAAACGGTATCACCCAGCCGCAAAACGATATATTTGATGAAAGCTAAGATGTCTTGATACTTCATTGAAGGGAATAAGATGTGTTACGATATTTTCAAGATTAAGGATAAAAAATTTGAATTGAAGATACATAGGAGTTTTAAGGAAGGAATGATCGAGTTGAATGAACGCTATTCTCGGCAAGAGTTATTTACCTCAATT
Source organism: Bacillus sp. JJ1562 (assembly GCF_036962705.1). Classification (NCBI taxonomy): domain Bacteria; kingdom Bacillati; phylum Bacillota; class Bacilli; order Caryophanales; family Bacillaceae; genus Bacillus; species Bacillus sp. JJ1562. The sequence goes on from NZ_JBALOQ010000035.1 coordinate 31,497, forward strand.
GGAGTCCAAGGGCAACAGAAAATTAGAACGAAACATGTTCTTATAGTCGGTGCAGGTGCACTAGGTACTGGAAGTGCTGAGGGGCTTGTACGTGCCGGCATCGGTAAGCTGACAATCGTTGACCGTGACTATGTAGAATGGACAAATCTACAGCGACAACAATTATACAGTGAAGATGATGCGATCAATCGCTTACCAAAAGCGGTTGCAGCAAAGGAACGATTAGAAAAAATAAATTCAGATGTTGATATTCAGGCACATGTAATGGATGTTTCCATTCAGGAGATTGAAAATATTATTGAGGGCGTAGATTTAATAATCGATGCAACTGACAATTTTGATATAAGAATGCTCTTAAATGACGCATCACAAAAATACAACATCCCATGGATTTATGGGGCATGTGTTGGAAGTTATGGGATTAGTTATGCAATCCTGCCAGGGGAGACACCTTGTCTTCATTGTCTCCTTGAAACCGTACCTATGGGAGGACTTACTTGTGATACGGTTGGAATCATTAGCCCAGCTGTTCAAATGGTAGTTGCCTATCAAGTAACAGAGGCACTCAAATTATTGGTTGAGGATTACTTTGCACTGCGAAAAAAATTAGTATCATTTGATTTATGGAAAAATCAACATACTGCGATTAAGGTTGATCGCGTGAAAAAGGAAGGCTGTCTTTCCTGTGGAACAAATCCTACCTATCCATTTTTATCCTTTGAGAATCAAACAAAATCAGCGGTATTATGTGGAAGGGATTCAGTTCAAATACGACCTAGTGAAAAAATTGAAAGAGATTTAGAATCTATCGCAGAACTATTAACCGAGCAAGGTGGAAAAGTCGAAAAAAATCCATACTTATTATCATTTACAAAAGGTCCAAACAGAATGGTTGTATTCAAGGACGGTCGGGTCCTCATTCATGGAACAAAGGATCTATCCGAAGCAAGGAGTTTGTATCATCGATATTTAGGATAATTTCAAGTTGACTAGGTCAAAATACAGATTCACAAAATGTTCATTCCTTTGACAAAAAACTGCCTAAATATTGAACCTGATTTTTCCACATTTGATGATACTCTTATACCATAGAATAGATAATGGGGGAGTTATTGTGGAGGAATTATCAATTACATTTAATATTGCGGCAGCTTTAGTACTAGTGTTCTTTATAGGTGCAATTATCATCGAATCATAAGAAAAATCCACGATTACCTCGTGGATTTTTTGGTGTCTAGCTCCTGCGCCTAGCCCCTCGAGGTCACAAGCCAATCCATCAAGAAGGTCAAAGAGCAACCTTCTCGCTGGCTCGTCTTGTGCTTGTCGGGGCTGATCAAGGCGCATGCACTTTTCTTATTAATCTGCTGTATTAACCATAATTCCTGCCACCTGTTGAAGGCGAGCATAGAAGGCCTCTGCCGCATCACTAGTAAGGCCGGTTTCCTCGAAGGCTTCTTTCATACAGCGAAGCCAAGCTCTTGCGCGTGTTGGGGTTACCTCAAAAGGCATATGACGATATCTCATTGCCGGAGCTCCAAATTCATTACTATATAATGTCGGTCCTCCTGTAAATTGTGTTAAGAACAAATATTGCTTTCTTTTAATTTCCTCCATATCTCCTTCAAATAATGGAGCTAAATCAGGATCGGCATATACCTTTGGATAAAATGTATTCACTAAATTTTGGATGGCATCTGCGCCACCAATTTCTTCATATAAAGTATTGAGTTTAAAGTCCATGTAATCACCGCCACTTAATATTTCTTTATTAGTACTATACCAATACTAAAAATAACTCGGTGTGATTTAAATCACACATCCATATAATCATTCCCATGTAAAAGAATGTTTGCTATTATAAAAATAATAGATATTTAAACTTTATTCAGTTTCGTACTTCTACATATTGTGAAATGAATACATTATGTGTATACAATTGATTGTTGTATTAAAAACCTGACTAAATAAAGTTTAAAGCCTCCGGCGGATGCCACGATTTTTCAAAGGTAATTTTTCGAGCAAACTCGAAAAAAATCGGGCGCAAATACGCCAAGGCGCATTTGATTATTCATTGAAATTTTTACTTTAGTCTTATTGTCTCCATCATAAACAAAAACAAAGTTAATTACAATTTAGGAGTGTGAAATTTACGTGGACGATTTGCCACAGAGTACCATCTTTTTGTTACTCGTTCTAATCATGCTATCAGCGTTTTTCTCCGCAAGTGAAACTGCGTATTCGAGTGTCAACCGAATACGACTGAAGAATTATGTGGATGAAAAGCGGCGTGGAAGTAGGAGAGCATTTTATATTACCGAGCACTTTGATAACGCCCTTTCAACTATTTTAGTTGGAAAAAATATCGTAAATATTGCTGCTGCATCAATAGCTTCAAAGGTTGCTTCAGACCTTCTTGGTGGGAATACCGGACTTGTGATAAGTATCTTTGTGATGACATTGCTCATTTTAGTATTTGGAGAGGTCTTACCAAAATCATTCGCAAAAGAAAATGCGGAAAGCTTTTCATTAAGGGTCTCTGGGATATTATTGATATTAATGAAGATATTGACACCAGTTACCTATCTATTTGGATTACTAAAAGCATTTGCAGCCAAGCTTAACAATAGTAATAATGATACTCCGTCCTTTACAGAAGAAGAAATAAAAGTAATGGTTGATTTGAGTGAGGAAGAAGGAGTTATTGATAATAAAGAAAAAGAATTAGTACACCGATCCCTAGATTTCAATGATATTCTAGTTGGGGAGATATTAACACCCCGTACCGATATGGTTGCAGTAGAAGTCAATGCTTCAATTGAAAAAATTAGAGATATGTTCTTAGCGGAACGCTATTCACGTGTACCAGTTTACGAAGACAATATCGACAATATTATCGGGGTTTTATCAGAACGCGAATTTTTAAGTCTTCTCGTTCAACAAAAGAAAATAAATGTTCGTTCAATTGTTCGTAAACCATTCTTCGTAGTTGAGTCGATGAAAATCTCAACCTTGCTTCCAGAACTTCAAAAAAGCAAAACGCATTTGGCGATCGTCGTTGATGAATTTGGTGGAACTTCAGGTTTGATTACATTAGAGGATATCATCGAGGAAATCGTCGGTGAAATTTGGGATGAACATGATGAAAAGATAAAATACATTACACAATTAGATGAAATTACATATGAAATAAATGCGGATATGCCACTTGACGATTTTGCGGATATTATCGGAATTGAAGAACCAGAAAGCTCGCATCATTCAGTTGGGGGTTGGATTTTTGAATCATTTGAAAAAATTCCAGTTTCCGGAGATACCTTTGATTACTTACATCTCACTTTAACGGTTATAGAAGTGGAAAACCGCCGCATCAGAAAAGTAAATGTAGAAGTTAACCAACCAATATTAGAAATCGAATAATAAGATATAGAGGGACCAGAGGGACGGTTCTTGTGGTTTCAAATAAATGGAAAACCAGTAGAACCGTCCCCTTGGTCCCTTGGTATTTACTGAATGATAGTGGCCAAGGCTGCTGGGATAGTGACTTTGTCGTGCACGCCATATCTCTTTTCGAAAGAGTGGTACTCAAAAATTGTACCTTCGGGTGAAGCCACTGATAGGTCAAGAATATAGTCACCATGATCGCCTTTTGTTTCTAGATAAAAGGTAGTATCCGCGAACCTAAGGTGGTAAAAATGATACTGAAACCCAAGAAATTCTTTTGTGTCGAAACTCGTATCTGGATGGGTTGAAATATATTTTGCAAGGTCATCGATCGTAGCCATTGGCCTATGCAAAACAGTGTTTATTTTTTCTTTAACGATTTGGGATGTATTAGAAAATGTATCTTTTGCCTTCGTTGTTATATCACGAATAAATTGATTTACTTCACTCAATTCGGATCTCTCCTAAAAGAAACGTAATTAAGAATAATAATCCTGATAACCTTCATTAGATGCTTCCTCATTTTTATTATTTGTTTTATTGGCCACTGCTTGAAATTCGCCTTCCATCATATAAGAATCACTTACTTGTTCATGGGTTGTAGCAAGTCCTGATGATAATTGATCGTTCTTTTCGTAGTCGCTAGGCTGGTAATGTCTTGCAGCTAATTCCTCAGTACTATTTTGTAATTTATCCTTCATATTAAATTCCTCCTAAATATAGTATCCTCTAACTTAGTATTCCAACAATAATATGTAATAAATCAAGTCAAAAGTTGGGAAGAGTATAAACGAGAAAAAACAAGAGACACCCTTTAAGGGTGCCTCTCTAGCCAAAGTATTTAATTGTTATTAAGCTTTTCCACCCATTGATTGTTGAGCGAAAGATACTAAACGTTTTGTAATTTCTCCACCAACTGATCCGTTTGCGCGAGATGTAGTGTCAGCACCTAAGTTAACACCAAATTCTTGAGCAATTTCATACTTCATTTGGTCGATAGCTTGTTGAGCACCTGGTACTACTAATTGGTTACTATTGTTGTTTGCCATTTTCCTTCATCTCCTTAAACTGATTTTTTTTGGTGGGTTACTCCGGAATTGCACCAGATATAAGGATTCCTTAGCCTCTAGGCTAACCCGTGTGTATAAAAGTTGTTTTCGGTGTTGCTTGGTGAGTTGTTGTTGCTGTGTTTGTACTAAGTATTATGTGACGTAGCGAAGATTATATTCGAAAATTGCTCTACCAATTAATTCCTATAGGAAACAAAGCATAACAGCGTTGTTTCATCGAAAAACTACTCATAAGTAAAAATGAATATGAGTAGGAGAGAAGAACATGCCTATTTGTCCATTATGTAATGGCTTTAACACTGCTAGCTTCTCATGTACACAATGTGGGAATTCGATAGAGGATTCTGGACGTATTATCGATTATTTTGGTCCTTACAGTGCCTATATGCAAATTGATGACATGAAAAAAATAGATGGCATCCAAACCACCTTACAAAACAATGAATGCGCTCATCTATTCTATTGTACAAGCTGCAATAACCAAGAAATAAAATTAATCAAAGAATAAGAACCATAGGGATGGTTCTTGTGGTTCTCCATTAAATGTAAAACCAGTAGAACCGTCCCTCTGGTCCCTCCATCAGGTCCCTACAAAAAAAGTCGCTCACGAATGAGCGACTTTTGACTTGGAAGATTATCTAATTCTCTTTTCAGTTTCTGCGTCGAAGAAATGACATTTGTTCATGTCAAATGCAAGTTCGATTATTTCACCTGGTTTTGCTTGTGTACGTGAATCAACACGTGCAACGAAGTCAGTACCAGCAAGCTGTGAATAAAGCATTGTTTCAGCACCAGTTAACTCAGATACTTCAATAGGTGCATTGATTTTTGAACCTTGGGCAGATTCAAGGAATACAGGCTCGTCATGAATATCCTCAGGACGCATACCAAGGATAATATCTTTGTTTACATAGCCTTGTTCACGAAGAACCTTCATTTTTCCTTCTGGAACAGCAATTTTAACATCACCAATTGTGAATGTACCATCCTGTAATGTACCAGGGAAGAAGTTCATAGCTGGGGATCCAATGAAACCAGCAACGAATACGTTTTCTGGGTTGTCATATACATCTTTCGGCGCTCCAACCTGTTGGATAAGACCATCTTTCATTACAACAAGACGAGTAGCCATTGTCATCGCTTCTGTTTGGTCATGCGTTACGTAAATAGTAGTTGTTTGTAGACGTTGGTGGAGCTTAGAAATCTCAGCACGCATTTGTACACGAAGCTTTGCATCAAGGTTTGATAAAGGTTCGTCCATCAAGAATACCTTCGCGTCACGAACGATTGCACGTCCTAATGCAACACGCTGACGCTGACCACCTGATAATGCTTTAGGCTTACGAGCTAAGTATTCTTCAAGTCCAAGAATTTTTGCAGCTTCTTTAACACGGCGATCAATTTCATCCTTCGGGAATTTACGAAGCTTTAATCCGAATGCCATGTTATCATACACACTCATATGTGGGTATAACGCATAGTTTTGGAATACCATCGCGATGTCACGATCTTTTGGAGCAACATCGTTTACGCGTTTTTCATCAATGTAGAAATCCCCTTGAGAAATTTCTTCTAATCCAGCAATCATACGTAATGTCGTAGACTTACCACAACCAGATGGACCTACGAATACGATAAACTCTTTATCTTTAATATGAAGGTTAAAATCTTCTACTGCAGTTACTTTATTGTCGTATACTTTGTAAATTTTATCTAAAACTAATTCAGCCATTTTTTCTCCTCCTAGTGTAAACGTTTTCGATAAATAAAGTTTACTTTAAAGAGAAAAATGCGTAAATGTATAAATTGCACAAAACGATGAAAGGGTTTTCGTGCAGTTTGTCTAAGAATCCGAAAAATGCTCTAGGTCTAGAATGGCTAAATAGGTCGTAACTGCACCGTGAAAATGCTTTATATCAATTCCTGATTTTTCTATGAATTTCTCGATTCGGTACTGCAGGCTATTACGGTGCATGTATAGCCGCTTCGATGCATTCGATACATTCAAATCACTCTCAAAGAATACCTTTATCGTTTCAAGTAATTCATGGTCAGTTTGCAGTTCTTTGGGAATCACATTTTTCAGTTGATTTCGAAAATCTGAATCCATTTTTTCAAGTAATAAAAATGGTAAAATATCATGTAATCGATAAACCTTTTGTTTATGTAAATATTGTATTCCCTTTTGGAACCATTCTTTCTCAGTATGAAAAAGTGAACCAAGCTTGTCAGATAAGGGATGAGTTTGTCCTATGTATAAACGCATGTCCGTATAAAAATCACTCGTTAACGTAACGGTAATTTCATCGTAGTAGACATCCTCAATCATTTCCTCATTTCTTGTTTCAATAAGAACACCACTAGAATCATTTTCCCATAAAAAGACTGTATCTCCTGGTAGAAGTGCTTGAATGGCTTCCTGGAATTCAATTTGGTCGGTAATCGGTTGGTCGGCATAAAATTGAATAAATCGACAATGTGAAAAAGAAAATTGATCAGGGGATAGACTGCCTTGTTGTAAAAACAAAAGGTTATACCAAAATGCCTGTGTGTCGTTCATATCATTTATATGTGTGCCATATGGTGTGAAAAGGGTTGATAAAAGTGAGGCCTCTTTTGTAGAAAGACGGTCCTTTTTAATTCCGAAAAAAGTTCCTATGTCGGTTGAAAACCAAGAATATAAATCTGTTTGATATGGTGATTCTGCTGTAATAAAAGCATCTTTATAATGCATCATTAAATTTTCAATCATGTACTATACTCCTTCAATAATCAAAAAAGTCTCCTTCTATTATAACAGAAGGAGACTGAGTCGCTATATTTTGTTATTCAACTACATTCGGTGGTTCCTCTTTCTCAAAATCACGTGCTTCCTCTATATTCGTTTTATCATGAAAACGGTGGACGCTGCCACCAGCCATCCCTTCATTTATGAAGCGGTCCACATCCATAAATACTTCATCTTTCCCTTCATATTGAAGGTCTTCACGCTCTTTTCCTTTTTCAGCCATAAAAAAACCCCCCCTTTACAGCTTAGTATGTGAAGGAGGTAAAGATCAAATACGCCTTGACGTATTTGCGCCCAGAT
>NZ_JBALOQ010000035.1:39105-78762 GCF_036962705.1 Bacillus sp. JJ1562
TGCCACAGGAAGTGGCGCTCTTAGTCTTTGATCTTATGATCGAAAAGTTACCTTTGAAAATCGCATGTCTCTGCCGGAGGCTTTATTTAGGAGAAGTGCTCCACATCTGCTAAATAATCCTATTCGTAGACATGGAAGAGCATTAATTCATGAATTTGTTTTGTAATGTCATTTATGACTTTCAAATCTGGATGGTTTCCTTGCCAATCAATGCTTCCATCCTTATTATAAATTGCATGATATTTTGTTCCTTGGAAGTAAAAAGAAAAGCTCCAACCGGGAATTTTGCTGCTTTTATATAAAGGCTTCCATTGAAAATGTGAGATCATCGTAAGCTCCCCTTAGCTTGAATTTGACGTCTAGCTTAATCGCCTAGCCAGTTTTCACCTCGAATAGGCTTCAGTGAATATCTTGCGAAAAGTTTTACTTTGAGCAGCTCGAGGTCACAAGCCAATCCCCCAAGAAGGTCAAAGAGCGACCTTCATGCTGGATCGTCTTGTGCTGGTCGGACTTGCACAGGGCAAGGAAAGCCTCGGTTGCATAATCATCGCACGAAGAAAATGCATAGCATTTTCGAGGAAGTGCTGACATCGACGTTTGCCACAGGACGTGGCAGTAGTTAGTCGATGTTCCGCTCTCAAGGCGCTTAAGCTTTTGTTCCTTCCATTATAAGGAGTTTGGTTAAATTTTCAAGTCCTTTTTGTCGAATATGTGGCTCATTAAATACCATCGGTTTTGAATTAATTTCGTAAATAAAAATCGTTCCATCCTCAGAACGACCAAGGTCAATTGAGAACTCTCCGATAAAATCACCTGTTTCGTCTACAAGCGCTTTTCCAATTTCAAACACAAGCTTTTGCAAAATTGCTTTGTTGAATCGAGGGCGAACTAATTGATAGGGAATAATCGACCCACCATTAGGGACATGTGTAGTCACTTCATTTTCACCGGCAACTCTTACTCCGATGCCGCTAATGAAATGTCCATTCTCACGATAATGACATAAAATTCGCAAATCATATCGTTTACCTTCAAAGCTGTCTGCTTGAACGGCTTTCTGTATTAGATAGTTATTTTTTTCAAAATCATCCTTATACTTCTCCCAAAATGAAGAGAGTGTTGGGTAGCTTTGTTTTCCATGTGGTGTTTCTACTATAAATCCTTTTTTATATTTTCTAAGTCTGTAAAGATTAATTCCTTTATGTCCTGTTGAGCTTTTTATATAGAGGATTTGATGTTTTGCTATCATTTCTTCGAGGTCGTTTTTTTCTTCGAGAAGAGTCGTCTCTGGAAGAAATCGCTGAACAAAATCACTCTTCTTTAATATTTGATAAACCTCCCATTTTGAAAAAAAGTACGGATTAAAAAAGGGAATTTCATTCATTTTTAAAAAAGAAACTACGTCAGTAAAAGTCTGCGCTTCCTCCATATGTCGGTATGGAATTCGATTATACACAGCATTTGGAAGGGGAGTTCGTAATTTGATCCATTTTTGTAATGGTTGATAAAAGGTAAAGGCTTCCACTGAATGTCGCCGTATTGAATGTGGGGTAATGACAATTCCTAATGCACCATTTTTCTGTAAAGATAACAGAATTCTTTTCAGTACCTTGAAATTTCCAATAATGGTATTGTCTTTTGAGGTGCCAGTTAGTATAGCTATGACTGGCCCAACTATATTTCCATTTTTATTAACAGAAAAAGGGAGCGATTGCTCTAAGCTGCCCCCAATGTAAGAAATGATTGATTTTGTCTTTCCAAAGAAAAGTCCATTTGCTTCCTCACATTGATACCATGTCTGTGTTTCAATGTGATAATAAATGGTGCTCATTTGAAAACTTCCTCTGGGGCATGAATTGTTGTTTCAGTTAAATAAACGGCATATTGTAACGGAAGCCTGCTTGAGAGCTTATCATATTTTCTCAGCTTTGGATGTGAAAAAATTGATCGACCAGGCTTTGAGTTTGCTTCGAATAGCCACACACTTCCATTTTTATCGACACCTAAATCAAATCCAAGCTCACCAATATTTCCTTTTTGTCTAGAATCAATGACTTCACTTAGCAAAAGTGCCGCCTGTTTCAAAGAATCGGTAACTTTCTTACATTCTGCGACATCCGGAAAAATCTCTGTGAGTGTACGAACGGCACCTCCATTATTTAGATGTGTTGTCACACTACCGCGTCCAGCGATTTTACCTGCCATCACACTGACCTGCCATTTGCCTTTTTCATCTTTATTTGTATGGATCCTAAAATCAATTGTTTTATGGTCACTTCGAAGCAAATGGATTCCTTGTTGGACAATATAATGCTCCAATCGTTTGTTGCGGAAATGGGTATTAATAAATGATTCAATGGAAGAAAAACGTTGAAGACGATTTTTCCCATCCTTGTCACGATAGCGACAATAATATCTTTGCGTTTCCCGGTCAAGTAGAACTTGATATATGCCTAAACCAAGACTGCCGTTCGCAGGCTTAATGTAAACATGCTGATATTTTGATAGCATACGCTCAATTAAAGTAAAGGTCGGACTTTTATGAGTTTCTGGTAAATACGTTGCAACGCGATGATCGCCCTCTAATAGCTGGTGAATTTCCCATTTATCAAAAAATCCAGGATTAAACCACGGTATTAAGTACTCATGATGCAAACGTTGTTTGATTTCGCGTAAGGCTTTATGTTTTTCCGTTCGGCGGTTTGGAAGGCGGTCATAGACTACATTAGGAAAGGGGACTTCAATCGTTTCCCAGCCATTATGATTATGAAAAAGTCCATGAATGGTCCCTTTATCCCAATCAATATGTTTTGCACCAAAAATAAAAACATATGCTCCAACTGCTCTTTCCTGAGCCAAAAGCTTTGCAAAGAATAAGGTTCGATCTCCAATTGGTCGAATCATAGACTCACTAAAACCTGCAGTGAAAATCCCTACTAGTGGCCCAATGTAAAGATTATCTTCATGGACAAAAACCTGTGTTGTACTTGTGTATGGGATATTTAACGCTGAAAATAGATCCTCTGACATTTTAATTTCTTGACTATCTACTTGGATGACCTCACAATCACAGGAGGATGTTCCAAAAAGAATATGTTTGATAGTTGTTTTTAATTGGATGGTTTTAGGAACATACACTTTTCCGTTTTCTCCATGTGTAATTTTAAGCGGCAACGGTGCTCGCATTTTTTTCCACTCCTTTAACCCCTATGAAGATGGAGGCAATATTGTAATAGTGTTGTATAAAGGGCATCTTCTTTTTCTGGACTGGTTTCTAAAATAACCTTTCTCCCTGGCTTTGAATTTGTATCTAAAATCCAGATGGCACCATCATTTGTAAGACCTAAATCAACTCCTATTTCGAACAGAGGTTCAAACTGTTCTTCTAGCACATCAGGTAGCCTATTAATAATTGTATGAATGTTATCCGAAAGTAATTGCTTTTGATGAAAAGACATGTTTTCTGTCCAGCTTTCAAAAGAATGTGTTTCTCCGCCGCCACCCAAATTTGAAATGAGATGATCCGGTAATCCTTGGCGAATTCCGCGGCCCTGCTCAATCCATTTTCCTTCGCCGTTTTTTTGAAGTAATATTCGAATATCAAAAGGACGATTCTCTTCATCATGTAGTCGCAAATAGGTTTGTAATAAATACGGTTGACTGGTAATAACGGAATCAATCCACTTTTTTAAATCCCCTCTAGTCGTAAATTGCTTCTTTTTTAGGAGTTTATCGTCTTTATAGATGACTTCTACATAATTACGATAAAGAAAAAGACCAATAATTCCTTTTCCCATGGATCCTTTCTCTGGCTTTAGGATGATTTTATGCTCTTTCATTAAGGTGCGTAGAATGGCAGAAGAGGAGAGAGCTTTCTCAGTAGAAGGGATATATGGTGATAATTCCTGATCTTGAAGTAAAGTATTGTAAATCTCCCATTTATTTGGAAGACCTTTCCCTATAAAAGTAATGGATGGACGTAACTTTAACCAGTTCATGATTGGCTGACTTTTTTTAGAGACTTCATCATTCGAATAAAAGCAACGGTCATATAAATACAATGGAATTTCAAACATACCTTGTTCCCATTTATTTGTTGTGTGATTATATATTTCTCCACGAACCATTTCAGAGATAGGTTCAATCGATGTTGGAGTAAATCGATAAAGCTGTATCCCAAATTCAGGAGCACGACGGGCAAGTTCCGTTGCATAACCCCTTTCCTGGTTCGGATGAAGAGTAACAAAACCCAGTGAAATCATTAGACCCTCTCCTTTCTTAAATATCGGTTTTAATCTAAATTCGATAGAAAGACACAATGCTGTAATATCGCTTTTGCGCTTGGCCGAATTTTGGTAGATAGTTGATCTTGTTCCTGATTTTTCGATGGTTTCGTGTTGACCTCAAGAATCGTCGGTTTGCCATTTTCATCAAGCGCTATATCAATTCCTAACTCAGCAAATATTCCGTCATCCGTTCCATCGATAATCGATGCAACCTCTAGAGCAATTTCTTTCATTAACCTTTTAATATGGGGAATTTGTTTTACATCGAAGTTTTCGTTAAGGACTTTATGGACCTTTTGAATTTCTCCTCCTCTTGCAAGGTTTGAAACAAATTGATCCTGCGATGATACTCGTGCGATAACGGAGGTTAGCTTCCATTTTTCACTGGAGTGCTTTTGACATAGCACGCGAAAATCCAATGGTTTTTCATTGTAAAATAGAAGTGAAATACATTGCTGAACAATAAATGTATGTTGTTTTAGTCTTGAAAATAAGGATTGAAACAGAGCTGTAAAGCTTTGATGGACAGCCTCAATATCACCGGAGAAGGTTGTATAATCTAATAAATATTTGTCTTCATCCGTTTTATGGATTCGAAAAATATTTCTTCCTTGACTTCCATGGACTGGTTTTACAAAAACACATTCATATTTCTCGAGCATTTCAAAGAGAACATCCTTACTCGTTAACAGCTCCGTATCAGGGATATATGAATGAATATGCTCATTTTCCTTTAAGATTTCATGTACTTCCCATTTATTTAAAAAATGATCATTAAAATACGGTACATTGTTCATCTGCAATTCATTAGTAAAATCGATAAACTTTCGGGACTGTTCCCGTTTTCGAGAGTGAATCCGGTTGTGGACCACCTGTGGGTACGGGACAATTGACTTTTTCCATGTTCCATCTATACAGATATATCCATCATGGTTATAAAATGTATTTAAGGAAAAGACATAGAAAAATACTCCGATTTCGTTAGCATATAACGATATTTCTTCACAAAATTCTTCAATTGAACCAAGTGAAACTTGATTGTTTTTATCGATTACCTCTGTTAAAAGTCCGACGATTGGACCAATTTCAAGTTTTTTATTTGATTTTTTAAAGAGGGTAATAGAAAAATTTTCACTAGGAAGCTGTAATTCATTTAATATGAAGTCAGTACATTGAATCACTGGCTCGCTCTCATTAATAGATACGATTTCAACGATAATACTATTCCTGCTACAGGTTAATTCAATTTTCTGTTCGTTTTGTAAGCCAAACTCCTTGAAGATGATGTCACTCATTTTTATTTGCAAAGGGGAAACCTGTTTGTTGGTAACAGGAATCACCTCGATAATAATTTTTTCCGTCATCCTGATAACCCCATTTGCGTAACTTGACGTATAAACACTATAATTGATAAGGTGGTACTTCAATTGGGAAATTCTATTTAAATTAGTTAGGAAAGTTTAAAATTTCGTACTTAGTTTTCGATGTCTAGCTCCGGGCGCATCGGGTCTAGGTCACAAGTCAATCGCTTCTGAAGGCAAATTGCGCCTTCTGTCAGCGCTTTTCTTGTGCTTATCGCATATATGTGTGCGCCATGCATTACTTCATAGGCGAATGTCTGATATCGTATCGTATGAAAAAACAGATTAAACTGTGACTTGGTTAAAGTTCATTTTTAAAGGGTGATTGATTGTATGAATGTATTTTTAATGATCATATTTATGATGGTGGTTGGAGCCATCATTGGGGGAGCAACGAATCATCTGGCAATTAAAATGCTGTTTCGGCCATATAAAGCCATCTATATTGGTGGAAAACGTCTTCCTTTTACGCCAGGTTTAATCCCAAAGCGAAGAGATGACCTGGCTTTTCAAATGGGAAGGACCGTAGTAGAGCATCTTTTAACACCTGAAAGCCTAAAGCAGAAACTAAGAGACGAAAGCTTTGTCAGTACGATCGAAGGCTGGGCGAAGGAAGAGGTTGACAAGCTACTTGAGTCTGAAAAAAATTTCAACGAGCTTGCAGAGCATCTAGGAATACATAATCTTGATGAAGTGGCAGAGGAAAAACTAATTAACTTCATTGAACTGAAATGTGTAAAACTTTTAGATGAAATGGTATCGAAAGAAATCGGGTATGTCATTCCTGAGGAACTGCTTGCAAAAATTGAAATGAAGTTTCCAGAAGTGGCGGAATTTATCACGGAAAAAGGCATTGAGTATTTCGAAAGTGAAGAAGGAAAACAACGTCTAAAAAGAATGATTGACGATTTTCTGTCGACCCGGGGAATGCTTGGAAATATGGTGCAAATGTTTTTAGGGAACACAAGCTTAATTGATAAAATTCAACCGGAAATTGTAAAATTCCTGAGAAATCCGGGTACAAAGGAGCTATTACATTCTTTAATTGTAAAAGAGTGGAATAAGGTTAAAGCCTGGGAGGTTAATAGAGTTGTCGAACAGGTAGGCTCAGAAAAAATTCTTTCCTTCTTAAAGGAGCAGACTTTAAACATCATTCCTGTTAAGAAATATCTCGCAACTCCTGCGAATGTGGTATTACTACCTTATAAAGACCAAATCCTTCAGACTATCATCCCTAAAGGAATTGAAATGGTAGGCGATTTTGTCGCAAATCGAGTTGAGAAAATGATGAAAAGCCTTAAGTTAGAGGATATTGTAAAGGAGCAGGTTGGTGCGTTTCCTGTAGAACGCTTGGAGGAAATAGTATTAGGCATCTCAAAACGAGAATTAACGATGATTACGTATTTAGGGGCATTGATTGGTGGAATCATCGGTATTTTTCAAGGTATTATTGCACAGTTCTTTTAAGCAAAATTTCCTTTATCGCATATGTTAAATAATATCCTTGATTTTGCGGTTAAGGATGAATTCTGTGGAAATGTTTGGTATAGTGGAAAAGAGCCATTTTTCCTCGCAGTAAATCTGGAAAAGGAGGTAGGTAAAATGGGTGTAAATTTATATGATGTTGCGTATGGAGTTGAAAAGGCGATTCGTGAGAGCGATGAGTTTAAGCAACTAAAGCAATTATATGATCAAGTCAATAATGACGAAGGTGCAAAGAAATTATTTGAAAGCTTCCGAAACATACAATTATCCCTTCAACAAAAACAGATGATGGGTGAAGATATTTCACAAGAAGAAGTAGAGCAAGCTCAACGACAAGTAGCACTTGTTCAACAACATGATACGATTGCAAAGCTAATGGAAGCTGAGCAACGTATGAGCGTTGTTATCGGTGAACTAAACCAAATCATGCTTAAGCCACTGGAAGAAATATATGGCAGCATGGACCAACAATAATGATTAAAAGAACCCTCGCATTGGCGGGGGTTCTTTTTGGTTTCGTTCGTTCATGTGAAACCTAATGTTCTAATCAGTTTTATTTTTTCATAACCATATATATAGGGACAGCAACAGCGAGAAGGAGGACTGCGCATATGTATAGGTTACTAGCAATAAATGTTGATGGAACATTACTGCGCCCAAACGGTCGGCTTCAAAGTGGAACGAAGGAAGCCATTGATTACGTCCGAGCAAAGGAAGTTTATGTGACCCTTGTAACAAGGCGCCATTTTGCATCGACGAAAAAAATAGCCAAAGCATTAAAGCTAAATTCAACCTTAATTACGCATAATGGAGGATTCATCAGCAAAAATCTAGATGATCCTATTTTTGTAAAACGCATATCTGAAGAGAAAACATTTAACATTGTCCAGGTATTAGAAAACTTTAAGTGTAGCATCCGCCTCCAGCATGAGAAGTTTTCAATTGGTAATCGCATGAGGTTCCCTGGTAACCTTATCGCAAAAGCGATGTTTGGCTCAGGCGATCCACTCTTTTATCCAATGCAGTTTGTCGATTCACTAGGTGATTATTTAACAGACAATCCTGTAGAGCCACCAAAAATTGAAGTCTATTCACAAAGTGAGGATGAACTGGTGACGATCAAAGAAACGATCAATAAGCACTTTCAGGACATCCAAGTCGATTTAACTGAACCACATAAGCTAGAAATCACACCATTCGGAGTTACTAAGCTTAATGGTCTAAAAGTTTTAGCCAAACATTTGGATATCCCATTACATGAAACAGTAGTCATCGGTGATTCACCTGATGATATTGAAATGATTCATTCGGCTGGGTTAGGAGTTGCGATGTGGAATGCACCAAAGGAAGTCAAATTTGCCGCCGACTGGGTAACTCGTTCCAACAATATGAATGGCGTCTCCTACATGATTAAAGAGCATTTCCGAAAGCAGCAAAGAATTGATTTCCTAAAACAAATTAAGATTGAAAAATAAAGTTGTTAACCTCCACTGTTTGTGGGGGTATTTTAATTGGGAAAAATGCTAAAATCTTTAGAACTGAAATAAAAACGATAAAACTGAAATAAAATCGATAGATCCAAAATAAAACCGATAGGAACTAATTATTATAGACAAGTACATAATCGCCAACTAAAAACCAACCAAAATTCTCATATTGATTAAAAAACGTACATTCTGTACACTTAAGAAAGCTGTTAACTAATTCAGTAGAAGTTCCATACTTCTACTGAATAAAGTTAATGCCTCCGGCGGATGCCACGATTTTTTAAAGGGAATTTTTCGAGCATGCTCGAAAAAAATCGGGCGCAAATACGCCAAGGTGTATTTGATTAAATGAAAAGGTGATACAAACAATGCGTATTTTGTTCAAAGGGCTTGATGATGAAGGGTTTATTCGACCTATACAGTTCATTACAAATCTATTTTTTGAGGAAAGTGAACTTTCAATCACAGAGCTAGAAGATCCTGAGCTATTAGTAGACTTTCAATATGAATATGACAATCCTATCATTACCACATATGCAAAACTGACTGATATGAAGTCGGGCAATAAATACGAAGGTAGCTTTAGTAAGGAGTTTCCGCCGTTTGAAAATGAAAAAGAACTATTTAAAAAGATTAAAAATGCCGTTTCACATGTCTATGTAATGGTTATGCAAGACTTTACAGGAATCACCCAACCATGGGGAATGCTTACAGGCGTCCGTCCAACAAAGCTTTTACACAAAAAGATCCAACAAGGCGTGTCACCAGAGGTGGCCCACAAACAATTAAAAGAAGATTATTTAATTACCGATGAAAAGCTCGAATTAATGCGACAAATTGTCGACCGTCAGCTCACAATGGTTCCTGATTTATATCAACTTCAAAATGAAGTAAGTATCTATATTGGGATTCCTTTTTGCCCAACGAAATGTGCTTATTGTACATTCCCTGCTTATGCAATCAATGGAAGACAGGGTTCAGTAGATTCTTTCCTTGGTGGTCTTCACTTCGAGATGCGAGAAATAGGGCGTTGGTTAAAAGAGAACAATATCAAAATAACCACGGTCTATTACGGTGGTGGAACCCCAACAAGCATTACAGCACAAGAGATGGACATGCTGTACGAAGAAATGTATCAGTCCTTCCCAGATGTTAAAAATATTCGAGAGATTACTGTTGAAGCGGGTAGACCTGACACCATAACCTCGGAAAAACTGGATGTCCTAAAAAAGTGGAATATTGACAGAATCAGTATTAATCCACAGTCCTATATTCAGGAAACATTAAAAGCAATAGGTCGTCATCACACTGTAGATGAAACGATAGAGAAATTTCATTTAGCACGAAACATGGGAATGAATAATATCAATATGGACTTAATCATTGGCCTTCCTGGTGAAGGAGTGGAAGAGTTCAACTATACACTTTCTGAAACAGAAAAGCTTATGCCTGAGTCATTAACCGTTCATACTTTGTCCTTTAAACGTGCATCTGAAATGACACGAAACAAGCAAAAGTATAAGGTTGCAGGTCGTGATGAAATAACGGATATGATGAACAATGCTTCTACATGGACTAATAAACATGGCTATGTACCTTACTATTTATATCGAATGAAGAACATTCTAGGAAACCTAGAAAATGTAGGTTATTCTCTGCCAGGGCAAGAGAGCATTTACAATATTATGATTATGGAAGAAATGCAAACGATTATTGGCCTAGGCTGTGGAGCAGCTAGTAAATTTGTTGATCCAGTTACAGGGAAAATTACTCAGTTTGCAAACCCGAAGGATCCAAAGTCCTACAATGACAATTTTGTGGATTATACGAATAAAAAAATAACTATTTTAAACGAGCTTTTTGGAGTGGCAAAGGGGGTATAGGAAACTATGCCTCCTTCTTTTTAACTTAATTTAGTAGAAGTTCATCACTTCTGCTAAATTAAGTTAAAGCCTCCGGCGGATGCCACGATTTCTCAATGGAAATTTTTCGAATAGTAAGATCAAAGACATCTGAGTGGCTACGTCTTTATGACCCACTTCCTGTGGGCCTAAAAATCGGGCGCAAATATGCCAAGGCATATTTGATTGGATAAAAATAAAGGTTTTTTCTTCTTTATATGGAATTATTCATGTATTGGACCTCATAAAGATTAAAAGACTCCTTTTTCGGTAATGTAAACGCTTTCTATAATTTTTCTATTATATTTACCCACAATAAATGTACCCAAAATAAGAGCAAACCCTTAAATTAGGAGGGATAACGATGACAGCACGTTATTTACAAGATGAACATCAAATTTTTCGAGATGCTTTTCGTAAGTTCCTGGAAAAAGAAGCCTACCCCTTTTATAACGTTTGGGAAAAGGACAGGATGATTCCTCGCTCTTTTTGGACGAAAATGGGGGAAAATGGCTTCCTTTGCCCATGGGTCGATGAAAAGTATGGAGGTTTTAACGCTGATTTTGCCTATTCTGTGATCATTAATGAAGAGCTTGAACGAGTTGGGGCAAGCATGATTGGAATCGGTCTTCATAGTGACATCGTGGTTCCTTATTTGAACGAATATGGAACAGAGGAACAAAAACAAAAATGGCTCCCAAAATGTATTTCAGGTGAAATCATTACAGCAATTGCAATGACAGAGCCAGGTACTGGATCTGATTTGGCGGGGATTAAAACTACTGCCATAAGTAAGGGTGACCATTATATTGTCAATGGTCAGAAAACATTTATCACAAACGGTATTCATGCCGATTTGGTCGTTGTTGTATGTAAAACAGATCCGAAAGCAAAACATAAAGGAATTAGTTTGCTTGTAATTGATAGGGATACTCCTGGATTTTCAAGAGGGAGGAAGCTTGATAAGGTAGGTCTCCATGCCCAAGATACGGCAGAGCTTATTTTTGAAGATGCAATAGTGCCTGCTGAAAACCTCATCGGAATGGAAGGAAAGGGCTTTTATTACTTAATGCAGCAACTTCAACAGGAACGCTTGATTGTAGCAATATCGGCTCAAATCGCAGCCGAGACAATGCTAAAGCTAACCTTGAAATATGTAAAAGAACGAGAGGCTTTTGGAAAATCGATTAGTAAATTCCAACATATTCAATTTAAACTTGCCGAAATGGCAACTGAAATCGAGATTGGTAGAACGTTTTTAGATGATTTAATTGAACAACATATTGCAGGGAAGGATGTGGTGACAAAAGTTTCAATGGCAAAATGGTGGTTAACCGATATGGCTAAAAAGGTAGCTGCAGAATGTATGCATCTCCATGGTGGCTATGGATATATGGAGGAATACGAGATTGCTAGAAGGTATCGCGATACTCCTGTATCGGCTATTTATGCAGGTACAAATGAAATTATGAAAACGATCATTGTGAAAAAGATGGGGCTATAATTTTTAAAAAATAATATTGAAGTGAGGGAAAAAATTATGATGAATGTACCATTGCTGGTTTCTTCAATGCTCGAGCGCGCGGAAAGGTATTTTCCAAAGAAAACCGTTGTTTCGAGAACTTCAACAGGAATTGTAACCCATACTTATAAAGAGATAGGAGAGCGAACAAGGAGATTATCAAGTGCCTTAGAAAAAATAGGCGTGGAGAAAGGTGACCGTGTTGGAACGCTAGCATGGAATCATCATCGTCATCTTGAAGCTTATTTTGCCATACCTGGAATTGGAGCAATCTTGCATACAATTAACATTCGTCTTTCACCTGCGCATATTACCTATATCATCAATTATGCTGAGGATAAGGTATTACTTTTTGACGAAGACCTACTCCCATTATTAGAAAAAGTAAAGGACCAATTAAAATCAGTTGAAGCCTATGTCATCATGACGGATAAAGATGAATTGCCTGAATCAACCTTAGAACCCCTTTATCATTATGAGAAAATCGTAAGTGAAGGAAATCCTATATTTGAATTTAAGAAAGATCTAGATGAAAACGATCCGGTAGGAATGTGCTATACATCTGCAACAACCGGTAATCCAAAAGGGGTAGTCTATTCTAACCGCGGAGTTGTGTTGCATAGTATGGCGCTAGGCCTTGCTGATAGCTCTGGATTATCGGAAAGCGATATTGCGATGCCAGTTGTTCCGATGTTCCATGTAAATGCCTGGGGATTGCCATTTGCTTCGGTGTGGTTTGGAACAACACTCGTTATGCCGGGCCCATATTTTACTCCAAAGATTTTAGCTGAACTAATAGATTCCGAGAAAGTAACAATGACAGCTGGAGTACCAACAATCTGGCTGGGACTTCTTAATGAATTAGAGCAAGGAAACTACGATACAAGCAGTTTAACCCGTATCCTATGTGGTGGATCAGCAGCTCCAAAAGGGCTCATTAAAGCCTTTGAATCAAAATATAAAATTCCTTTTATCCATGCATATGGGATGACTGAAACAACACCCCTTGTTGTTTTATCTCGTCTAAAAAGCTACCAAAATGATCTTTCAGAAGAAGAAAAATTAGAGATTCGGTCGAAACAAGGGTCTCTCGTACCTCTAGTTGAAATGAAGGCTATTGGAGCGCACGGAGAGGTTGCCAATGACGGAAAAGAAATGGGGGAGCTCCTTTTAAGAGGAAATTGGATTGCTGATGAGTATTACAAGGATGAGCGAACTAACGAAGCATTTCGTGATGGATGGCTTCATACTGGAGATGTTGTCACAATCGATGAAGAAGGAGTTGTGAAGATTGTTGACAGAACAAAAGATTTAATCAAGAGCGGTGGAGAATGGATATCCTCTGTCGATATTGAAAATGCACTCATGGCTCATGATGCCGTTTTCGAAGCGGCCGTTATCGCAGTCCCACATGAAAGATGGCAGGAACGCCCGGTGGCATGTGTTGTATTAAAGGATGCTGCAAAGGAGCAAACCACAAAGGAAGAGTTGTTCGAGTTTCTAAAGCCACAATTTGCTAAATGGTGGTTACCAGATGATATCATCTTCATGGATGAAATTCCGAAAACATCGGTAGGAAAGTTTTTGAAGAGGGCATTAAGGGATCAATTACAGGACCATTTGTCACAAATAAAATAAACTTGTCAGGTCTAAATCTGGAGATTAAATAGGGATGGCAATCCCGAAAACCCTGTAAAAAGCTCGCAAACCTATGTAAAGTGTTTTGTAACTGGATAAATTCAGGAAATAAAAAACGTGCAAACTCCGTAAAGAGGTTTACATCTGGATAAAAACTAGGAGAGATTCGGAAAAAAAGCCATCCAAAGTTTTTTGGATGGCCTAATTTTAGAAAACGGTTTCAATTAGATTGATATAATTGTATAATATTAGTAACACCATTTAAGGGGGATTACAAATGACAACCGAACAAGTTGAAAAAGTGTTTCTACATATTGAAGAGCGAGTAGCATACCTTACTCTTAATCGCCCAAATGCATTAAATTCAATGGATTTTGACATGTTAAATGAGATTTTACATAGTTTAAAGGCAATAGCAGCCAATGATGAAGTGGATATCCTTGTGTTAGCAGGAAGTGGACGTGCATTTTCAGCTGGCGGAGATATTAAAACAATGTTAAGTTCCACAGATGATAGTGTTTTTGAACATGTAATGGAACTTATATCTGAAATAACGAAAACGCTCTATCTATTGCCGAAACTAGTAATCAGTGCAATTCACGGACCAGCAGCGGGACTAGGTTTGAGCTTTGCACTAGGTGCTGACTATATTATTGCAGATCGACTATCAAACATTGCCATGAATTTCATCCGTATTGGCCTAATTCCAGATGGAGGGGCACATTTCTTCCTTGAAAAAAGACTTGGTGAAGCAAAAGCTAAGCATGTTATTTGGGAAGGAAAGCAATTGTCACCTGGGGAAGCTTTGCATATTGGGCTAATTGATGAGGTTGCCGAGGAAGAACTGCAAACTGCTGTCATTCATAAGATCAAAAAGTGGAAAAAGAGACCAATACTAGCTATGATTCAAACCAAATCACTTTATAATCAAATGCACTTACCAGAGCTTGAAAAAATACTAGAATTAGAAAAACAAGGTCAGAAGGCAATGAGAAAGACAAAGGACCACGGCGAAGGTATTCAAGCATTTTTAGAAAAAAGAAAACCAATATTTACTGGTGAATAAAGAAGCAAGTCCCGCTGAAAGTACGGCGGGGCTTTCTTCATAAAAATGCACCCCAATCGGAGTGCTCGACTATCGATGAAACAACACTAAATTTCCAGCTGAGCTCGTGCACCGGTGGGTTGTTTCTAAATAATTTTTTTCTTTAAGGATTTTCTCTCCTGTTTCCTTTGCTTCTTTTTCACTAGCCGCTTCAAATGATTCCTCAAGCAATTTTTCTCCCGTTTTATCAAACACAGTTAATACATAATTCATGTCAGTTACCCTCCCATAATAAGTTGAAAATTCTGATACTTAAAGTGTAGAGTATAGCTTGTCTTCTCGCAACATAAAACCAGTAAACAAATGTGGTATGATATTTTGGTGAAACTTTTTCGTAACATAATCGTATAAACAACTGGAGAAGGAGGGGTCGATATGACATTACAGCTAGAACATGTGACAAAACGATTCGGTAGCTTTACTGCTGTTGATAATCTATCAATCGAAATTCCTGAACGCGAAATGTTCGGATTTCTTGGTGCAAATGGAGCTGGAAAGACCACAACATTCAGGATGATATTAGGTTTATTGGATGCAACTGATGGAAAAATTAGTTGGGATGGGAAAAAAATCAATTATGATACAAGCCACTTGATCGGGTATCTGCCGGAGGAAAGAGGTCTATATCCGAAAATGAAGGTACGTGATCAACTTGTATACTTGGCAAGACTACGAGGTATGCAGAAACAAGATATTTTAAAACAAATTGATTATTGGCTAGAGCGATTTAAGGTTCCTGAATATGCAACAAAAAAGGTTGAGGAACTTTCAAAAGGAAACCAGCAAAAAATCCAGTTTATCGCTTCTGTAATACATAAACCAAAGCTTCTTATTCTTGATGAGCCATTCAGTGGACTAGACCCTGTGAATGTCGAACTTTTAAAAGAGGCTGTTGTGGATTTAAAAAATTCAGGAACCTCAATTGTGTTTTCCAGTCACCGTATGGAGCATGTTGAGGAATTATGTGAGCATTTATGCATCATGCACCATGGTAAACCAGTTGTACATGGATCATTAAAGGAAATAAAGCGCTCATTTGGAAAGAAAAATGTCATTGTACATGCTGATTTTGATATTAGTCATTTAAAAACATTAGCAGGCGTTACAAAGTCAAAGGAAACTGCAGAAGGACTTAATTTACAGGTTGAAAGTGAAGAGATATCACAAAAAATCCTTGATTCAATTGCAGGAAAAGGTTTTGTTCGAAAGTTTGTATTAGAAGAACCTTCCTTAAATGATATTTTTATCGAAAAGGTAGGTGCTTCGTATGAGTAAATTTTGGATTATCCTATTTCACACATATGTGAGTAAATTAAAGACAAAATCCTTTATAATCACTACCCTTATAACTGCACTCATTATTTTTGGTCTTGCAAACATTCAAACCATCATTGAAAAATTTGATGAAGATGAAACAAGCCATATTGCTGTTCTAACCGAGTCAGATAGTCTTTATCAAGCATATGAACAAACTTTAACAGCAATGTCTAGTGATATCGTTATTGAAAAAATAGACGAAACTGAAGAGCAAGCAAAAGATCTAGTAACAGCTGAAGAAATTACTGGATATCTCATTTTGACAGAGACGTCTGAAGGACTACCAGAGGGGGTATATAAAGCCCCGTCGATTACTGATTCGGAAATCACTGGTCAGCTTGAACAAGCTCTTCAACAATTGAAGGTGACAATCGCAACGACAAAAGCGGGATTATCTTCTGAGCAGATAAATGAACTATATGCTCCTGTTCAATTTGAAAAACAAGCTCTTGAGGAAAATGCAAAATCTGAGGAAGAACTAAATCAAGCGCGTGGCCTAGTATATGTCCTTTTATTTGTTATCTATTTTGCAGTCATCATGTACGCAAATATGATTGCAATGGAGGTTGCGACTGAAAAATCATCCCGTGTAATGGAAATTCTCATTTCAAGTGTTTCCCCGATTAAGCAAATGTTTGGGAAAATCCTTGGTATTGCTTTATTAAGCTTAACCCAGTTTGCTGTCATTTTAGCGGTTGGATATGGTTCCTTAAAGCAAAGCATGAGTGGAATGGAAGGCGGATTTTTTGAAGTGTTTGGCTTTGGAGATCTACCGGTTTCAACTTTTGTATATGCCGGAGTTTTCTTCATTTTAGGCTATTTCCTATTTGCAACACTTGCTGCCTTTTTAGGTTCATTGGTAAGTCGTATTGAAGATGTTCAACAAATGATTACCCCGATGACCTTATTAATTGTCGCTGCATTTATGATTGCAATGTTTGGCCTAACAAAACCTGAATCATCTGTGATTACCGTTACTTCATTTATTCCGTTTTTTGCACCAATGATCATGTTCCTTCGTGTGGGGATGCTAACACTACCAACCTGGGAAATCGCACTATCAATCGGAATACTAGTGCTAACCATTACGTTCTTAGCGATTTTCGGTGCACGAGTTTACCGAGGAGGAGTCCTAATGTATGGAAAATCATCCTCCTTCAAAGACATTAAGAAAGCACTACAACTAACAAAAAATGATAAATAAGGTACCAGAGGGACGGTTCTTCTGGTTCCAATTTAACCGAGGGAGTGCAACCCTCGGTTTTTTAAATTTCACAAAACAAGAACGTGCATTCGTATTCATGAGGTGGTAGAATAAAGATAACAGAACAAAGGGAGCGTTGAAATGAGTTCAATCACTTTTTTACATATCGCGGATTTACAT
The DNA here is from genome assembly GCF_036962705.1 of Bacillus sp. JJ1562. NCBI lineage: Bacteria > Bacillati > Bacillota > Bacilli > Caryophanales > Bacillaceae > Bacillus > Bacillus sp. JJ1562. The sequence goes on from NZ_JBALOQ010000035.1 coordinate 56,592, forward strand.
TTGGACAGCCCATTTTCAGGTTTAGCTAGCCTTCCGACTGAAATATTTAAGCGTGTACAAGAAAGTACTTTTACATCTTTGACTAGATTAATCAATATTGCAATTGAGAAAAAGGTAGATTTCGTAGTGATTGCTGGTGATTTATTTGACGGAGAAGATCGCAGCCTTCGTGCACAGTCCCGATTTCGAAAGGAAATGGAACGACTAAAAGAACATAACATTGAAGCTTTTGTCATTCACGGGAATCACGACCATCTTAGCGGAAACTGGCCACATTTTAAGTGGCCAAGCAATGTCCATGTGTTTCAAAATGAAAAAGTCGATGTAATTCCTTATATAAAAAATGGGGAAACAATTGCAAACATTTACGGCTTTAGTTATGCAAAGAGAGCCGTGCTTGAAAACAAAACCTCATCTTATGAAAAAAAAGAAGATGCACCCTTTCATATAGGCATCTTACACGGTAGCAGAGAAGGGGAAGGTGCACATAGTCGCTATGCGCCATTCTTACTTTCAGATCTCAAGCAAAAAGGATTCGATTACTGGGCCCTAGGGCATATTCACACAAGAGAGATTCTTTCCGAAGAGCCACCTATTGTATATCCTGGCAATATCCAAGGAAGACATAAAAAAGAAACTGGTGAAAAAGGTGGTTATCTTGTAAAGCTTTCGAAGACCGGAGCAGACTTTACATTTTTCCCAACATCAGATCTTATATGGGAGAATACGACAATCGACATTTCTGAGATCGCTAGTTTTGACCAGCTTGTTGATGAGACACTTTCCCATCTAGATGATTTTCGTAAAGAAAACCAGGGCATATTTTTAACGATTGAATTTACAGGAACAGGTCCACTCCATGATCAACTTCAAGATAAAGGGATGCAAGAAGACCTATTATCACTTTTAAACGATGACATTACAGTAAAGAATTTTGTTTATGTTGTGGAAATGAAACAAGACACACAATTGGAATTTGATAGAGAAAAAGTAAAGCATGACTCTCATTTTATTGGAGATTTGTTAGAAAATATGGAGACATATCAGGATTTTAATCAGGCACTACTTCCTTTACGGAACCACCAAAGCTTTCGTAGGTATATTGACACTTTTACAAGCGAAGAACTACATGAAATACTTCAAGATGCTGAAAAACTGATCCTACGGGAACTGTACCATTCAAACAGGGGGTGATGATATGAAAATCATCGGCATTCAGATTTATGGTTATGGAAAATTAGAAAATGTAGAAATTGGAAGTCTATCACCTAACCTACAAGTTTTTTATGGTCAAAATGAAGCTGGAAAATCCACACTAATGTCTTTTGTTCATAGCATAATATTTGGATTTCCAACGAAACAACAGAATGAACAACGCTATATTCCGAAAACAGGAACAAAATATGGTGGTAAGCTAATAATCAAAACCGATGATTATGGAACGGTTATAATTGAAAGACTGCCAGGAAAAGCGGCAGGGGATGTATCCGTCTATTTACCAGATGGAACTGTTAAAGGAGAGGACTTTATTTCTGAGCTTTTCCAGGGAATGGATAAAAATCTCTATCAAAATGTATATTCCTTCAATATCCATGGGCTACAAGGTATACATAACTTAAAGAGCGAAGATGTAGGGAGATTTTTATTTTCTGCTGGAACAGTTGGAACAGATGCATTGCTTGAATTACAAAATAAATTAACAAAGGAAATGGATAATTTATATAAGCCAAAAGGGAAGAATCCTCCCCTTAATACGGAATTGAACCGATTAAAGGAGGAGCATACAAAAGTTTCGAAATGGCAGGAAAAAAACAATGAATATGAAGAATTAATAGAAAATCAGCATCTAATTGAAAAAGAACTAAGAAACCTAGACTCTAGAAAACAATTCCTAAAGGACAAAATTCAAGAGTCGGAAAAACTACAATCGATTCAGCCAATTTTAGAAGAATATCAAACATTGGAATATCAATTGACAAGTTTACCCATCTTCGAACCCTACCCGGAGGATGGATTGAAGCGTTTTGAACAAATACAGGCGCTGATCAAACCATATGAAGCACAACTAAAAACTTTACAAACAAAATCTTTAGAATTGGGCAGGGAAAAAAGCTCTATCCAAGTAACCTCACAATATCTTGAAAATGAACAGCAAATTATGGAATTGGTCGAAAACAAGAGTCTGTTTGCTGAAAAACAGAACAGGTTACAGCTAGTGTCGAAAGAACTTCAACAGATTGAGGATGATATACAACAATTAAAAAGTAGACTCAATCTAGCAATCTCAGAGGAAAAAGTTGAGGAACTCGACTTAAGTATTGCTGCAAAAGATTTGTTTTCAGAAATTGTTTCAGAGTCAGCACGCCATAAACAGCAGAAGCATTTTCTAGATGATAATTTCACTAGAACAAAGGATGAATTCGAAGCTAGTGAACAAAAACTCAAGGAGCTTAAGCAGCAAATACTTTCTGATGAGGAAAGAGAGGTTCTTGAAAAAAAGAAAAGCCAATATACAGCGAAAGAAAACTTAGAAAAAGAGAAAGTATTGATTGAAGATGAAATAAATAGAATAAATCAACAAATCCAAAGAGTGACTGCAAGAGAAACAGAAAATAAAACTAAACTAACTCGTTTATTTTATGGAATAGGTTTAGTATTGCTACTTTCATCTGTTTATTTTTATATCTCACAAGAGTGGCTAACAGCTGGAATATTAACCGCTCTAGCTCTTCTCATGCTACCAGTCGGAAAAATGGTCACCTCACAGACGACTTCCTACATCATTCAAGAACTTGAGAATGACAGAGAAAGTCTTATGAAAAAGCTGGATCCGATTCTAGAAAGGCTTAAAAACCAAAATCCTATAAATGATGAGGATATCACAGCAAGACTTCTTCGTGATCAGCAAGTTAGGCAGCAAATCCAAATTGAAAATGCTACTCTACATCAAAATGAACGTGCATATGATAAGGTGCTTACAGGCTTTGAGGAATGGGAGAAAGTTGGTTTTTCTATTGAAGAAAAAGCTGCAAACATAAAGAAAACATACGAAATTCCGGAGCAAGTATCGAATGAGCGATTAATGGATGCATTTCAAATCCTTGAGGCAATTCGGGATAAGGTCATGAGACTACAAAATCTTTCTGTGCAAAAAATTGAACTCCAAAAAGAGATTTCTGATTTTCAAAATAAAATAAACATGGTTGCAAATCGGTTAAATATTCAAGACCAAGTTCCTATCAAAATCGATCAATTTTCAATCCGATTACAGGAAGAAAACAAGAAAAATGAGCTACTTTTACAAATTGAAGAAAAATTAAAGGAAGCAACTGACCAGAAAGAAAAGCTAGAATTAGAAATTGGCCACCTTCAGAAGGAAAGTTACATTTTATGGGATTTGGCCGAGGTTCCAAACGAAGAAATGTTTCGGGCAAAGGGACAAGCAAATGGGCATGCTAAAGAAATTAAGGAACGCATGAACTTTCTTAACGCTCAACTCGGGCGGTTTGGAGAATTAGTGAACAACTGCAGTGTTGAAATAAATTATGAAAGTCGAATTGAAGAAATATCAGCTGAAATCACAAATCTTTTTGAACTTGAAAAAGAGAAGCAACGCCAGTTATCTGCTATCAATCATCGTGTGCAAGAACTTGAAGAGGGTGGAACCTATGCAGATTTTCTTCATTCCTATGAAGCAAGTAAAACATTAGTTAAGGATCATGCGAAAAAATGGGCTACATTTGCCCTTGCTAAGGATATTCTATCAAAAACAGTTGATCAGTATCGAAAACTACGGCTTCCAAAGGTTATAGAAAAGGCTGAACATTATTTTTCAATATTAACTGATAATAGATACAATAAGATCTATATGGATCATGAAATTGATGGTTTTATTGTTGAGGATGAAAAAGGTCTTCGTTATAAACCAGATGAGCTCAGCCAGGCAACCTCAGAACAATTTTATATAGCTCTTCGATTTTCACTTGCAAAGACGATGCATCCAAATAAATCATATCCATTTATTATTGATGATAGCTTCGTTAATTTTGATTCAAACCGATTATCAAGTGCGCTTTCTTTAATCAAAGAGCTATCACAGGACAATCAGGTCCTTTTATTTACATGTCATCAACATGTTCTGGAAGAATTTAGCGGAGTAGAATCTATCAAATTAGGTACTGAAGAAATCAAAGATAACCACAGCAGTATGCTATAATTTTGATAGAAATAGAGAAATTAAATTGAAGGATTTTTAGATAAAAAACAACAAGCAGGGGGAGAATATATGGAAAAAGGTATTGTTCATTATGATGTTGGACAGCAGGTTGATGTGTTTTTATTTATTAAATCATCAACTAAAGGGATTGCGAGTAACGGTAAACCATTCCTAACGTTAATATTTCAGGATAAAAGCGGGGAAATTGAAGCAAAGCTTTGGGATGCGACACCTGATGATGAAGTTAATTATGCAGCCCAAAAAATAGTAAGACTTGCAGGGGAAATTAATAGTTATCGTGGTCGCAACCAGTTGAAAATCCGAAATCTTCGCCCTGTAACGAATTTGGATGGGGTTACCATTTCAGATTTTCTTGAGGTTGCACCAGTTCCACAGGATGAAATGGCTTCAAAAATTACACAATATATTTTTGAAATGAAGAATTCTAATATCCAGAGAATAACGAGACATCTATTGAAAAAACATCAAGCTGCCTTTTATGAATTTCCAGCCGCTACTAAGAATCACCATGAATTTGTGTCTGGCTTAGCCTATCATGTTGTCTCAATGCTTGACTTAGCAAAATCAATTGCTCACCTTTATCCATCACTCGATACGGATTTATTATACTCGGGAATCATCTTACATGATTTAGGGAAGGTAACTGAGCTGTCAGGCCCAATTTCAACGACATATACAATTGAAGGAACTTTATTAGGGCATATTTCCATAATGGTTAATGAAATTGGACAGGCGGCAGTAGAACTTGGTATCGAAGGAGAAGAGGTGACTGTTCTTCAACATATCATTCTAAGCCATCATGGAAAGGCTGAATGGGGTAGCCCTAAGCCTCCAATGATTAAGGAAGCAGAGATTCTTCATTATATTGACAATCTAGATGCAAAAATGAACATGTTAGATCGTGCTTTAGAACGAGTGAAACCAGGTGAATTCTCAGAACGGGTCTTTGCCTTAGATAATCGAAGCTTTTATAAGCCAACCTTTCATAAATAAACAATGATTAAACTCGACTCGAAATTTAAAGAGTCGAGTTTTTTTATAATATAATTTAACTTTTAATGGAAAGCTATGAAAAAAACGAGGTACGCAAAAATGGTAAAAGTAATAATACTATCTTTCCTTTTTTTCTTAACAACCCATTCTTCTGCCATTGCGGCAACTGAATATGATGAAAAAGACAGCCCATTAAGCTTTAAAGTAGAAATGATTCCATGGGATATGGTAAATGAGATACTTCCTAGAAAATCCTTTTTTACAATCATTGATGTTGAAACAGGCCTTCAATTTCGTGTGCAAAGAAGGGCGGGAAGCAGGCATGCGGATGTTCAACCTCTTACAATAGATGATACAAAAATAATGAAAAAAATCTACAGTGGAAAATGGAGCTGGAAGCGAAGAGCGATTATCGTGAAGTATGGTGATCAAATGATTGCAGCTTCGATGCATGGAATGCCACATGGGGCTGGTGCATTAAAAAACGGTTTTCCTGGACATTTTTGTGTTCATTTCTTAGGGAGTACCACCCATACCTCAAAAGAGCCTGATTTTGCTCATAAGCTTATGTTATTAAAAGCGGGCGGAAAGCTTGATGAATACATTGGTAATGCTGACCCATATCATCTGATTGAAATATTTGCTACAGGTATTAATCAAACTGACCGGAAAATTATTAAGCAAACATTACTCCCGAATTCAAAAAATAAGAGGCTTAACAATGCCTTAAATCAAATTTCGATATTCACAATCACAAATATGTCCTATTTGCCTTTGAGTGATTTAAAGGGACTCTTAAGTATGGAAATTCCTGTGGAGGTTGAAATATACAGGGAAAATAATGGGAAGGAACGAAAACAAATTGTTTTCATCTTAGTTCGTGACAGTATTGTTGACCGTTGGTATATTCAACAACAAGAATTGCAAAAACAACTCTAACTTTATTCAGTAGAAGTTCACTCTTTCTAGTATGAAATGAAAGGATTAAAGTATAAAAATAGTGTAGGGTTTCAATCCAGGCTGAATAAAGTTAAAGCCTCCGGCGGATGCCACGATTTTTCAAAGGAAGTTTTCCAGCATTAACTGGCACTAAGCCCTTACGAAGGGCAATTGCCAGTAAAAGCCTGATAAAGTGAACGAAGACTAAGAACGCCACGTGATGTGGCAACGTCTTCGTGACCCACTTCCTGTGGGTTCAACTATCAATCTGTGATAGTGCTTCACAGTTTGAAGTTTCACTGTATCTCGCAAAAGATCAAAGGCTAAGAACGCCATTTCCTGTGGCAACGTCTTTGTGACCCATCTCGTGTGGGCCTAAAAAAATCGGGCGCAAATACGCCAAGGCGCATTTGATTAAATTGTAAAAAATAAGAAAATGATGAAGGATTTTTACATTTTTTGTTGAATTCTGTAAATGATGGTTTTGATAAGGAGTGATTAAGATGACGTCAACTAAATCTCTTTTTTATGGGTTGTTAATTGGAAGTGTAATCGGTAGTGTTTCTGTCCTTCTAAGTACACCATCTTCTGGACAAGACTTTAGAAGGACTTTGAAAAATAATCAAAAACACATTTCTAAAAACTTGAATCGGGTAGTTTCAGAAGGGAAATCTCTAACTGAACAAGTCTCTAGGTCAACTGTTCAAGCAGTAAATACAATAACCGAAGTTTCTGGTGAGTTTAGAAATTCATTCAATCATTGGAAAAAAGAAATCGTAGGTAATCAAAAAAGTATTCAAAAAGAGCTTTTAGACATAGAAAGCGCTTTAGAAAAACTCGAAAAAGCGGTTACAACCAAGTGAACTCAAATTTTTTTCGCTAAATTTTAAAATTTTGTAAAATTACATCTTTATTAATTTTTACTTTATTGGCATAATAGTAATAAGAGAAATAGAAAAGTGGGTGAATCTATGAAACATGAAGAAAAAATGGCCTCCATCAAAGAAGCGCTCCTTTTTAGTCAGAGAATCGCACAACTTAGTAAGGCATTATGGAAGTCTATTGAAAAGGACTGGCAACAATGGATCAAGCCTTATGATTTAAATATTAATGAGCATCATATTATTTGGATAGCGTATCATTTGAAAGGTGCTTCTATTTCAGAGATTGCTAAGTTTGGAGTTATGCATGTTTCGACTGCATTTAACTTTTCTAAAAAGTTAGAGGAACGTGGACTACTACAATTTTCAAAAAAGGAAAATGATAAGCGTAATACGTATATCGAGTTGACTCCAGAAGGAGAAGAGATCTTTTTAAAAATTGTGGAAGCGTATAATCCTATTAAAAATGGGGTATTGGAGGGGGCACTTCCACTTAAAAAACTTTACGGAAAGTTTCCAGAAATCGTTGAAGTAATGAGTATTGTTCGTAATATTTATGGAGATGATTATATGGAAATCTTCGAAAAGTCTTTCAAAAATTTCGAGGATGACTTTATAGAGATAGATGGCAAGCTTTACAAGCGAGTTGAAGAAAAATTAGAAATGTAAATCAAATGCGCCTTAGCAATAGGTTAAAAGCGGTGTGAAAATGACAAATCCCTCCGCTTTTTATTTTTTGCATTCTATGCTCAACTCTTCACAAATTAGAGTGCCCAAAAACACGAAAAAAGTCGAAAAAACATGGATTTTATCGTTCTTTTGGATACCTATTGCATTTTTGTTAGAAACAAAGTAAAGTAATTTAGTAAGTTTAGAGTATCTAATTTAACATTATGATTTGGACATGATTTCTACTTACTTTACTTCTTATGATTGCGGATGGTGATTTAGTATGACTTGCTGGAAAACCATTAATCTTTCAAAGGATTATGGATTCCATCGAATTATCTTGATATCCTTGATATCAATGTTCATAGCATTTATTCTCTTTTATTTACCTATGAATCTCCTGCATTCTTCTACCCAACTTAGAGAAGATGGAGCAATTTATTTTTTATTAGCTTTGTTATTGATTTATCCGTTACATGCGACTTTGCATGTTTTACCATTCTGGATTACTGGTAAGAAGCTTACCTTAACTTTTAAATGGATGTACGGAATCATTCCAATTGTTTCAACACGTTCAAAACATTCACTTTCTAAACCGTTTATAATTTTTGTAATGGGTACACCATTTTTATTCATTACTGCACTTATGCTATGTGCATGTGTTGTATTTCCAGGCTATATTCATTATTTTTCCATTATTGCAGCGATCAATTTTGGTTTATGTGTTCCTGACTTTATTTATTTAGGTCAGTTTATTAAGGCGCCGAGATCTTGTACGGTTGAAGAAATAGAGGATGGCTATGATATCTTAATTCACAATTAAGCTTTAACTTTATTCAGCAGAAGCCCTGAATAAAGTTAAATCCTCCGGTGGATGCCACGATTTTTCAAAGGAAATTTTTCGAGCTTAGGATCAAAGACTAAGAACGCCACGTCCTGTGGAAACGTCTTTGTTACCCACCTCGTGTGGGCCTAAAAAAATCTGGCGCAAATACGCAAAATGCGCATTTGATTACAAGGGGTGTTAAAATAAAGCTAAATACTTGGGAGTTTATTAAGATTTTTATATGCCATGGCGCATTTGAAGATGGGGGGATTAGGAGTGATCATATTTTATATTCCATTTGCTGCTTTTATTTTATTTTATATTAATCAAATGACTTACCGGCTTTGTGAGCAAAAAGAAATTCCTGATGACCGCCAGCCAAAAGTATATCGAACAATCAATATTTTAATTACTATTTTACTAATTTCCTCTTATGTGGAGGTCTTGTTTACGTAAAAATGGAAAAGGATGACCGGAGTTTGGTCATCCTTTTTCATTTTTATAACGATACTTTTTAGTTTTTACACTTTCTGTTATCGCAGAAAGGTTTTTTAGAAGCACCAAGAAGCACCAACGATTATTAATAGGATGAATAACACTACGATTAGCGCAAATCCACCTGCGTGTCCGTGACTCATAATAACACCTCCATTTTTCTTAATACGGTATTTTATGCGAAATCATTTGTGAACGAATAGGCTTTTGTCTCGCTTCTAGGAATTCTTTTCACGATTACCTAAAGTTTTGAACCTTTGAAGGATAGCACCTTTTTTCCAGTTCTCTATATCCTATTCCCAAAAAGCCTAGCTGACTGTTCGAATGTCCCATATTTTTGTATAACTTTTTTAGAAAATGTTTTCTTTCTTTTTTAAAAGTATGATATAGTAATTTTTGTACCCTTGGACAAACCGTATATAAAAAATGTATATAGTAGGAGTGTGTGTAATGAAGAAATCAATAATTGCTCTAACGGCGGCAGTAGGTATTTTTGGCTTAAGTGCATGTAACAATGCCGACGATTCAGCAGTGCTTGTTGAAACAAAAGCAGGAAATGTAACAAAAGAAGAATTATATAATGCAATGAAGGATCAAGCAGGTGCTGTTATCCTTAAAGATTTAGTTTATACAAAAGTGCTATCTGAGAAATATGAAGTTACCGATAAAGAATTAGATGCAAAATATGAGGAAATGCAAGCTGCTTTAGGTGCTCAATTTGATGCAATCGTTGAGCAAAACGGGGAAGATTTTGTACGCGAACTTTTAAAATCTGATATGCTGAAAGAAAAAGCTGCTCTGGATGCAGTTGAAGTAAAAGAAGGCGAAGTGGTTAAGGCAAGCCATATCTTAGCGAAATTTTCTGATAATCCAACTGCAGAGGTAACTGAGGAACAAAAAGCAGAAGCTAAGAAGAAAATTGACGAAGCCAAAGCCAAGCTTGATAGCGGAGAAAAGTTTGAAGATGTAGCCAAGGAATTATCTGACGATGGTTCTGCCCAAAATGGTGGTGACCTAGGCTGGTTCGGAAAAGGACGTATGGTTCCTGAATTCGAAGAAACTGCATTTGCTCTTAAAGAAGGCGAAACAAGCGACATTATCGAATCACAATTTGGTTATCATATTATTAAAGTAACAGGAACAGTTGATGACTTCGATAAGAAGGATAAAGAGCAGCAAGATGAAATCCGTAAAGCTCTACTTCAAGCAGACCAAACTGGAACTACCCTTCAAAAAGCTTTAGATAAAGCAATGAAGGATGCAGATGTAAAAGTGAAGGATAAAGAATTTAATGATTTATTTAAAACTGAAGCTGCTGCAGAATAAGTAGTGTTACAATACACAAAAGGACCGTTTTATAGGAAACGGTCCTTTTTTTGGTTGTCTAGCTCTAGGCACCATCGGCTCGAGGTCACTAGCCAATGGCTTTGGATTGTAAAATGGGCCTTCTATTAGCGCTTTTCTTGTGCTTGTCGCCGATGAACATGCGCATAGAGCTTTTCTATTTTACATTGCTTCTGGTTTATTCATTCGGTCTGATCTTTTTTCTTTTTCCTCGTTCATTCGTTCGATGTAAACATTGCCTTCTTGCTCAATATAGGAGTCTTCAATTTTCCTCTCCTCCCTTGATGTTCGAATCACCATATATGCACTAAAAAGTACTCCAAATAATGCTACATATACAAACCAAGGTACTGAAAACATCGCAATCCACTCCTTGTCCCACTATTTACTTCTACTATATGATGAAAAATGACTAGATATCACTAAAATTCATAGATTTTTAACGTGGAAGTGATTGGCTATCGACGATAATTAGATTCTATCGATTTTAATTAGATTCTATCGATTTTATTTGGATTCTATCGACGTTATTTTGGTTCTATCCTTTTTATTTTAAATCTATCAGTTTTATTTTAGTTCTATCGATTTTAGGCCAAATGAAACAAAAAAATGAACAGAAAAAGGGTGTCCGACACCTAGTCGGACACCCGTCAAAATCTGATTATGCACTGACTGTAAAGTTTGTACGTTTAATAATTTGTTGTGCAATTGGATGAATAATAGCCATTGCAATAATACCCATTACAGTTGTCGGCAGGACTACAGTCAAGAACAATCCGATGAATGTTCCAGGAAGACCAGCGACGATAAGTGCAACACTTAAGAAAACAATTCCAGAAACTAGAATTCCTACAGCAGTCACCGCACATATCATTACTATTGACTTGGTGTACTTTCTTGCAGCAATGAAAACGCCATAGAATACGAATGCTGAAATTACCTTATCGAATGGGCTCGCAATTTGGCCACCTGGGAAACCAGTTGTCAAAGCTGAAATTATACCAGCGACAATCGCAACAAGCAGTACGTATTTCTTTTCAGGAAATAGGATAATTCCTAAAAACATCATGACCAACAATAAGTCAGGCTTCATTCCAAGGTAAATCGGTGGCATTACCGCATGCAGAACAGCACCCATTCCAATTAATAATGATAATAGTACTAAAACCTTTGTATTCATTTCTCATCTCTCCTCAGCTTTTCTAAGCTACATTTTTTGGGATTCTCCAATAGTGCACTCATTGCCTATTGCGAAAATCTTAACTCTTATTATATCAGACTATGAACCTACTTTAAAGTTTTTAATTTTCTGATTTAAAGGCTTTCATAAATGAAGTAAGTGCTTCAACAGATTTATATGGAACTGCATTGTAGATGGATGCACGGCAGCCACCGATTGAACGATGTCCATTTAAGCCAACAAAACCTTTTTCCTTTGCTTGTGCTAAAAACTTTTTCGTAAGTTCTTCACTTGGAAGTGTGTATGACACGTTCATAATGGACCGGCTCCCTTCCTTTGGGTGAGCCTTATAGAAACCATCTGATTCGTCAATTGTAGTATATAAAAGTGCTGCTTTTTCCTTGTTCTTTGCTTCAATCGCAGGCACGCCACCTTGTTCCTTCACCCATTCAAGGACAAGTGATAGCATGTAAATTGAAAAAGTTGGTGGTGTGTTATAAAGAGAATTTGACTTAACATATGTATTGTAATCCAACATGGTTGGCAGATTGCTGTTACCTTGTTTTAATAGGGAATCCTTAATAATGGCAACAGTTACTCCAGAAGGACCGAGATTTTTTTGCGCACCTGCATAGATCATGCCGAATTGTTCAACATTGATTTCTTTACACAAAATGTCACTAGACATATCTGCAATTAATGGAATATCAGTGTAGGTTGGGTAATTCTCCCATTGTGTTCCATAAATAGTGTTGTTAGAAGTAATGTGAACATATGCAGAGTTGGCCGAAGGGTTGGCCACATTTACTTCAGGGATAAAGCTATATTTTTCTTCTTTACTTGATGCAATTACATTTGTATTTCCAATTTTTTTAGCTTCATCAAGTGCTTTTTGTGACCATACACCTGTTAAAATATAGTCTGCCGTTTTATCAGGTGTTAAAAAATTCATTGGAATCATTGAGAATTGTAGGCTAGCGCCACCTTGTAAAAACAACACCTGGTAGTCATCTGGAATGCGCATAAGAGCACGTAAATCAGAAATAGCTTGTTGATGAACTTGGTCATATACCTTGCTGCGATGGCTTAATTCCATTACAGACATTCCGGTCCCTTTGAAATTGAGCAGTTCAGCTTGTGCACGGTTTAACACTTCAAATGGCAGAGCAGAAGGACCGGCATTAAAATTGTAAGCTCGTTGCATGGTTGATTCCTCCTAATTTATTGCTTTAGTTGAATAAAGCTATCTTATCACGTTTTTGCAAAAAAAAAGAGAGAATTTTTTTAAAAAAATGAAGATAACGCTTGCAGGATGTAAAAAAGACAAGACGTAATGTCCTGTCTTCAAAAAATTAATTTTGGATTGCTTTAGATATACTTGAAGCAATATTTTGTAAATCCTCGCCTGTATACTGATTTTCATGTGACTTCCAGACGATGCCAAATCCATCGCCTTTTCCATAACGTGGAATGAGGTGGAGGTGGAAATGGAAGACAGATTGTCCAGCTTGTTCTCCATTGTTTTGTAAAAGGTTCATTCCGATTGGATTGAATTCTTTTTTGATTGCATTTGCAATAGATGGAACAACCTCAAAGATGTGTTGGGCGATTTCAGGTGTTAGTTCAAATACGTTTTCTTTATGTACTTTTGGTATGACAAGCGTATGTCCTTTTGAAACCTGACTGAGGTCTAAGAAGGCATAAACATGTTCGTTTTCGAATACTTTGGCACTTGGAATATCTCCATTGATAATTTTACAAAAAATACAATCACTCATTTATGTCCATTCCTTTCAAATTCACTTATTAAATAGTATTTTATCATAGGTTCCAAAGATGTAAAAATTATCATGTGTGTTTATCAAATACGCCGTGGCGTATTTGTGTCCAGATTTTTTAGGCCCACAAGAGGTGGGTCACAAAGACGTTGCCACATGAAGTGGCGTTCTTAGTCTTTGATCTTATGCTCGAAAAGCACCTTTGAAAATCTGTGACATCCGCCGGAGGCTTGTTTAATATTATTTAGCAGGGTTTCATTCCGGCTAAATAATATTAAACAAAAAACAGGATGCAATCGCAAAGGATGCATCCTGTTCTCGAAGAAGGCTCAAGTTAAAAGGTTATCGGTATCTGCGATAAACACCTCATTTTTTTAGGAATGAAAGTTTTTATCTAATGGAGTGAGTCAAATCCTTGGTTCAAGCGGACCATCCCCTTGTCTTTTATATATAAGTTTTTTTACGACTTATATTACGACTAGGTAGCCTTTAACAAACACCTCATTTACAAAATAATGTTATTTTGTTAGTGGTCATTTGTTTCGAACTGGCTTTCTCTCACATTTCCCAAAGTAACCATCCCCTTATAACAGGTATAAAAAGCTGTCGTCTAAAACAAGGATATTGTCTTTAACAAACACCTCATTCCAGGTAGATGATTAACATCAAGGCTTTTTTGTTGCCCTCTTCAAAAATTAGTATGGCTCTTGAGCAAAGATTTATGCAAAACTTTTTAACAATAATTACTCAGGTTTAATCCCGAGTAATTATTGTTAAAGCCTCCGGCGATGCCACGATTTTTTAGCGGAAATTTTTCGAGTAGAAAGATCAAAGACTAAGTACGCCACTTCCTGTGGGCCTAAAATCGGGCGGAAAATATGCCAAGGCATATTTGGTCTATGTAAAAATGGCAATTTTTGATATGATAAATAGAAATAAATGAAGGTAAGAAGGGAGCTTTACATGGCACTATTAGAGATAAAAAATCTAACAGGTGGATACACAAAAAATCCCGTTTTAAAGGATGTTTCCTTTCAAGTCAAACAAAATGAAATTGTAGGATTAATTGGATTAAACGGTGCAGGGAAAAGTACGACAATAAAACATATTATTGGTTTGATGGACCCGAAAAAAGGGTCAATTCAAATCAAAGGGAAAACGATTCAAGAAGATATGGAAGCCTATCGATCCATGTTTAGTTTTATTCCTGAAACACCAATACTTTATGATGAATTGACACTCTATGAACATCTAGAATTAACCGCAATGGCCTATGGGTTAGATAAGAAAGTATACGAAGAAAGAGTACAACCTTTATTAAAGGAATTTCGAATGGAAAAAAAGGTGAAGTTCTTCCCTGCCCATTTTTCAAAGGGGATGAAGCAAAAGGTAATGATTATGTGTGCCTTTCTTGTTGAGCCTGACCTTTATATCATTGACGAGCCATTTGTTGGATTAGATCCGCTTGGTATTCAATCTTTATTAGAAATAATGAACAAAATGAAAAATCAAGGAGCAGGTATCTTAATGTCGACCCATATTTTAGCGACAGCAGAAAGATATTGTGATTCCTTTATCATTTTACATAACGGGAAGGTAAAGGCTTCTGGAACCTTAGAGGATCTCAGGCAGCAATTTAAAATGGAGAACGCCACACTTGATGATATTTATATCAGCCTGACAAAGGAAGAAGAAAATGATTGATATCAAAGAATTATGGAGTAAGCGTCAGACACAACATTTCAAGGAAATAAGCCGTTATTTACGATATATGTTGAATGACCATTTATTGATTGCACTTCTTTTTTTAGGAGGGGGAGGGGCGTACTATTATAATTATTGGCTACAGGATGTTCCAAAAAAATTTCCATATGCCTTTATCATTGCGCTTGTTTTAGGACTTATTTTAACGAACAGTCGTATCCAAACTTTGGTGAAAGAGCCTGACCTTGTTTTCTTACTACCAATTGAAAAAAAGCTAACCCCTTATTTTCAAAAGGCATTTTGGTACAGCCTGTTTTCTCAAATTTATTTATTATTGATTGTATTTGCGATAGCGGCACCGTTGTATCTAGCAGTTACAGATAAAACCTTTTCGTCTTTAGCAGCGATTTTTGTGATTGTTATAGTGTGTAAAGCATGGAACCTTTTAATGACATGGTTTACACAACATTTTACCGAAAATTCAACTTATAATGCAGACATTTCAATTCGTCTTATATTAAATATCGTACTGATGTATTTATTATTTTCTGGTGCATCGATTCTTTTTATCGGCTGTGTCGCTGTTATTATGATTGGGTTGCTTCTTTATTTTCATAAGGCAGTTGAAAATAAAGGGCTAAAATGGAATACACTTGTTGATTTAGAATCGAAGAGGATGCTCACTTTTTATCGTATCGCAAATTTATTTACTGATGTTCCAAAGCTGAAGGAGCGAGTGAAAAAGCGTTCGTGGCTTAATTGGGTTACAGGGTTTATTTCGTATTCAAAGAAAAACACATTTCGTTATCTATACACACGTACCTTCTTACGGACAAGTGATTATTTAGGGATGTACGTTAGGTTAACGATTATTGGAGCATTGATCATTTATTTCGTCCCATTTGAATATGGGAAAGCCTTTGTCATGATTTTATTTCTATATTTAACGGGCTACCAGCTTATCACATTATGGAGACATCATGGCTTAAAAATATGGGTTCGTTTATATCCGGTAAGTGAAGCCACAAAGTTAGCTTCCTATTTACAGTTTTTATTCCAGCTACTTGTTGTACAATCGGTGATATTTATCTTAAGTTTGCTACTATCTGCTCAAATCAAAACAGCAATCATTTTATTAGTAGCAGGACTTGTGTTTGTTTATCTATTTGTGTTTGTATATACGAAAGGGAAAGTACGTAAGCTTGACCAAATGTATGGATAAATAAATGAAACCTTTTCTTTTGGCTACACGTAGAAATACAAAACAATAAGAAGGGTAGAGGTCCATGAACGATTCATATATGTTAACGGTAGAAGAGGAATTATTCCAATGGCGTAAAAAGCTGATTAAAAAGTCGAATATGCTTCAACGGGTATCGAAAAAAGCACAAACAAAAGTGAATGAACTGATACCTGAAAAAGCCCATACAGTCATTACGGAAAGTATTAAAAAAATGGTTCAAGCTACTTTAGCTGGTTCGGAATATACAACTAAGGGAAACTATCCTCACGGGATGACATTACAGGTAAAAGAAAAATTAATTGAAGAAAAGCTAACAGTTTATAGACGTACCGCTGCAGCAGAGGGAGCGGGAACGGGAGCAGGAGGATTTTTATTATCAATCGCTGATTTTCCCTTGCTTCTTTCGATAAAAATGAAGTTCTTATTTGAAGTGGCTGCAATTCATGGATTTGATACAAAAAACTATGAGGAACGCCTTTTCTTATTGCAAGTATTCCAGCTCGCTTTCTCAAGCGATGAGCATAAAAAGAGAACATTAAAGTTGATTGAGAATTGGGAGGAAGAAAAGCCTCGACTAGTGGAATTGGATTGGCGGGTTTTTCAGCAGGAGTATCGGGATTATATCGATTTCGTGAAAATGCTTCAATTACTGCCAGGTATCGGAGCCGTCGTTGGTGCATATGCAAATTATAATCTTCTTGATCACTTAGGTGAAACCGCAAAAAATTGTTATCGATTACGAATATTAACATAATAAAAACGCAAGGATGCTGAAGTGAAAACAACATTCTTGCGTTTCTTAACTTTATTCATCAGAACTCTGCTACTTCTGATGAATAAAGTTATAGCCTGCGGCGGATGCCACGATTTTTCAAAGGAATCTTTTCCCGCATTAACTGGTACTAAGCCCTCATGGAGGGCCAACTACCAGTAAATGCCCGATTGGTTCAACTAACAATCTGTGGCGTAAGGCATCCACAGATTGAAGTTTCACTGTATCTCGCAGTAAGATTAAAGACTAATAGCGCCACTTCCTGTGGCAACGTCTTTATGACCCACTTCCTGTGGGCCTAAAAATCGGGCGCAAATACGCCAAGGCGTATTTGATTAGACAGTAGCTTCCTCTGATTTTTCTACTGATAGGTATTTTAAGGTTGCAGTACCTAATGTTTTTGCAGCAATAAGCATGGCTTTTTCATCAATATCAAATTTAGGATGGTGATGTGGATAGGCAGCTGATTCATCTACTGGCATTGCTCCGGTAAAGAAAAAGGTTCCAGGCACATGCTGTAAATAATAGGCGAAATCCTCGCCACCCATTTGTGGTGCAGTTTCTTCCACTTGCATTACACCTGGTACATTTCCAGCTGCTTCAACAAGAAAATCAGTTTGTTCCTTATGATTGACAACAGCAGGGTAGCCACGGTGGAAAGCATATGTGTAAGTAGAATCTGTTGCGATACATGTACCCTTTACGATTCGCTCAATTTCTGTCTCGATTTGATATCGAACATCCTCACTAAATGTCCTTACGGTTCCCTCAAGTTTAGCTGAGTCTGCGATTACATTAAACGGATTTTCAGCAACGAAGGAGCCAAGTGTTACGACTGCAGATTCAATCGGATCAACTCGTCTACTTACAATTTGCTGTAAATTCATCACAAGCTGGGAGCCGATAACAATTGCATCTTTTGTTGTATGTGGATGCGCACCGTGCCCGCCAGATCCTTGAACCTTAATTTCAAAACGGTCTGCAGCAGCCATGATAGGACCAACACGGTATTCAATCGTTCCTGTAGGAATGCTTGCCCATAAATGTGTTCCAAAAATAACGTCTACACCATCAAGACAGCCATCCTCAATCATCGAAATTGCACCACCTGGAGCGAATTCTTCTGCATGTTGGTGGATAAGGACAACTGTTCCTGCTAGTTGCTCTTTCATTTCATGAAGGGATTTCGCGAGTACAAGTAATGTAGCGGTATGCCCATCATGCCCACAAGCATGCATAACACCAGGAACTGTAGATTTATAAGGAACATCCTTTTCATCTTGAATTGGAAGTGCATCAAAATCGGCCCTTAGTGCAACAGTAGGACCTGGCTTGCTACCGTGAATTTTTGCAACAATTCCATTACCGCCAACATTTGTGCGAACCTCTACACCAATGTTTTTATAGTAATTTGTGATGTATTCTGCTGTTTTATATTCTTTAAAAGAAACTTCTGGGTGTTGATGTAAGTAACGGCGTATATCAACCATTTCAGCGTATTTATTATCTAAAGCATCATATAGATTATGTAACATTCCCGATTCTCCCCTCTTTGTAATACGAATAAATTATATCATGATTATTTAGATTTTTATTACTTTTCATGAAAAAAGGAGGCAAAATGGCCCCCTTAATAGATAGTTTCTAACAATGCATTTCCGTTTTTCGCAACTCTTACTTTCGCGCGTTTTGCATTCTGTTGAAGTTCCAAACCCGTTCCTTCTTTTACAAAATAGCTTTCGATTCCGAGGATGACCTCATTATAACCATTGTACTTACCAGCAATTAGAACCTCATCTTCAGCAAGTTGATATTTTTTAGGCTCAATGGAGTTGAGAATTTTCTCACGTTGATAAACTCCATCCTTATCTTTTTTGGCAAGGATGTAAACACGATTTCCGGTTTGGACATTTTTTAATTCATGAACTTCTGCAATCTCATAACGCAAGATAACGTAATCCCCCTGAAGCATAGATCGGGGATCCACCGGGGCCAACTCGAGTGTAATTTCTTTTCCGTTTTTCAAAAGTGATTCATTACCTCCAACTTGGTAACCGACAAAGCCTAATTGAAGAAGGAGTATGAGTCCAATTAAACTCCACTGCTTCTTTGTAAAGAATTTTTCATTATTGATTATGTTCACACCGGACCGTCGATCAAAGAATTGGGTGATTGCAAAGAAGATAAACCCAATAATTAGAAGTGAGAGAGATTTGTGTACAAGTGACCAAACCAAATCATAATAAGTTGAAATAAATAATGCAATCCAGAAAACAAGCGTCATACGAAACATAAATACATCGTCATTCCGTGAGTAGAAAAGGACTAATGATGTCGTAATGATAAAAAACACAAGACTATATAATATTTCCTGCCATAACAAATTATCTAAAAAGGTAAGTGCATAGAAAAAGCTTAGGGCATAGAAAGAACTAATTCTTGTTAATTTAGTTTCTGATCGAACTAAATAATAGATAATTGCGTTTAGCAGGGCAAAACCTATAAATACAAACTCTGAGTGTTCCCATAGTCCCAAATCATCTAAGATAAGATTCAAGGAACATCCAATGATTGTTGTATAGCTTAAAAATCGAATAATTCCATCCTTCATGACGATTGTGACCGCGACCGATACGATTAAAAAGAAAATCGTGATTGGCGTCGATAGGAAAAATGCTTCGAGTAGACCAGAGAAGAATCCGATAAACAGTAACGTATTTCGGACATAGGGTCCAAGCTTTTTCACAAATAAACCTACACTTATAAATAATATACTTAAAACGACAGTTGCATAAACACTAGAAAATAGTAGGAAGAGGACTCCTCCGAAACTAATTGAAAACATGAAAGATCCAATAAGGGTAACAATCACAATTAATGTGCCTTTCATCGCTTGACCGATTGGGGTTTCTGTATGCTTTGAAGATAGATGTCTTGCCAGTAGAACTCCACCAATAATAAGGGCAATCGAGGCAATTGAGCCTAGTATTTGTAATCCAAGATATCCGATTGCATCTCCGAATAAAAACGGGATTTCAATAATTTTCGTACATACGTAAATACTAACCATTGTGAACAAGATAATTGAAATATACTTATCAATTTTCTTTGTTACCAAATAGAAATATGAAATGGCAGCAATCGCAATATATAATACATTTGTCCATCCACTATACGGCTCATACAATTCGAAAATACTCATTGCGATTAACATAATATGTGTCATTGTATAGGACATATATCTAATCGCTTTATTTGCTAATAAATGTGTAAGGGTAAGGAAGAATAGGATTAAATTAATAGTTGCAATGACGAGAAATATGAGCCACTCCTGAAAATCTGTACGAACAATGAAGTATGAGGAGGGATTCATATAGAACCAATATGCAAGATGAAAAAGCACAAAGCTTAATATAGATAAGGGTGCATAACGTGTGGTAATTGCAAGCAGTAACGCAGGTACTAGCCAAATAAGAAAAAGTACATAACTGTCTGCATGAGAATTGTAAATTTGACCAATTAATGCAACACATAAACCGAAGGATATTGCACCTGCGACTAATAGCCATTTCCCTAAAAATATTTGATGCGAAAGGAATTTTGTAGAAAGGACTGATAACAAATAAAATAAAGCAATCGCAGCTACTGCAAGAGCAACTTTTTCAAATCGTGTAAATTCTGGCCAATTCGCAGCAAAAAAGTAAAGAACGCCAGATAAAATCAATACAATCGAAGCAAAGTAACCAAATGGAATCAGCTTCTTCATTTAATACTCCCCATTTCCACTAGGAAAAATAAAAGTTAAAACTTTTCTACTAGTACTATATGTTATGATGTTAAATCGTTGTAACGATTATAATATATTTTTCCAAAAATGATACCAATATTTAATGAACAAATTCATAAAAGATAAAAGTAATTTGGGGAAACCTATTCTCGAGGTGAATTACTTATGGAATTGTTTTCAGCAGAGTTTTTTTCAGCTCTACTTGCAATTGTAGTAATTGATCTCGTCTTAGCGGGCGACAATGCGATTGTAATCGGTTTAGCCGCAAGAAATTTACCACAGGAACTGCAAAAAAAGGCAATTATCTGGGGAACAGTCGGGGCAATTGTAATTCGTGCAGCAGCAACATTAGCTGTAGTATGGCTCCTTGAGCTTCCGGGATTACATCTTATTGGGGGAATACTCCTAGTTTGGATTGCTGTCAAGCTCCTCACAGATGATCAAGATGAACATGAAATAGAAGCCAAAGGGTCCTTTGGAGCAGCAATAAGAACAATTATTGTAGCTGATGCATTAATGGGACTGGATAACGTTCTTGGAGTTGCTGGTGCTGCCCATGGTAACTTTTTATTAGTAGTCATTGGGTTAATTATATCCGTACCAATTATGGTTTGGGGAAGCACACTGTTTATTAAATTAATTGATCGTTTTCCAATCATTGTTACAATCGGTGCGGCAATACTTGCTTGGACAGCAGCGAAGATGATCGTAGGAGAACCGTTCCTACATGATTTCTTTGAAAATCCTTGGCTCAAATATACATTCGAAGCGCTAGTTATTATCGCTGTTGTGCTAATTGGAACAAAGATGAAGAAAACAAAAGCACAGTCAATACGAGAAAAACAGAAAGCTTCTTAGAAGGGGTGGCCATCAAGGCCACCTTTTATATGTAAAAAAAGGGACGCATAAATTTTGGAGAATAATGGATACTATTAACGAATTTGGTATATATAGATGAAAGGAAGTATTTACATGAAAAGATGGACTAGTTTTGTATTACTGATAAGTTTCTTTCTTTTAGGAGGAATATATGCAAACGCTGAAATGGAGAAGGATGCCCAAAAGCCAAAAATAGAGCTAACTGATAAGCAAAAGCAAGAGCTTGATAAGCTCTATCTTGAGCTCCTTGAAACAAAAAAAACAATAATTAACAAATATGTTGAATTTGGTGTACTTCCAAAAGAGAAAGCCGATACAAGGCTTAACTGGTTAGATGAACATTATCAAAAAATTAGAGAACAAGGATACATACCAATGCATCACCATAAAAAGCATAGAGATGATAAAGATAAGATCGATCATGATTAACTTAATTCAGCACAA
>NZ_JBALOQ010000035.1:78784-96554 GCF_036962705.1 Bacillus sp. JJ1562
TTGTGCTGAATTAAGTTAAAGCCCCTGGCGGAGACATCCGATTTTTAAAGGTAATTTTTCAGCATTAGCTGGCACTAAGCCCTCACGAAGGGCAATTGCCAGTAAAAGCCTGATAAAGTGAACGAAGACTAAGAACGCAACGTCCTGTGGCAACGTCTTTGTGACCCACATCGTGTGGGCCTAAAAAATCTGGGCGCAAATGCACTTTGGCGCATTTGATTTGAAAAGCTGGATAAAACAGTTACTGTTTTGTCTAGCTTTTTTATGTTTAACTGTAAAATATATATTTTTTCTTTAGTATAAATCTGATATGATTTATGCTTGTAAAATGTCGATTTTTGTAAACTGACTTCGAGAAATTGATTTTTTATTAATAGGAGAAAACATAATGAGGAAACGTCAGGGGCTTAGACTACAATTAGCAATTGGTTTATTAGTAATGCTTACTGTTTTATGTACCGTATTCGTTGCAATGTACTCTTCACATCTTACACTTAATGAGACACTAAAGGATAGATACCTTGTAAACAATTACGCTTATGCAACAAAGCTTTCCACTAGTACAAGTGATTTGTTCCTTCAAATGCAAAAAAATATTACGTCATTAGGAAGAATACTTGGCAACCATCATTTAAATCAGAAGGATTTAGATGAATGGAAAAACGCAAATAGTAATTATTTTAACTCCGTATTCTTCACTGATCAAGAAGGTGTCATTCAGGCAATTAGTCCAGAAACTGTATCATATAAATCAAAGGTAACCGCAGGAATGAAGTTACAATCTGAAACAATGAAGAAGGCGCTGCAACTAAAGCGTCCATTTATTTCTGAGCCTTATAGTGCAACATCTGGTCAATTAATTATGTTAATATCTGCCCCAATCTTTAATCAAAATGGAGATTATCAAGGATTAGTTGGAGGGACCTTGTATTTAGAAGGTGAGAATGCTCTAAAAAAAATGCTCAATAAACATAATTATGATGATGGTTCTTATGTGTTTGTTGTCGATGCAACAGGAAGAATTATATATCACCCTCTTTCAAGCAGGGTGAATGAGAATGTTTCAGAGAATAAAGTAGTTTCAAAGATTATTAGAGGTCAAAGTGGTTCAGACGTCGTGATCAATACAAATGGTAATGAGTTTTTTGCTGGATATGCCGTCATGGGTGATACAGGATGGGGGATTGTATCTCAAACTCCGACTAGTGTATTAGAGGAGCCAATACAAAATAATCATAAGATGATGTTTTATCGTTCCCTTCCTTTGTTAATGCTTATCTTACTCATTGGTTGGGCATTAACCATAAATTTAACGAAACCAATAAATAAACTTGCAAAATTATCTGAAGAGGCTATTAATCAGAAAAACTCGTCCATAAATGTAAATAAGGTTAAAACAAATTCAAATATCTATGAAATACGACAACTATTTCATCATATTACGAATTACTTCACATTATTAAACAATCAAATCCAAATAGATGGACTAACAGGTTTAGTTAATCGTAGAACATTCGATCTTGTTATAAATGAGTGGATTGAAGAAAAAGTTCCATTTTCATTAATTATGCTAGATATTGACCATTTTAAAAAGGTAAATGATACTTTTGGTCATTTAGTGGGAGATGACGTGTTAAAACATCTTTCCCAAATAATGAAATCCGTAGTATCTGAACAGGACATTTGTTTCCGATACGGTGGAGAGGAATTTGGAATTATTGTTCACAATAAGAGCGAAGAAGAAGCATTTGTAATAGCTGAAAAATTAAGGAGATTAGTTGAAAATAGTTCGAACCCAACAGGTCAAATAATCACAATCTCATTAGGTGTCACTTTATCAGACTTAGCTGATAAACATGCAAAACAAATTGTTGAAAGAGCAGATACTGCACTTTACGAATCAAAGGAAACTGGAAGAAACCGGACGACACTTTATTTTAAAAAGCGCTTTAGTGCAGTAAACTAAGATTATCCGATCCCATATTGTATGTCGTTTTTATATCGAACGAGCAATATGGGATTTATTATTTAGGGCATCTATTTTTATAAATTCAAATAGGAATAGTATAATATAAATATTGAATCATTATATGGGACTGTAAAAGGAGAGGTGAAAATGCCCATTTCATTTATAAAAACAGAGAAGCAAGAACATTTATATAAGATGGCAAGGGAATTGGCAATCAATTTTCATGAGAGAGCTGCGAACTATGATGAAACAGGTGAATTCCCTACATTAAATATCGAGGATTTAAAAAAATCAGGCTATACGAGCCTTTCTGTACCTAAGGAGTATGGTGGGAAAGAAGGTCTTTCCTTGTATGACTTTGTCTTGCTACAAGAAACACTTGCTGTAGGGGATGGCTCAACCGCTTTATCAATTGGATGGCATCTTGGTGCGACCATGGATGTATTCGAAAAGCATCGTTGGAACAATGAAAAACTTACATATTATGCAAACCAGGTACTGCAAGGAGCATTATACAATCGCGCTGCAACAGAACCCCAAACAGGCAGCCCCACTAGAGGAGGAAAGCCTCAAACAGCTGCCAGAAAAGAAGGAAACAAATGGATTCTATCAGGAAGAAAATCCTTTACAACCATGGTGCCTGTTCTTGATTATATAGGTGTTATTGCTTCAATAGAAGGAACAGACCAAATTGGTGAGTTTCTGGTCGATCGTTCAAAAGCTAGAGTTACAATCGAAGAAACCTGGAACACGATTTCAATGAGAGGTACTGGAAGTCATGATTTAGTTCTTACGAATGTAGAGCTTGAAGAAGATGATTTGGTTGAAATATTAACGCCTGAATTAAAAGCAATGCCAAGTGGTTGGATGCTACATATCCCAGCATGTTACCTGGGAATTGCAATTGCAGCAAGAAATTATGCAGTGAAATTTGCAAATGAATACTCACCAAATAGCATAAAAGGACCGATAAGAACGATACCTAATGTCGGGCGTGTCGTTGGGGAAATGGAAGCCGAGCTGCTACAGGCCCGTCACGTACTTTATTCAATTGCTGACAAATGGGACCGGACTATTGACCGCAGTCAACTTGGGCCAGAATTAGGTCTTGCAAAATATATTGCTACAAATAGTGCAATTTCAGTAGTCGATAAAGCCATGCGGATCGTCGGAGCGAAAAGTCTCCACAAATCTAACCCACTACAACGCTACTATCGTGATGTAAGAGCTGGGCTTCATAACCCACCAATGGATGATATGACAATTGCGAAGCTAGCAGATATGGCGTTCAAGGAAATGGAATAAGAAGAGGAAGGTAGTCACAATGGTTTTGATTGTGGCTACTTTTTTTGTGCTTTGAAAATGAAATATCTAGACTAGAATAATATATTTAACCAATAAATAGGTAATCAATTTCTTACAATCCAATCTCGTAAACGTTGATAAACCTTTGTATAATTAGAGTAGCTAAGATTTTGATTATTTACGGAACTTTGAAAGTGAATTAAATTAGGAGGTAATAAAAGAATACGAAGAGGAGGTATTTAGTTTTGAAGAATAGTAAAAAGAAACTTTTAGGAATGTCTTTTGCATTCATGCTTGTAGCAGGTGGACTAGCTGGCTGTGCAAACACTGATGCATCAAAAAAACTGGATTCAGATAGGAAAACAAGTTTTACAATAATGGCGAATCTTTATACTCCAGAGGTTCCATCCGATAAAATTGAAAAGCTTCTTGAAGAAAAAACGGGTGTTGATTTAACTATACAATGGACACCAGATACGAGCTACGAAGAAAAATTAAACACGGCATTTGCAACAGAAACCTTACCAGAAGCAGTATTTCTAAAAAACCAAACTACTTTTATTCAATTTAAAGAGGCAATTCGCGATGATCAGTTCTGGGAAATCGGTCCCTATTTAAACGAATTTACGAACTTAAGTAAGTTAAATGAACAAATTATAGAAAACACAGCAGTCGATGGCAAAATTTATGCTTTATATCAAGGTAGACCATTATCTCGACAAGGGCTAATTTATCGTAAGGACTGGGCAAATAATTTGGGGTTAGAAGCTCCAAAATCTATTGATGATGTGTATGAAATGGCTAGAGCTTTTACAGAGAATGATCCTGATGGAAACGGAAAGGATGACACTTTTGGAATCACTGATCGTGCAGACCTTTCCTATGGGGCATTCAAAACAGTAGCATCATGGCTTGGAACTCCAAATGGTTGGGGTGAAAAAGATGGACAACTTCTTCCAGAATTTATGTTTGCAGAGTATACAGACACAATGGATTATCTAAAAAAGCTGCGTGATAAAGGTTATATCAACCAGGACTTCCCTGTAACAAGTAAAGAAGATCAACAAGCATTCTTTAAAAATGGTACTGCTGGTATGTATATTGGCTCAATGGCTGATGTAGTAAGTCTTCATAAGGATGCAGTAACATTAAATCCAGATATCGAGTTTGATGTTCAGAATAAAATCGTAGGTTCAAATGGAGAATATGGCATTTGGGCTATCCCTGGCTATGGAAATGTCGTATTATTCCCTAGATCTGCTGTTAAATCAGAAGAACAATTAAAAGAAATCCTTGGTTTCTTTGATAAACTAGCAACTCCAGAAATTGCGAACTTAATTTTCTGGGGACTTGAAGGTGAACATTATACAGTACAAGAGGAGAGAGCACTTGCCTCAGAGGATACTGATTTAACAACTAGAGAGGTAAAACCTTATCAGTCTCTTGAAATCGGAGAACCTAAGACAAATGGTAGATATGAAGGTGTATTCACATTGCCTGCTAAGGAAAAGGCTGAAGAATTAATTTTAGACAATGAAAATTACTTAATTCACGATCCAACTGTTCCACTTGACTCTGCAACATTTGCAGAAAGGGGCGAACTATTGAACCAGAAAATCAATGATGCAACATATCAATATATTCTAGGTGATCTCGACAAAGCTGGATTTGAAAAAGCGATTGAAGATTGGAAGAAATCTGGTGGGGATGACGTAATCAAAGAATTTAATGAGTCGTATCAAAAACTTAAATAACTAGGATTCTAGTAAAAGGGTGGAGGCATATTTACTTGTCTTCACTCTTTTGATGGGGTGTCCTTTTTCAAGAAAGATTCAAAACCTTTTGTAAATGTAATAATCATTTTCTTACAAACACCTTTGAAAGTGCTTTCAAACCCAGTGTTGAAGGGATATGTGAGAATTTGATTATTCACATCATCATACCATGGAGATAAATTTAAGGTGCACCACAAAACCAAAAAAATAAATAGGGGGAATAACTTTGAAGAAAAGTAAGAAGAAGTTTTTAGGCTTATCCCTTGCTTTGATGCTAGGGGTAGCTGGACTGGCTGCTTGTTCAAATGAAAGCGCTTCAGGCGATAAAAATTCAGACAAGCCAAAAGAACAAAAGGAGGAGAAAGTTAGCTTTACGATTATGGCTAACCTTCACACACCTGAAGTTCCATCTGACAAAATTGAAAAGCTGTTAGAGGAAAAAACAGGTGTTGATCTAACCATTCAGTGGACACCGGATACAAGCTATGAGGAAAAACTGAACACAGCATTTGCAACAGAAACATTACCAGAAGCGGTATTCTTGAAAAACCAAACAACTTTCATTCAATTTAAAGAAGCAATTCGCGATGAACAGTTTTGGGAAATCGGACCTTATTTAGACGAGTTTCCTAACTTAAGCAAATTGAATGAGCAGATCTTAGCAAACACAGCAGTTGATGGAAAAATCTATTCATTATACCAAGGAAGACCTTTATCTCGCCAAGGATTAATTTATCGAAAAGACTGGGCAGATAAATTAGGTATTGGTACTCCTGAAACTACGGAAGATATTTACGCAATGGCTAAAGCATTTACAGAACAAGATCCAGATGGAAACGGAAAAGATGATACATTTGGTCTTACTGATCGCGCCGATTTAGCTTATGGTGCATTTGATACCGTAGCATCATGGTTTGGGTCTCCTAATGGATGGGGAGAAAAAGACGGGGAATTACAACCAAGATTTATGTTTGATGAATTTTTCCAAACAATGGATTACTTTAAAGAGCTACGTGATAATGGATATATTAACCAAGACTTTCCAGTAACAAGTAAAGAAGATCAACAAGCATTCTTTAAAAATGGTACAGCTGGAATGTATATCGGTTCAATGGCTGACGTAGTAAGCTTGCACAAGGATGCAGTTCAATTAAACCCTGACATTGAGTACGATGTTCATAACATTATTAAGGGACCAAATGGCGAGTTTGGCGTATGGGCAATACCAGGTTATGGTAACGTTGTGTTATTCCCGAAATCGGCTGTAAAAACGGAAGAACAGTTAAAAGGAATCCTTGGTTTCTTTGATAAATTAATGACTCCAGAACTGTCTAACCTTATTTTCTGGGGAATTGAAGGCGAGCATTATGAAGTACAAGATGGCAGAGCTCTAGCATCTGAGGACCAAGACTTAACAAATCGTGATGTGAAGCCATATCAGGCACTTGAAATCGGTGAAATTAAAACTAACGGTAGATATGATGGAGTATTTACATTACCAGCTAAGGAAAAGGCTGAAAACTTAATTATTGATAATGAAAATTACTTAATTCATGACCCAACAGTTGCACTTGACTCTGCAACATTTGCAGAAAAAGGTGAACTTCTTAACCAAAAAATCACAGATGCAACATATCAATATATCTTAGGCGATCTTGATAAAGCAGGCTTTGAAAAAGTAATTAATGATTGGAAGAAGTCTGGTGGAGATGATGTAATCAAGGAATTTAACGAGTCAAATAAAAAGTCTAAATAATCATCGAAATCTTAATGCAAAAATAAAAGGCTGTGCAATACAGCCTTTTATTTTATTCATATAAACAGGAAAATCTAATAACCTAATATTTTGTATTTCAGGGATGTGTACTTATGTTCCAAATTGACAAGGCGAAGAGATTAAATCAGCAGGCCGTCATTTCCCTAGTAAATCATGCTATTTACCAATTCGGAAATTCTATGTCTTTAATCTTTCTCAATATCTATCTATGGAGATTAACAAACAGCTTATTTATAAATGCTGTCTTCAATTTAGTGGCGCTCCTTGCCCAGGCTGTTACAACATTCTCGATCGGCAAATTCGCAAAACGGAAGGGAAAGCTGCTCGCATATCGATTAGGTATCTTTATTACTGCCTTCTTTTATCTTTTTATTTTAATAGCCCAAGAAGAAATTGTCACATTTTATCTTCTCTTTGCAATTATGAAAGGTATTTCACAAGCCTTATATTGGTTAGGGTATTTCACAATCGTCCATGAAGTTTCAACAGATAAAAACCGACTTCGGGTTTTAGGGTTAAATACGATTGTCATGAATGGTACAAATCTTTCGGGTCCGGCAATTGCTGCATTTATCATCGGTTTATACTCAGGCTTCCAAGGTTATATGATCGTTTTCGGTGTAGCTTTCGTCATGTTTGCTATCGCAGCAATTGGTAGCATGAAGCTGAAAAAAGAGGAGAACCATCATACATCCTATTACATGAAGTACCTCCCCTTAATCTTAAAAAGGGAACCAGTGTTTAAGAAATCAATGGTTGGATGGTTTATTTTGGGGTTTCCACACGGAATTTTATCGTTTATTCCATCTATTTTATTATATGAGATCTTTCTAAAAGAACAGACAGTGGCTAATTTAAATATCTTGTTTTTGTCGTTATCGATTATCTCAAGTTATTTTATTTCAAGGTTTGCACAGTCTGAAGGGACTGTAAAGTATTTGCTACTATCAGCTGCCGGGTTTACCTTATCTACCGTTTTTTTACTTGCAGATTTATCTGCTTTAACGGTCATTTTGTTTATGTCCATCTATTCTATTTTTAAGCCTTTGCAGGGGAATTCATATGAAGCATTTTACTATAACATGATTGGACAGCTTCCATTAAAATCAAATTTTAGGACAGAAGCAGTTGTGTTGCGTGAAACGATTATTAATTTGGGTAGAGGTTTTGGGATAATCATTTTCTTAACTTTTGTAAATGGCATTGAAGCAGATAGTATACCATTCGTACTCTTTGCATTAGCGGTGGTACAATGGTTCATCCCTTATTTAGTAGCAAATAAACAATCTTTTTTTTCGAAAAACGAAAAGTGGTCGATATAATCATTTTCTAAGATAAGCCGTCAAAATCTCCTAAACTACTACAATCTACCCGGTATATGAAACTTTGATTATTTACGATATGTAAAAGTATTTAGAAAATACAAGTATAAGGTTTTTTTAAAATCGGTAACATAAACAACTCCTATTATATTTGCTTGACAAACCTTTAAAAGCAAATAAGTAAGCGATTGCAAATAATAGATGAAAGGGATGATGAGAGTGAAGTCAGAAACAGTTATTGAACAAAACAGCCAAACAGAACTAGCGACACAAAAGACAGTTGTTAGCCAAGATTTGCAACGTAGCTTTAAAGCCGAGATAAAAAGGCGCATATTCAAAAATAAACTATTATATTTGATGATCCTTCCAGGTTTGTTGTACTTACTTATTTACAAATACGTTCCAATGCTTGGTCTAGTGATCTCGTTTCAGAATTACAAACCATATCAAGGGATTTTGGGAAGTGAATGGGTAGGGTTTGAACACTTTATCCATTTGTTTTCAGATTCGGATTTCTGGATGATTTTACGGAATACACTTTTCCTTTTTGGATTGCATATTTTTATAGCGTTTCCAATTCCAATAATCCTAGCATTGATGCTTAATGAGGTAAAAAATCTTTTCTTTAAAAGAACAATACAGTCACTGATCTATATTCCACACTTTATGAGTTGGGTAATCATTGTTTCCATAAGTTTTGTCCTTTTAACAATGGATGGTGGATTGATCAATGAATTATTAGTAAGTCTTGGTTTGAATAAAGTTAACTTCCTAATGAACTCCGATTGGTTTAGACCAATTTATATCACACAAGTTGTGTGGCAAAGTGCTGGTTGGGGAACCATCATTTACTTAGCGGCTATCTCAGGGGTAGATCCTGGGTTATATGAAGCTGCAAAAATGGATGGAGCAAGTAAATTACGTCAAATTTGGCATATTACATTACCTGCAATCCGACCAGTTATCATTGTCTTACTTATTCTAAAAATCGGTGATGTTTTAGAGCTTGGTTTCGAGCATGTATATCTATTACTAAATGCTTCTAACCGTAGCGTTGCTGAAATTTTTGATACGTATGTATATGTTACTGGATTATTACAGGGCCAATACAGCTATAGTACAGCAGTCGGCTTATTTAAAGGGCTCGTTGGTTTAGTCCTAGTTGTCTTTGCAAACAGAATGGCCAAGAAATTCGGAGAAGAAGGTATTTACTAAGCTAACTTTATTCAACAGAGCTTGAATAAAGTTCAAGCCTCCGGCGGAGACATCCGATTTTCAAAGGAAGTTTTTCGAGCTTAAGATCAAAGACTAAGAACGCCACTTCCTGTGGCAACGTCTTTGTGACCCACCTCGTGTGGGCCTAAAAAATCTGGGCGCAAATACGCCAAGGCGCAATTGATTATAACAAAGGGAGTGAGAGTATGGTTGGAGAAAAAGAGTTCGGAAGCCGGATCTTCCGTTTAGGAAATAATTTATTGCTAATTTTGATCGCACTTACAATGGTGTTGCCATTTATACATGTTATTGCAGCCTCGTTTACTACTAGTGCAGAGTTAGCAGATAAACGTTTTGTCTTATTTCCTACTGTATTTAGTTTAGATGCCTATAAATATATTTTCTCAACAAATACAATCTTTAAGGCATTATTCGTTTCAATTGGAGTGACACTCGTCGGTACATTATGGAGTATGTTCATTTCATTATTAACAGCTTATGGGTTATCACGTAAGGACTTGATCGGTAGAAGACAAATCTTGTTCTTGTTCGTATTCACGATGTTATTTAGTGGTGGAATGATTCCTACCTTCTTAATTGTTAAAAACACTGGATTACTTGATAGTTATGCAGCGTTAATTGTACCAGTCACAATCAACGTATTTAACATGATCATTTTACGAAGCTTCATCATGGGATTGCCAGAAGGATTAATAGAGTCAGCGAAAATTGATGGCTGTAACGACTTTGGGGTCCTATTTAGAATTGTAATGCCAATTTCAAAGCCAGCCTTAGCAACCGTATCTTTATTCTATGCAGTTGCATACTGGAACACATATATGCATGCAATCCTATATATCAATGATGCAGCAAAATGGCCAATTCAAGTTTTACTAAGACAGATCGTAGTTCTTGCGAGTGGACTTAGCTACGATAGCTCAGAATTTACAAACATTCCACCGCCAGATATTACAATTAAGATGGCAGTTATTGTTGTCGCAACAATCCCTGTACTAATGGTATATCCATTCCTACAAAAATACTTCACGAAAGGAGCTATGCTTGGCTCGATGAAGGAGTAGTTTGATAGGACGTTACAAACATAAAAATTCAATATGAAGGTGAGCTGCAGATGGACATTACCAATTCTTTTGAGAAATTAGATTCTCTATTTGATGGATTTTTTGAATGGCTGGCAGGTCAATATGATCCGATTACAGGCGGTTTTTATTATGCAAAAAGCTCTGTATCTGATAGCTCCTTTACACCTGATATCGAATCAACTGCCCAAGCCTTAAATATTTTATCGCGGAATGAATTACTTACTAAAATGCCCGTAGAATTACGGGCAAAATTTATTTCTTTTTTCAAACGTAAACAAGACCCGAAAACAGGATTTTTTCTAGATGATAACCCACACATGAAAAATGATGAAGTAATGGTCAGTAGGGCCTTCAATTATTCAGTAAATTCATTATCCCGTTTAGGTGGTTCACCTTTCTATCAGTCACCTGTAGAGCTTAATAAAGCACCCCATTACGTAAATTCAGAAGAAGAATACATAAAAAAATGGAAAAGTATTAGTTTAGTGAATAGTTGGCGAGGCTGTGACTTATTAGCATCATCCTGCATGTACATTGGGCAGATGGATCAAGAGAACCAGGAAAAAATGATACAAATTGCTGCTAAGTACTTAGAAAGCATTCAAGATCCACTAACAGGTCTTTGGGGAGAAGGAAGCATGTATGTCCGAATCTCAGGGACCTTTAAGCTTCATACGTTTTACCATAAGTTCGGGTTAACGATGCCGAAAGTAGAAAAAATGTATCAAAGCATTCTTCACTGTTTACGAACTGAAATAGCTAAGGATATGTGCTACATCAGGAATCCGATTGATTTATTATCCTATATCAATCTAGAAATTCCCAAACACGAACTTGAAGAGATTATTCAAATTACGGTTGATAATATCGAAAAACTAAAACGCCCTGATGGCGGTTTTTCAAGAGAAATTGACCATTCGCCGACTGCGCCAAATGTTGCACAGGTAAAATCTGATGAGTTTTATCCCGATATGCCTGTTGCCGTTCATTTAGGGAAAGGTTTATACGAAGGGGACATGAATGCCGGTACCCAAGCTACCCTGATCCGATTGCAATTACACAAATTAGCTCGAAAAATAGCAATCCCTATTAAGGGTTCCGAGATGTTTTATCAACACGTTGAAAATAGATTACAAGAGAAATAGCAAATAATTGTTGGAGGGAATAGAATGGCTTTTTTAGACATCACACAATTAGGAGCAATTGGAGATAACAGTACTGATCATACGGATATTTTTGCTCAGGCAATTAATCAGTCTGCCGAAAATGGTGGGGGAACTGTTTTTGTGCCAGCTGGAACGTATTTAACAGGACCGATTGTACTTAAAAGTAATATAACTCTTTACTTAGAAGCGGGTGCAACAATCCGATTTTATGATGATTTTGATCGCTACCAACCCGTTAAAACACGTTGGTCTGGCTATGAGTGCTATGGATATTCCCCATTAATTTTTGGGGAAAAACTCGACAATGTTGCAATAAAAGGAGAAGGTTCCTTTGATGGGCAAGGGAAAGCATGGTGGTTGATTAATAGACAGCTCCGTAAAAATAGTACAGCCTATTCTTCAAAAACGACCGAACGAATTGCCGTGCTTAATCAAGACTTCATGGAACCCATTGAAACCAATCTAGTTGAATGGGATTCACAATTTTTACGTCCGCCTTTATTGCAATTGTTGGACTGTAAGCATGTCACAATTGAAGGTGTCACTTTAAAAAATTCACCATTTTGGAATACACATCTCGTTTATTGCGACGATGTCACCGTTCATAATGTAACCTTTGAAAATCCAGCAGACGCGCCTAATGGTGACGGATTTGACATCGATTCTTGTTCTAATGTACGAGTTTCAGATTGCCACTTCGCTGTTGGGGATGACTGTCTCGTCTTAAAATCAGGTATTAATGAAGACGGAAGAAGAGTAGGTAAGCCGACAGAAAATATAGTTGTAACAAACTGCACAATGCACCATGGACATGGAGGAATCGTTCTTGGAAGTGAGATGTCCGGTGGAATTAAAAATGTAACGATATCGAACTGTACATTTATTGGAACAGACCGTGGGGTACGTATAAAAACAAACCGAGAACGTGGCGGATACGTGAAAAATATTCTAGTGAACAATATTTATATGGAAGATGTATTATGTCCAATTGCCATTAATTCGTTTTATCGCCATGGTGTGAATGAGAAAGATCCGACAGTGAATAGTCTTAGGAAACAGCCAATTACCGAAAAGACACCTGAAATTGAACATATCCAAATTAGTAATATTACAGCAAAAAACTGCCGAGCAGCAGCTGGGTTTATTTACGGTCTGCCTGAACAACCGATACGCGATATTTCAATCCACCATTCCACAATTGAAATGACCCTTGACCCTAATGAAGAGGGCGGGGAGCCGGACATGGTTCAAGAAGAATTAGTAATGGCTGGAGCGGGTATTTTCGGAAAGTATATTTCAAATTTAGATATCCATCATGTCCGAATTGAAACTCGCCAAGGTGCTGGACTGCAAATTGAGGATAGCGAGCATGTCAATATTGATCATTTCTCAATGAGAAACCAACATAACTCTACTCCAGCAGTAATTTTAAAACACGTCGATAATAAAAATATTGATGGCTATGCGACACAAATGGCAAGTCCAAATTATTTGCAGATAGTAGAGTCTAGCAATGTTTTAAAACAAGATCTATAGCTTTTCATAGTTGGATATAAAAATATGGAGGTACTTACATGTGGGTAGTCCATCAATTTTTGGATGAATTATATCAAGATACAGTAAAAAATAACCCATCAACCTATGACGAGGAATGGCAATCATCATTAACTTCAAAATTTCAAGAGTTAATTGGGACTTATAAGAGTGATGTACCACTTCAACCTACAATAATAGAACAAAAGGTTTATGACCAGTATACAAGGTACAGTATTGAGATTACTACACTAGCAACTATTCGGTTACAGATGTATGCCCTAGTTCCAAACAATCTGAATGGTAAAAAAGCTCCAGCCATTCTCGCATTGCATGGTCATGGATATGGAAACAAAGATATTGTGGGGCTAGACCCTAAAGGTAATGACCGAAACGGCGACCCTGGATTACATAAAGATTTCGCTATTGAGCTTGTGAAACGTGGATTTGTTGTGATGGCGCCGGAATTAATTGGTTTTGGGGAGCGAACCTATTCAAACGACATGCGCCAATCACCATCAGATAATTCTTGTTATTCATTGGCAAGCCAATTGCTCCTTTATGGTAAGACGCTTGCAGGACTTCGTGTTTTTGAATGTCAAAAAGTATTAGATTTTATGGAAGAATTTGAGGAAATTGATGCTTCTCGAATCGGCTGTATGGGAATTTCAGGAGGCGGACTTGTTGCAGCCTATACATCTGTACTAGATAAGCGTATTCAGGCGACTGTTATATCGGGCTATACCAATACATTCAAAGGAAGCATTATGAACAGAAGGCATTGTTTAGACAATTATGTACCTGGAATACTGCAATACGCAAAGATGCCTGAACTAATCGCCTTAATGGTGCCACGCCCGTTATTTGTTGAGGCAGGAAAAATGGACCACCTCTTTCCTGTAAAAGAAACAGAAAAAGCAATTGAACAAATTAAAAGTATCTATTCTGATCGTAATGTTGAACACCTTGTAAATTGGCAGCTATTTGAAGGTGGTCATGAAATAAGCGGTGACCAATCTTTTGAGTGGTTATGTTCTATATTAAATGCAAAAAAATAGTACTCTCACAATCAAATAATTTGTTTGGAGTTGAATAAATACATGACGGAAGCTAAGAAAAGTCTTGCCGTTCGAAATGTATGGCAAGCCGATTTAGAAAATGGAATGTTTCAAAACCCAATTTTACATGCAGATTACTCGGACCCAGACGTTATTCGAGTAGGCAATGACTATTATATGGTTTCATCTAGCTTTCATATGTCCCCTTGTTTACCAGTTTTACATTCTACTGATCTCGTTAACTGGAAGATTATCAATCATGTAGCGGATACATTACCATTTGAAAGCTACGATAAACCACGTCATGGTGATGGCGTTTGGGCGCCTAGTCTTCGTTATCATGACGGAAAGTTTTGGGTGTTCTTTGGTGCGCCAGATGAAGGAGTTTTTATGAGTACGGCAGACGATCCTGCTGGAGAATGGACACCCCTACATTTGGTTAAGAAAACAAAAGGATGGATTGATACTTGTCCATTTTGGGATGACGATGGGCAAGCTTACCTCGTGAGTGCGTTTGCGAAAAGCAGAATCGGATTTAAAAGCATTCTTCATATTAGTCGAATGAAGCCAGATGGAACTGAGCTTTTGGATGAAGGAATCCATGTTTTTGATGGGAATGAAAACCATCAGACGATTGAAGGGCCGAAATTATACAAACGCAATGGCTATTATTATATTTTTGCACCTGCAGGCGGAGTTGCAACAGGTTGGCAGACCATTCTTCGTTCGAAACATATATTTGGTCCTTATGAAGATAAAATCGTGTTACATCAGGGAAAATCGAATATAAATGGCCCTCATCAAGGTGGTTGGGTTGAGACTGAAACAGGAGAATCATGGTTTCTTCATTTTCAGGATAAGGGAGCGTACGGTCGAATTGTCCATCTCCAACCCATGGTTTGGGAAAATGATTGGCCAGTAATGGGTCATAACCAAAATGATGAAGGAATCAGTGAACCTGTTCTCCAATGGGAAAAGCCAGAATCGAAAGTAGCTTCAGAGATTATTGTTCCTGACATGAGTGATGATTTTAGCTCTAATCAATTAGGGCTCCAGTGGCAATGGCAAGCCAATCAAAAATATCATTGGTATGAAATAAATGGGCAAATGCTTCGATTACACGCAATTGGACATCCTGGTGAAACCAATCTTTACCGTATCCCAAATATCATGACTCAGAAATTCCCTGCTGAAACCTTTAATGTGACAACAAAACTGAGATTTGCTCCTGAAAAGGAACATGATAGAACCGGATTAGTTATTCTAGGAAGACAATACGCCTCCATTGTAATTAAACAAGTTGAGGATCAATTAGGTGTCTTTTATCATAGCGGGGATGAAGAGAAGCTACAGAACGAGGTCTTGGTCGGGCATTTAAATGGAAATGAACTATTTCTACGTGTAGAGGTAGATAAGGGAGCAATATGTAGCTTTAGTTACAGTGAGGATGGAGTCACCTTTAAGAAGGTAAATGAGGAATTTGAAGCTGCGCCTGGTAAATGGGTTGGTGCACAAATCGGAATCTACTGTTATAACAGTAAACTTGAAAAAAGCAAAGGATATGCAGAATTCGACTATTTTTCAGTTCACTAATTAAATACGCCTGAAAATCTGTGGAATCAGCCGGAGGCTTACCTTTATTCAGTCGGGGTTTGAATCAGCCGCTGAATTTTATAGTCTTTTGATTTATCCCCAACTTATAGAAGTAGGGGACATTGCTGAATAAAGTTAAAAGGGGGGAATCTTATGGCTACTACTTTTAAAAATCCAATTATACCGGGATTTTATCCAGACCCATCTATCTGTCGTGTCGCGGATGATTATTATTTAGTCACATCCACATTTGAATATTTTCCGGGGATTCCCATTTTTCATAGTAAGGACTTAGTAAACTGGCGGCAAATCGGACATGTACTCAGTCGATCAAGCCAACTAAACCTTGATGGGACACCGAATTCAAAAGGAATCTATGCAGCAACCATCCGATATAATAAAGGAATCTTTTATGTCATTACAACCTTTGTGGAAAGTCAAACGGGTGCCAGAAGAAATTTCTTTGTAACAGCAGAGAACCCTGATGGTCCATGGTCTGACCCATATTGGTTAGATGACTGTCCTGGTATCGATACATCCTTATTTTTCGATGATGACGGGAAAGTATATGTAACGGCAAATCGACGGCCACCAGGTGGTCAGCTGTACCCAAAACATATGGAAATTTGGCTTCAGGAATTGGACTTAGAAACAAAGCAATTGACCGGAGAGAAATATAGTCTTTGGGACGGGGCACTAAAGTATGTTCATGCCCAGGAGGCACCACATATTTATAAAGTAGACGGAAGGTATTATTTACTAATTGCGGAAGGTGGCACTGGCTTTACTCATTCTATCACCGTTGCTCGCAGTGAATCGATTACTGGCCCTTATGAAGGTGCTAAAATAAATCCAATTCTGACACATCGTCATTTGGGAAGAGATTATCCGATTGCAAATGTAGGGCATGGTGATCTTGTTGAAACGAGTATGGGTGAATGGTGGATGGTTTGCTTGGGATCACGTCCATACGATGGCGGGTATCGTAACCTAGGCAGGGAATCTTTTCTTGTACCAATCAAATGGGAAGATGGGTGGCCAGTTGTCAATCCAGGTAAAGGCATAGTTGAAGTTGAAGGGGTAAAACCTAATTTAGAGGAACAAAGATGGCCAACAGACCCAGTTTGCGATCATTTTGATTTATCAGATTTACGAATGCAATGGAATTTTATCCGTACACCAAGAGGGGATTTTTGGTCATTACAGGAACGCCGAGGACATTTACGTATACGATTAAAGCCTGAAACAATTACAGAGGCAGTTAACCCTGCTTTTATTGGACGAAGACAATGTCACATCAACTTTGCTGCTCGAACAAAAATGGAGTTTTCGCCAAACAATAGGCATGAGGTTGCAGGATTAGTCCTACTGCAAAATACTGATTTCCACTACCGCGTTGAATACGTACAATCAGAGATTCGATTAATAAAAAGAGAAGCAGGCCACGAAGAAATCCTTGCTGTAAGACCTTATCAACATCAAAAGGTTTTTCTAAAAGTGGAGGCATATGGACAGGTCTATCATTTTTATTTTGCGAGAGTACCAGAAAAGTGGGAAATTCTAAAGGAAGATGTAGATGGAAGAATTTTAAGTACAGATGTTGCAGGTGGATTTACAGGAGCGTATATAGGAATGTACGCTAGTTCCAATGGTGTAGAATCATCGAACTTTGCTGACTTTGATTATTTTGAATACATTGGATTAGATTAAAGATGATGTACCGCAAGAAGTGTTTAGCGGTACATACTCGTTCCGAAAAGCAGTAAGCGTGTACCGCAAGAAGTGTTTAGCGGTACATGCTTGTTCCAAAAGCAGTAAGCATGTACCGCAAGAAGTGTTTAGCGGTACACGTTCGTTCCGAAAAGCAGTAAGCGTGTCCCGCAAGAAGTGTTTAGCGGTACACGCTCGTTGCGAAAAGCAGTAAGCATGTACCGTAAGAAGTGTTTAGCGGTAC
>NZ_JBALOQ010000035.1:96591-100086 GCF_036962705.1 Bacillus sp. JJ1562
TTAGCGGTACACGCTCGTTCCGAAAAGCAGTAAGCATGTCCCGTAAGAAGTACTTTGCGGCACACGCTCGGGCTAAAAAGCAGTAAGCGTGTACCCAAATAATAAGGGAGCTTATTTTGGTAACCATGAATCTTTTGAATGGAAGATATTTTCTAAACTGTATTTGGCAGCTTGCTCTTTGGTTAATGGTTTTGCCCAGGTAACCCTTCTGGTGGATTTGTTTCCGGGTCCTGAACTACCAAATTCAAAATATCGAGTTGTTTTTTCATTTTCTTCATTTCGCCAATTATCCCACCCATGTGGATGAATATGCTCACCCATCCAAGTATTGATAAATACTGTCTGGGCATAAGGTCGCCATGGACGACCTAAATAAACTTCCATTGCTTCTTTGGATCCAGTCAATTTGCAATTTATGAAACAAAAGCCAAATTCATTTTCCTCTGGAGTAGAAGCAGCGGTAATAAAGCCTTTTCGGAGGCTATGGATCGTACAATCCTCAAAAACAGCAACACCTGAACCAAAGATGAAATCGACATGCCCCTCTATATAACACTTTGAAAAATAATGTCTACCCTTAGATGTGTAAAGAGTGTCTTGATTTCCTAGTAGCCTTACATGTTTAAACATACACTTGTCACCAGCTACATATAGTGCAAGTGCTTGACCAATCTCATCACCGAAACCAGCGACATTTTGAATCGTTAGATGTTCCAAATGAAGGAGGTCTGCAAATGCATGAAAAACAGCCGTTTCAAATGTCCCGATTTCACTGCCATTCTCAGTTTTCATGCGGGCGTATTTACATCCCGTAATAATCGTTTTGTTTTCTCCAGCACCGATGATGGAGATATTGGGTTTGTTTTCAGGTACCGTTATGATTTCCTCGTATATACCTTCTTTTACATCAATCCTCACATGTTCCAATGGAAAGACCCGAACCGCATTAATAGCGGCTTGGATCGTCGTAAAATCCCCATCTCCATTTTGAGAGACAATTATTTTTTGCATAAGTGTGTCTCCTTTTGTTAGATCCTATTCTATTTCTACTGAGCCTTCACAGATTCACGGTATTTACCAGGTGTCGTTCCTTCGATTTTCTTAAAGGAGCGAATAAAGTTCTGTGAGTTGTTAAAGTTCAGTTTATCTGAGATATCTTTAACAGAGATCTCCGTTTCAGCAAGCCATTTTTTTGCCATATTGATTCGATACATTGATAAATATTCACTAAACGATATGTTCATTTCTTTTCTAAAAATGCTACTCAAATAGTTCGGGTTATAATGAAGTCTACTCGCAATCATGTCCAGTGTAATATTAGATTCAAATTCTTCATGGATAATATGAACAATGTTTTCTGATATAGACTTATATTGTGATTCAGATCGATCCTCAATTTTTTGAAGAAGAGGATCAATCACCACAGTTATAAACCATTCCTTCACATCTTCTCTCGATTTCTGTTCATAAATCGTTTCAAAAATCGAGCGATTGTCTTCTAAATCTAGAACGTTTATTGCTAATGTATGCATCAACTCTATTAAATCACTTAAGAAACGCACTAATGAAATTTGATATTGAACATGATTTAAATCATCGGAGAAGATTTCGTCAATTAACTCGTTGAGTAAGTCATATACTTTCTCTTTGTCGTTAACCTTGATTGAATCAAATAGTTCATTTTCAATTCGTTTAGGGAAATAGGTGTGTAATCCTTTGCCAATTTCAAGATTTTCAAAGAAGATAATCGATTCAGTGCCAAATTTTAGTGTATATTTAAGTGCCTCGAGACTTTCTTTATAACCGGTTCTTGTCTCAAGAACATCATTAAATGGTTCACTTACGCCAATACTGACAGGAATACTGTATTCTTCCCTTACCTTTTTCTGGATTTTTTCAGCGATAACATTTACATACTGATTAAACTCAGTTTTTGATTCAATATCGCTTGATAATAAGGTGACTTGAGTTTGTTTGTTAACGATTGGCATCATTCGCTCGTCACTTGGGATTAGTTCTTCAACGAGACCATTGATAACAAATAATAATACATCTTCTTCTTTTGATTTGTATGAAGTTCCCTCAAGACTATCGATTTGAACAGTTAGCACACTAAGCCATTTATAATCTAAATTATAACCATAATATTTCATTCTACCTTCCAGTTCTTCTTCTGTAACTTTGCCAGTTAAGAGCCGGTGCATAAAAAATTGCTTTAGCTGATTAATTTGATTTTGCAATGATTTTTCCAAAATATCGTTTTGCGTCAGCATGTCTTTAACATGGTTTTCGATAAAGACGAATTCATTTCTATCATCGCGTTCTTCTTTATTGGTGATTGAATGTAAAATGACATTTTGTAATTGTTTAATAGGTTGATAGATAATCCTACTACCAAATAACGCCAATAATAACGAAATTCCAGCTATCAACAATGTGATAGCAAGCGTCAACCATCCAATCGACCTAGACTGCGCTGTCAACTCATTAAGCTCGACAATGGAGACATAGATCCAGCCATTGTAAAACGATTTTCGATAGGTAAATAGATAATCTGTATTGTCTGATGTAATGGTAAATTGACCAGTATCATTTTTAATCGATGTGTTTTCGGTTAGGACATCATGATATTCGAAAGCTTGTCCAACTTTCTCTGTATCATTATGGAGGACAACGTTTTCATTTTCATCTAGAATGTAAAAGGTTTCTAAAGAATCGTCCTTTTGTAAGATATCACGAAAACTACATGTCGGTATATTTGCGATAATCATTCCTGTTGTATTAGATGAGACGACCGGTATTTTCTTAATCAAATTTAAATTATAGCCGCAAGCACGGGAGGCCACTTGTTTGTACAAGGGGTCATTCGTGTTTTTTTCTAATAGCCAAACAGAGCTTGTCTTAAGGGAAAGGTAGCGATCTAAAAGTTCATGAAGCTGAGCTTCAGAAATTCGTTGCAATCCATAGTTATTAACAAGCCAGTTGTTTTGGAAACTTATAAGTGCAACATCTGTTAAACGAGTATCAAATGTTTGCTGATGACTTAGGTCGTCTCTTAACTGGTTATAGAGCTGGAACTGTCGTGTTGTAAGTGGTTCCCTTAAGGATTCAATTATTTTTGACGAAGATGCTAATTGAGTTAAGGACTGATCAACCGACTTAATAACCTGTTCGACATTTGTTTGGATTTGGTACACGCTATGCTCTTTTTCTTTGGCAACATAATTTTCTACAACAGAAGTAGAACGAATGAATGAAAATATTCCAACAATAATGACCGGTATAATGGCCAAAATACTCACGAATAAAATCATTCTATGGAAGAAACTTCCTGGTAGTTTGAATTTCATGTAATCACTCCAAATCTATTCAAATGTGAGGGGATGATTATTACATTTGTAATATCCCTGTAATATTTGAATGCTCTTCTATTATAGTTGTAGTTATATATAAATTGAATAATCATTATGTCACATTGTGTTCATAATATTAGTA
>NZ_JBALOQ010000036.1:0-1460 GCF_036962705.1 Bacillus sp. JJ1562
GCTTAACTTTATTCAGTCTTGCTGAATAAAGTTATAATTAGTTTAGCATATCAAGTAAAAATTTTACAATATGAAATAAAGTAGAAAACTTACTTTTTCGCAAAGAATCGGTTACTTACAGCCGCAAGCTCCACCACTTCCACAGCCACCGCCACAGCTTGACATAGAATCAAAATAAGGATTCCCAGTTGGGACTTTAATATGCTTTGATACAGCTCCA
The DNA here is from genome assembly GCF_036962705.1 of Bacillus sp. JJ1562. Lineage (NCBI taxonomy): Bacteria > Bacillati > Bacillota > Bacilli > Caryophanales > Bacillaceae > Bacillus > Bacillus sp. JJ1562. The sequence continues at coordinate 221 of NZ_JBALOQ010000036.1, forward strand.
CCTAGTAGCACGCTAATTTCATCAAGGACTTTTTGTATATTATCCTCTGCTTTTTTAAAATCAGCAATCGTTTCGTGAAGATCAAGCTTTCTTTTAAGTTCCCTTGTCTCTTTTGAAACAGTTCGAAAATCAGGATGGTATTTCCCGAATCGTTGAACCTCATCATATTTTTCCTTCATATTTTGAAAATCAGCGATTAGTTTCTGCGCTTCTCTATCTTTTTGTAATGTATTTAAACTGCTTCGGTATTCCTCTGCTAGTTCTGAACGTAGAATCATGGATGAAAGTTCTTGCGCCTCTTCAAGAATTTCAACTTTTTCGATTGTGGCTATCAAAATTAACACCTCCACATCCACTATACCACGAATTTTTACGAATCGCATCTACTGCGTTAATTCAATAGTATTAGCTATATTTTTCCTAGCTTTTCCTTTAACTTCCCAAATAACCTTGCCCATGTAAAGAAGGAGCCATAAATAAAGATTGGCTCCTTACATACTTAATCACTCTGTCGCATGCCTTGATACATTTGAAGCATGAATGAGGCCATTTCCAATGACTGGTTAATTTTTTGAACTTTATGTGGTAGGGTTTGTTTGAAATATGCTTTTGCCTCATTTTCCAAGCTTGGATAATCTCTTGGATTCCGGGTTAATTTTCGGTACCAAATGGGATTTTGTCGAACAAAAGCACGTAGTTGTTTTTTTGATTTGAGGTATTCATATGTTTCTTGTCGCATCTTCTACCCCCTTCTCGCCTAATCTTTGCGAAAGGCAAAAGGATGACGAGCTTCTCGGGTAGTTCGCATCTGCTGTTGCTTTTCATCCCCACGAAATTGATGAATAACGGCTTGAATTGTTGAAATGGCTTCCCCTACATTTGAGATTTGCTGCTGCAGATTATTCATATCTGTATTTTTTAAGGATGAAAAAATCTTTCCGATAAAATCGGTTTTGCCGCTATCTTCTGTATTGCCATTGCTATTACTATCTTTAAACTTTTTCCACTTTTCATCTTCCTCACCAAGTATATACCAATCTTCATATACTTCTTGCCAGTTAAGTGTTCCTTTTCGCACTTCCTGAACCAGCACAGGATGTTTTTTAACAAAGGCCTTAAATTCCTGTACAGATGGATGAAGCTGATTTCCCATTTCAATCACCTCTTTTATCAAATACGCCTTGGCGTATTTGCGCCCGATTTTTAGGCCCACAGGAAGTGGGTCATAAAGACGTTGCCA